>CANQOP010000013.1 GCA_947625485.1 uncultured Clostridia bacterium | reverse complement strand
TCCTTTAAGTCTACACTAATGTATCTCAAAGTCATTACGGGTTTCTGTACTTTCGTTGTTTAATTTTCAAGGTCCTTATTACGCGTTCTCATAGTGATTACAGCATTGTAATCTCTTGCGAGTGCGTGATTGTTATTATATTACAATGAAGAAAAAATGTCAATACTTTTTTAAGAAATTTTTTTAAAAATATTAAATATAATTATCATATAGTTTAATACAAACGCATATAGTGTTTTAATGCGTATTTTACGAAAAATAATAGATATTACCTATTATTTTTACGAAAATAAAGCGGATATACACGCAAGCTTTAAAAAAGTTTTCATTGGAACCTATTTTTAGTCACACAAAATACTTTTCCGTATATTATATACAAAGAAAAGGTTTTAAAGTTGTCATTTTCTACAAAATTTTATTTTTTTCTTGATTTTTTCGTATAATATGCATATAATATAATAAACTCCATATCCTTACGGGAGGTTAATGATGGCTTGTAAACATATTATTACAATAGGAAGACAGTTCGGCAGCGGTGGTCGTGAGATCGGCGAAGCTCTTGCAGAAAAGCTTGGAGTTAAGTGCTATGATAAGGAACTTATCTCTATCGCTGCTAAAGAGAGCGGAATTGATCCCGAAATATTTAACAATGTTGACGAGAAGGCAACGAACAGTCTCTTATACTCGCTGTCACTGGGTCTGTATTCATTCGGCAACAATTTCGGTACGGGACAGTTGCCCGTGAATGACAGACTATACCTTCTACAGCACAAAATCGTTAAGCGGCTTGCAAGCGAGGGTCCGTGTATTATAGTCGGAAGATGTGCGGACTATGTACTTAAAGACAGAGACGATGTAATAAATATATTTATATGTGCTGATATGGACTACAGAGTTAAGCGAGCTATAGAAAAGAAAGGCGTCAGCGAGTCCAAAGCGGAACAGGTAGTGTCTAAAACAGACAAATCAAGGGCAAATTATTATAATTTTTATTCGGACAGAAAATGGGGCCTGACAGAAAACTACGATTTATGTATTAATCGCTCTAAGCTCAGTACCGAGCAAGTAGTAAACGCAATAGCAGGATATATTGATGCAATAGAAAAGTAGTAGAAGCCGCACCCCTGTTTTAATCCGAAAAGTTAAGGAGGTGCGTTTCTGTGTTATTCAGATATTTTATTGATAACGGTGATTTGGATGATTTTATTTTTGGTGGCGAAGAATGGCACGAAAGCGAAAGATAAGATAACATATAATAAATGAATTCAGGTCGGGCAACAGCATTACCCGACCTTTTGTGTTGTCATAACAATGCACAAAAAGGCTGTCACGAAAAATCGCGACAGCCGCATTTTACATATCAAAGCTTTACTGTTTCTTTTCCTGCGATATCGGAGTTTTCTATAATTTTAACTCCCTCATTATCGAAAGCATACAGTCGGTATACGAGCACCTTTACTCTCTCGCCCACATCAATTTTACGACGCTCAAGCGAACGCAGCGCAGTAAGCTTCAGTCCCTTTACATCAATAGTAAGCTCTATTGAATTACCTCTGAAGGTGACGTTCTCTACAATACCGTCGTCGGCATATTTAAGATACGGCTCGATACTCGTGTTGTCGGACTTAAACACCTCGACAAATTCGGGGCGTATCAACGCTCCGTTTATTTTCTCCTCTCTTGAGAAGCCTTTTAGAACACCGTAGTTCTCGTACTTTGCGGATGTGCCTATAAATTCAGCAACAAACGGTGTTTCCGGGTTATTATAAATTTCCTGCGGAGCTCCGTGCTGTTCAATCCTGCCTTGGTTGGTAACAATAATATTGTCGGCTACATCAACAGCCTCGTCCTGATCGTGAGTTACAAAGATACTCGTTATGCCAACCTTGTGAATCATATCCGCAAGCCACGTGCGAAGCTCTGCGCGTACCTTTGCGTCAATCGCGGCAAAGGGCTCGTCAAGAAGCAAAAGCGTCGGCTCCGGCGCAAGCGCACGGGCAAAAGCCACACGCTGGCGCTGACCGCCCGAAAGCTGGTTAGGATATCTCTTTTCCATTCCCGAAAGTCCAACAAGCTCAATAAGCTCGTTTACCCTCTCTTTTATCTGCTTTTTAGGAGTTTTCTTTACCTCAAGGCCGAACGCAATATTATCGAAAACAGTCATATATCTGAAAAGCGCGTAACTCTGGAAAACAAATCCGATTCCGCGCTCTGAGGCAGGAATATTATTTACGAGTTTTCCGTCAATATAGATCTCGCCGCTGTCGGGCTTTTCCAGACCTGCTAACATACGCAATATTGTAGTTTTTCCGCTGCCGCTCGGTCCTAAAAGAGCGACCAGTTTGCCCTTTTCTATGCCAAAGCTGACATTGTCGGCTGCCTTGAAGTCGCCGAAATATTTATTTATGTTTTTCAGTTCAACATACATAACCGATCACCCTACTTTTCTTTCTTAGCTCTGTATTCAACTATATTCCTCGCTACGAGTACGACAATCGCCATTATCACCAGAAGCGACGAAACGGCGAATGACGCAGTTATCGAGTCTGCCGAGCCTGACATATACAGTGCGTCTATCTCGAGAGGAAGCGTAAACGTCTGTCCGCGGGTTTTGGACAGCGCGTGTACCGCGCCGAACTCACCGAGCGCCCTGGCAGTACAGAGGATTACTCCGTACAGAAGCGCCCATTTTATATGAGGAAACGTAATTTTTCTGAATATTTTTAAGCCTTTTGCTCCCATAAGTGCTGCGGCTTCCTCCTCATCGTGCCCGACTGTATTGAGCACCGGAATAATTTCGCGTGATATAAACGGGAAAGTAACAAATATAGTCGCAAGCACTACGCCTGGTAATGCGAATACAATCTGTATATCTGTACCGAAAGTCGAGTTAATCCAGTCTACAACCGGACTCGCCCAACCGAGACGTCCAAAAGTCATAATAAACGCAAGACCGGCGATTACGGGAGAAACCGAAAACGGAATATCAATAAGGGTAGAGAGCGTGTTCTTTCCGCGAAACTCAAATCTTGTGAGCAGCCAGGACGCAATAATTCCGAAGAGCGTATTTACACCGACGGAAATCAGCGTCGCCATCACCGTAACACCCAAAGCGGAAGTTACGAACTCTGTGGAAAGAGATTTAAAATAAAACTCGATACCCTCTTTAAGAGAATTCACTATTACAGAAATCAGGGGAAGTACAAGCATAACCCCTATAAATATAACCGAGACGGCAATAAGCAGATATTTTGTGACCTTTTGTGAGCGGTTCTGTTTTTTATCATAATAGTCCATATTACACCGCCTTACATTGCATTGACGCGCCTTGAGCGGCGTATCTGAATAATGTTAATCGCGAACATAAGCACAAAAGAAATTATGAGCATTACAAGAGCAATCGCCGTTGCGCTTGAGTAATCCATTCGCTCGAGCTTTTGCATAATGACATAAGACACGACCTGAGTTCCGTTTTTCGCGCTGTTACCTGAAATATAAATTACACTTCCGTATTCTCCTATTCCTCTTGCGAGGGCGAGGCTGAAACCCGTCAGAAGCGACGGGAACATCTCGGGCAGAATAACCTTGAAAAATGTTTTCCTTCGGCTCGCGCCAAGTATATACGCCGCCTCCTCGTACTGACCGTCGAGGGACTCGAGCACCGGCTGCACAGAGCGCACCGTAAACGGTATTCCTATAAACACTAGCGCAACGACAATACCGATATGGGAATACGAAACGTCAAGTCCTATTCCCGAAAGGAAACCGCCGGGAAAACCTGTGTTTGAATACATCTTAGAGAGCGTTATACCCGCTACTGCGGTAGGCAGAGCAAACGGAAGCTCAATGAGCCCATCAAGAATACGTTTTCCGAAAAAATCGTATCTTACAAGCACCCACGCGAGTATCAATCCGAAAATACTGTTAATAAAAGCGGCAATAAGTGCGCACACTATACTGGTAACAAAAGCACTTATTACGTTAGGCGCTGTTATCAGTCCGAAAAATTCGGCAGGGCTGAGCCTCAAGGAATACAGCAGCACCGATGCGAGCGGAATGATAATCAGCATAGAAAGCATCGCGACAGTTATCCCCATAGTCAATCCGAACCCGGGGATAACACGAACTTTATGTTTTACTTTCAATGGTTTCTTCATATGTTTTCCTTTTCACCGCAAAGCGGCAAGTTGCAGTAGGTAACTTATACCACTTGCTGCTTGCCGCTGAATATTGGTTTTTATCCGTTATAAATCTCATCGAATATAGCGCCGTCATCGAAAAATTTTTCGTACGCAGCGTCCCAGCCTCCGAAATCGTTTATCGTAATAAGATCAACGTTGAGGTCGAATTTATCAGAGAAAGTTTTAAGAATTTTCTTGTTTGACGGGCGGTAACCGCTCTCACCGATAATCTTCTGCGCCTCGTCTGAGTAAAGGTACTCGAGATACTGCTTCGCAAGCTTTTCGGTTCCGTCCTTTTCTGCATTTCCGTCCACTATAGCAACGCTCGGCTGAGCGAGGATAGACACACTCGGAGTAACGATTTCGTACTCACCCGGGTACTCTGCAACACTGTTAAGCGCCTCGTTCTCCCATGCGATAAGGACATCGCCCTGTCCGTTTTCAACGAATGTCGTGGTCGCGCCTCTTGCGCCTGAATCCATAACAGTAACGTTCTGATATAGCTTAGTTACAAATTCCTTTGCCTTATTCTCATCGTTTTTGTTATTGTTAAGGGCGTACTGCCATGCAGCAAGGAAATTCCAGCAAGCTCCTCCGCTGCTCTTCGGGTCAGGATTTATGATTTCAACGCCATCCTTAATAAGGTCGTTCCAATCCTTGATAGCCTTCGGGTTATCCTTGCGAACAAGGAAAACGATAGTCGAGGTATACGGAGATGAGTCATTATCAAATTCGTCAATCCAACCGCTCTCGATAAGTCCCGACTGCTCGATTAATGTAATATCATGCGCAAGCGCGAGCGTAACTACGTCGGAGTCGGCTCCCTCTATTACAGAACGAGCCTGGGCACCCGAGCCGCCGTGTGACTGAACAATCTCGATGTCCTCTCCCGTTTCGGATTTATAATACTTGGCAAAAGCCTCGTTATACTTCTGGTACAGCTCTCGGGTAGGGTCGTAAGACACATTAGTGAGCTTTAGTTTTTTTGATTCGTCAGAGGACGAACCTGAGCACGACGAGAGTACGCACGAGAACATTACTGCTGCGATAATAAGCGAAATAATTTTAAACGATTTTTTATTTTTCAGCAGGGTCATTTTTAAGCACCTTCCTTATTCAAATTTCGTTGCGCCGATTATATAGTGTAAATATGATAAAAAAATGATGAATACCCATAATACATATAGGTTTTATATTGATTTATCCTTACTGTCTTGCAAAGCTTATGTTTTTGGAAATATTTGCGATAAATCGGAACACATCTTTATTTTGGTAACAAACCTTTAAATTATTATATCACATTTATTTCAAAATTTCTTGATAAAATCCGACATAAATTGGAATTTTTTACATATTGGAGGGATACAAATGGGAAATATGACTCACTTAGACGAGCTGGAGGCTGAGGCGATATATATAATGCGCGAAGTCGCCGCTCAGTGTGAAAAACCTGTTATGCTCTACTCAATAGGCAAGGACTCGTCGGTTATGCTTCATCTTGCTCTTAAGGCGTTCTATCCCGAGAAACCGCCGTTTCCTTTTTTACACGTAAACACGACGTGGAAATTCCGCGAGATGATAGAATTTCGCGACAAGGTAGCCGAAAAGTACGGCATAGAAATGCTCGAATATATTAACGAGGACGGGGTTAAGCAAGGAATAAACCCGTTCGATCACGGTTCGGCATACACGGATATTATGAAAACAAAGGCGCTCAAGCAGGCTCTTAATAAGTACGGCTTCACCGCTGCGTTCGGCGGTGGAAGACGCGACGAGGAAAAATCGAGGGCTAAGGAGCGTATATTCTCATTCAGAAATTCGGAGCACGCGTGGGACCCTAAAAATCAGAGGCCAGAGATGTGGAAGCTTTTTAACGCCGAAATCAACAAAGGCGAAAGCGTACGCGTTTTCCCGATATCCAACTGGACAGAGAAAGATATATGGCAGTATATTAAGCGCGAAAATATTGATATAGTTCCTCTCTACTTTGCAGCCGTTCGCCCGTGCATCGAGCGTGACGGAAACATTATCATGGTGGACGACGACCGCTTAAAGCTCAGAGACGGCGAGAAAATCGAGTACAAGAAGATTCGTTTCAGGACGCTCGGCTGCTATCCGCTTACGGGCGGAATAGAGAGCGACGCCGAAACTCTCGACGAAATTATCGCCGAGACGCTGAGCGCGGTATCCTCAGAACGCACCAGCCGTGTAATTGACAGCGACGGCGGCAGCGCAAGTATGGAAAAACGCAAAAGAGAGGGGTATTTCTGATGAACGGACTTCTTAAATTTATCACCTGCGGAAGCGTTGACGACGGTAAGTCTACGCTTATCGGTCATATGCTGTACGACGCAAAGCTTATCTTTACCGATCAGGAAGAGTCTCTGGTGCTCGACAGCAAGGTAGGCTCCCGCGGCGGAGAAATCGACTACTCGCTTTTGCTCGACGGTCTTATGGCGGAACGCGAACAAGGTATTACTATAGACGTTGCGTACAGATACTTTACAACCGAGAAACGCTCGTTTATCGTAGCGGACACACCGGGTCATGAGGAATATACAAGAAATATGGCTGTTGGAGCGTCGTTCGCGGAACTCGCGGTCATTCTCGTAGACGCGTCCCAGGGTGTGCTTACTCAGACAAGGAGACATACAAGAATATGTTCACTTATGGGAATTAAGCACTTTGTGTTCGCTGTAAACAAAATGGACCTCATCGACTTTGATGAGAAAAAATTTAAAAAAATTAAAAAGACAATAAAAATTCTTCTCGCGGAATACGAGTACGAAAGCGCCGCAATAATTCCTGTATCGGCGACTGACGGCGATAACATAACTACGAAGTCAGAGCGCACACCTTGGTACAAAGGCGTTAGCCTTCTCTCGTATCTCGAAACGATAGACGTGCAGAACGTTGATACCGAAAAGGGCTTTACGATGCCTGTTCAGCGCGTATGCCGCCCCGACCACACCTTCCGCGGTTTTCAGGGTCAAATTGAGACGGGAGAAATCTCGGTCGGCGACGAAGTCACAACTCTACCCTCGAACGAAAAGGCTAATATTAAATCCATAATCGACGCGGGCAAGGAAGTTCAGTCCTGCGAAAAGGGTCATGCCGTAACTATCCAGCTCGACAAAGAGGTTGACGTATCCAGAGGATGCGTTCTTGTTAAGGACACAAAACCCGAAATCAGCAGCCTTTTTACAGCAAAGCTGCTTTGGATGGACGACACGAAGCTCGTTCCGGGGAAAAACTATATGCTTAAAATCGGCACAAAGAGTATCCCCGCCGTGGTTATGAATATAAAGTACAAAATCAGCGTTAATGACGGCAGTGAACTCAAGGCGAACGAAATCTACAAGAACGAAATCGCTGTGTGCGATATAAGCACATCGGAGAAAATCGTATTTGAAAAATTCGAGAACAACCAGGCGCTAGGCTCGCTCATTCTGGTAGACAGAATCACTCATATGACCTCCGCATGCGGAGTGGTAGAACACGCTCTCAGGCGCTCGGACAATCTCACATGGCACGATATGGATATATCGCGCGAACAGAGAGCGGCTCAAAAGAATCAAACCCCTAAAACTATATGGTTTACGGGACTTTCCGGCTCGGGCAAATCGACACTCGCGAACGAAATTGAAAAGCGCTTCTTTACGGAGGGACGCCACACGATGACTCTCGACGGAGACAACGTGCGTCTCGGTCTTAACAAAAACCTCGGTTTTAAGGAAGCGGACAGAATTGAAAACATCAGACGAATCGCAGAGGTTTCAAAGTTAATGAACGACGCGGGGCTTATCGTAATCACCTCGTTTGTATCCCCATACAGACGCGACCGCGTAAGAGCAAAGGAAATTATAGGCAAGGATAACTTTATAGAAGTTTACGTAAGCACTCCGCTCAGCGAATGCGAGAAACGCGACGTTAAGGGACTTTACAAAAAGGCGCGTAACAGTCAGATTCCTAACTTTACAGGTATTTCAAGTCCTTACGAGCCTCCGAAGATGCCCGACGTAACTATAGACACCTCCGATCTCACTATTGAAGAGGCTGCAGATACGGTATATGAAAAAATTAAGTCTTTACTTTAAGGAGCAGTTATGTTAAAACTATACTTGCATATAGGTATGCCTAAAACGGGTACAACTTATATCCAGAATTTTCTTCGCCTAAACAATGAAGTCCTTAAAAGCGAAGGATATGTATACCCCGACTTTGGTGTACGATTCGACGCGATAGGAGTTAACCGCAACGGTCATTTTCTCGTGAGCGCTATAAAGGACGAAAACGGAAAAAGGCTCAAGGAAAAAGAACTGGAAATCGAAAACGAGTGCTTCGATAAACTGTTTAACCTATTTGAAGCGTTTCCGAACGTAATACTCTCCGAGGAGTCAATATGGAATTCGGGCGAGCGAAAAAGAGGCAAAAAATTTTGGAATAATCTCAAGAGTAAGCTTGATAGCCGCGGGATTGAGTTAAAGGTAATTGTATATCTCAGACGTCAGGATTTATTTATACAGTCTTTCTGGGCTCAGCACGTAAAAGGAAGCGACGTATCCTATACTTTAAAAGAATTTATAAACAGCTCCCGTTTTAAACATATCAAGCTTGATTACTATAAAAGGCTTAATCAGATTTCCAGTGTTGTAGGCAAGGAAAATATTCTCGTACGGGTTTACGAAAAGGACCAGTATATCGGACCGCAGAAAACAATCGTGTCGGATTTTCTGACTACGGTCGGCCTCGAATACAATGACAGCTATCAGGAGCTTGAAAGGCTTCCCAACAGAAGTCTGTCGGGTATCTATCTTGAGACAAAGCGCCAACTTAATAAGATAGAGGGTCTTAATAAGCGCAGAAACTATATTCAAAATTTGCTTAAAAAGGTAGCCGACGAGAATGATGACGTGCACTCAATCACTTCAAACGAGTTTATGTCGGGAGAAGATACGTACGCTTTCCTTAAACAGTATGCGGAGTCCAATGAAATGGTTGCCCGCGAATATCTTTCGCGCGAGGGCGGCGAGCTGTTCCTCGATAAACTTGAAGTTTCCGACGACAAAAAAACTGAATATACCGCTTACGATTATGTCGGTGTTTTGGCTCAGATGCTTGAGCTTCAGCACATCAGGGCAGGCGAACTGAGCGAAACAATTAGCGAGCTGAAAAGAGAAATTAAGGAACTTAAAATCCAAAACAGTAAACTCCAATCCACTGTAGACTGGGTTACTACCAGTTTTCCCAAAAAAGTAACACGCAAGCTGAAGAGAATATTTAAACCTAAAAAGAAAGCATAGGTGTGATAAAATGGCAGACAAAAGCACTGTACTCGTCGTTGAGGACGACACAAAACTCCGTACAACTGTTATGGACTATCTGTCCTCAAACGGCTTTGGGGTGCTTGAGGCTGAGGACGGGCTGAAAGCTATAGATGTTTTTGAGGAAAACCGCTCAAATATTGATATCATTCTTCTTGACGGAATGCTCCCGATGCTCGACGGTCTCGAAGTACTCAAGCATATACGCGAGGCAAGTGATGTCCCCATAATTATGATTTCCGCACGAGAAACCGAGATGGATCAGCTTCAGGGATTTTATACGGGAGCGGACAATTACATCACCAAACCGTTTCTTTTAAGCGTTTTAAAGGAGCAGATAAGCGCGCTTCTAAACCGCACACAAAAATCCGAAAAACTTCTTGAGCGCGGTGCTCTTAAAATTGACACAAAGCTGCATCGTGTGTATGTTGAGGGCAAGGAAATATCAACCACCCCGAAGGAGTACGACCTTCTTGTTTACTTTATCACGAATGAAAAAATCGTGCTGAACAGGAATACTATCCTGGACCGTGTATGGGGCATCGACTATTACGGCGATTTTCGCACAGTTGACACGATAATCAAGCAGCTTAGAAAGAAGCTTACTGACAAGCATAAGTACATTAAGTCGGTTTACGGCGTAGGATATTATTTTGAGATCGACGATGACTAAAAGAATTTCTACAAAATATGCTCTTTTGATTATGGTAACAATAACTGTAGTGACGATGATTTTCATTCCAATCTACATATACGTTCAAAAATCAATGTACATTAATCTCGAGATACAGAGTATGTCAGACTTCTGCAGCAAAATCTCAGAGACGATAAACCTCAAAAGCGAAGACGATATAGACAGTTATCTTGAGAATTACAACGAAAAAAACTATACGGTAATTGTATATAACAGTAATCACGAGCGTATTTTTACGACGCAGCGCTTTACATACAAAACCCGAAATTACAAGGGCGAATACAGTCTGGATAAGCATTTAATTCCTAAAGAATATGTAAAGAAATATTCATATGATTCAGTTCCTGTATACAGCGAGGAAGACGAAAACGGAAAAGAAACAATAATACTGCGAAGAATTGTTCAAAGCAGCGGAAAAACTTATTATATTTACTTCCGCGAAAGGCTGAGTAATATTGAGTCCATTTTCGGGTATACAAACAATGTTCTGGTCTCTATCCTCGTCTTATACATATTGGTGTGCGGAATACTGCTGTTTATTCTTATGACGAGGGTAACGAAGTCAATCCGCTCGCTCAATACCGCCGTTACGAAAATTTCCCGAAAGGACTACTCCGTCCGCTATGAGGGCAAATTTTCTAACGACGAGGTTGGTACACTCGCGAGCAATTTTAACGATATGGCAAACACAATTCAGGACAACATTAACTCCATAAGCAACTACAATTTTCTGCTCAAAGAGGATTTAAATCATCTCAGAAAATACGAGAATATGCGCCGGCAGTTCGTTCGCAATATGACTCACGAGCTGAAAACTCCGCTCGCAATTATTTCGAGTCAGGTTGAGATGATGAAATGTATTGAGGACGAGGACAAGAGAAACTATTACTATGAGTCGGCTATGGAGGAAATCCAGAAAATGAGCGATCTCATTACGAGCTTTCTCAATTACTCGGTTCAGGAGCGCGGCATCTTCAGCGACGTTTCGGAGATTAACGTTTCACAAAAGGTAAACGAGCTGTGCGATATGTGTTCAAGCCTTATGCTCGCGAAAAAAATCGACTTTTCGCGGAGCATTGAACGCGGACATCGGGCGTACATTGATGAAACTCATCTTGAACATATCTTTAATAATTTCATTACTAACGCAGTAAAACACACAAATCCATATGGCAGAATTAAAGTAACTCTCAGAAAGCACGGGGAATGCTGCAGATTATCTGTATTTAACGAGGGTAGGCAAATCAGCCAAAGCGATTTAGGCAAAATTTGGACAGAGTTTTACACGTCGGGCGGGTCGAGCGAGAACGTCGGGCTCGGACTTTTCATAGTCAAAGAAATCTCAGATATGTACGCAACTGAATGCGGAGCTTTAAACAAAGACGACGGAGTTGAATTCTGGTTTGACATAAAATTAATTTTATAATTAATTTATAAGTATTTAGAAGTATTAATTATATTAAATCAAAAGAGCGGTTATTTTGAACCGCTCTTTTCGTTTAACTTATTGTTTTTTATTCGTGGAGAAAATCTCTGTCTATAATCAGAAAATCTGCGCCGCAATTAACCACCTTTGCGGCTGTCGTTTTGTCACTTACGTGATGACATCCTATTTTCAATTTATATTTATGAGCAAGATTAACAACGGATTTTGAAAAAAATTCGTTATATTTACAAATAACAAATTCCGCTTTCACTTTCTTAGCATATTTTACAACTTTTTTCGCGTGCTCAGCACTTTTTGGCACACGCAAAAAGCCCGACATACACTCAGACTTTGAGAGCCGCTTGCAAGCCTCATTATTAGAGGAAAAAACAACCGTCCTTTTAAGCATATCATATTTTTTGAGAGTGGAAACAATCTTTTTAATCGCTTTATCGGACATTTTATTTTGGTCCTTCATATGCAGATAAAGCTTGAGCTTTAATTTTGAGGCGGCTTTGACGTACTGCGCGAGAGTGGGGATATACTGGGTTGGATAACTTTTTATATTTGCACCTTTTTTTATAGGATAATTTTTGAGATTCTCCTTTGTAAGACTCCTGATATTGATTTTTGGAAAGCTGCATTTATTTAAAAAATCATCGTGAAAAATAAGAATCTCGCCCGAGGAGGTCTCGAAGAAATCAGCCTCAACCGAATCATAGCCCGAGTCCTTTGCCGTTTGTAATCCCGCAAGCGTATTCTGCGGAGCCTTATCAATACAGCCTCTATGCCCGACTATCTCTATATCTTTTGTAGTTATCTTAACAGTTCCCATCTTTTCAGAGTTTTTATATGCAGCAACGGTAACAAAATAAAGCTTGTTAGCGTTTAAACTATTAAAGTCCTTGTATCCTACTGTATACGAGTCAGAAGTGATTCTTCTTACAATCAAATTCTTATTTATATTCGTGTAGCGAGAAACTTTTATGTTATAGTGTGTAGCGCCTTTCACCTTCGACCACATCACGTTCAACCCCTTGGATGTCCACTTATAATGCACGTTCAGAGGCAGTTTTTCTGCGGCAGCCGGAATTGAAAACACAGATAAAATCAGTGCCGAAACCAGTAATATTGATAACAGTTTTATTTTTTTCATTATAAACTTCCTAATAAATTTTCTTCATAATTTTTGCGTAAAAATGTGATACAAATTTGATTATAACACAATTACCAAAGAAAGGCTGTCATTATACACATAAAAGGTATAAAAATTTTGTACAAAAAACGAATAGCATTTTGACAAAAAATCGTATATGATAATAGGTGATTAAAAAGGTATTTTCTTTGTAAAAGGAGGATTCTTGATGAGAAGAAAAATAATTTCCGCGGTGCTGGCAGTTTGTATGCTGCTCACTTGTGTTGTGGCTGCCGACTATACAGCAAATGCGGTTTCGACTACAAGGAGCGCCTCGGGTGTGCCCGATACTTATTCGGATGTCACGAATAATCCGTACGGTTTAACCGACGACCTCGACAACGCTACCATCCTCCAGGCTTGGAACTGGAGTTATGCGAATATGACCAAGGAGCTGGATAAAGTTGCTTCCCAGGGATTTACCGTTATCCAGATTTCTCCTCCGAACGAAATTAAAGAGGCAACAAAGGGTCATAAGGTTACAGGTGAAAACGATAACGGTTGGTGGATGTTCTATCAGCCCGCAGGCTTCCAGCTCAACGAAAGCACTGACAACGCTCTCGGTACAAAGAGCGAACTCGTTGCTATGGTCAAAGAAGCTCACAAGCGCGGTATCCGAGTTATTGCAGACTCCGTTATCAACCATATGGGTACAGCCCCGAACGAGGACAATATCACCTCCACCGACCCGATGCAGCACGTAACGCCGAAAGCAAAGCAGTTTGAACCTGAAATTTACAACAATAAGCTCTTTCACTCCCCGTGGTTCAATATGACATATAAATACGAGTGGTCGGGTCCTCAGGACACTTGTACAAACGATTTGACGCGCGGCTGTACGTCGCGTCTCCCCGACCTCAAAACCGAGGACCCCAAAGTTCAAAACGCTATCTATGACTATCTTAAGGAAATGGTAGACGCCGGTATAGACGGTTTCCGATTTGACGCCGCAAAACACATCGAAACTCCGTCCGACCTTGCTAAGTATAAGTCTGACTTCTGGGTAAATACGGTTACCAAGGTAAAAACATACGCTAAGAGCACCTATGGTAAGGATCTGCTCTCATACGGTGAGATTCTCAACACCTGCGGATTCGGACGTTCCTATAACCATTACTTCCCGTTTATGAAGGTTACCGACTCAACAATATACCGTCAGGTTCAGGATGCGGTTAACGGCGGAAGCCCTGCGAGCGCAATCCCACAGAATATGGCTAACGGTACGAAGGCTCAGACCGTTCTTTGGGATGAATCCCACGACACATATATGGACGGTTCTTCAAAGGACTTCACAAAAGCGCGCAGAAACAAAACATGGGCGGCTATCGCGGCTCGCGACGGCATTACATCAATGTACCTTGCCCGTCCCGCAAACCTTACTCAACAGCTTGGCGTTGCTTCCGAGACCGACTGGACAAGTAAGGAAGTAGGAGAGGTAAACAAGTTCAATAATGTTTACGCAGGTCAGGGCGAGTACCTTGCAAACGGCTCAGGCGTAGCAGTTATAGGACGCGGAAGCAAAACTCAGGGCGGCGGCGCTGTTCTCGTAAACTGCTCAGGCACTACAAAGAACGTATCAGGCCTTGCGGTTGCTACTATGGCGGACGGCAAATACACCGACCGCATAGGCGGCGGAATATTTACCGTATCAGGCGGAAAGGTTTCCGGCTCTATCGGAGGCACGGGTATCGCTGTCCTTTATGATGAACCAGGTCCTATGGTATCCGCTACAGCAAGCGGTAAGTACACAACCCCTACTCTTTCCATCAAGCTCAACGCAAGCAACGTAAGCTACGCTACATATTCATACAACGGCAGCGCACCTGCCAGATACACCTCCGGTCAGACTGTTACAATCGGCTCAGCCGCAGATACAGTCGGCGCTACTTATAAGGTAGAGCTCAAAGGCTATGATTCAACTGACAAGGAGGTCTGCTCGGCAACCTACACATATACGAAGGTTGATAAGGAAAGCCAGTATACAGTTACCTTTAATACAAACGGTGTTTCAGGCTGGTCGGGCGTGCCTTACGCTCACATCTGGAACAGTGCAGCTGCTGACACTCCTATGGCTCCTTGGCCCGGCACAAAGATGACCAGCAAGGGCGGCGGAATTTATACCATCACATTCAGCAGCCAGTATGACAGCATTCTATTCGACACGGGTATGAACGGTAAGCAGACTCTGGACCTAAGGATAAGCGAATCAACTGACTACACCCTAAAAAGCTCTACTGCAAATAACGCAGGAGGTACGGTCTGCAACGAGGTTGACGCTCAGTCTGCAGGGATTACCGTTCCGACCTATTACCCGGGACAACAAAATCCAACCGCTTCATCAAGCGATATGCCGTCAAGCTCTCAGACCAATCCCACCACATCTTCCACCACACCTTCCACCACACCGTCAAGTGCTCAAACCGACCCGCCGATTCCATCTTCTGCTCCGTCAAGCTCTCAGACCAATCCGACAACAATCCCATCTGTACCGAGTTCCTATAGTATAGGAGACACCAACAGAGATAAAACTGTAAACATTACAGACGTTACCTTTATTCAAAAATATCTGGTTAACTTGATTCCCTTTGACAGCGAGCAAAACAGTCTTGCGGACTATAACGGCGACGGAAGAGTAAGCATTAAAGACGCTACTGCAATCCAGTATGCTCTTATCGGAAAATAAAAACTAATTTATAAAAAACTTTAGACCGTATGGAAATTCCATACGGTCTCTTTTTCTGTACGATATTATTTTAATATAAATAACCCGATGAAATCGTGAGTCTTTAATTACACACGATTTTCATATCGCCGTTAAGTTATTCGTCGCTGTTTATGAGAGAGAGCGGGTCGGTATACTGGCCGTCGACTCTTACGGCAATGTGAACGTGAGATTCATCGAGCGACTCTCCCGGAACTTCGTCAGCCGTGCCCAGAATGTCTCCCGTGTTAATGCTGTCGCCTCTCTTAACTCTTGTATCCTTATTAAGTCCGCTGTAGTACGCGGTATAAGTCACAGATTTAACAACTACCGTTTTCCCGAGAATGTCATCGGTATACACTCTTGTGACCTTTCCGTCGCCCATCGAGTACACATTATCACCCTTTTCGCAGGCAAAGTCCACACCTGTGTGCGCACTCCACTGGTTCAGAGTTTTATTATATACTGAGTCCTCGCTGTACTCGTTTATTACCTTAGCGTTATCCAGCGGATAAGAAAGACTTGTATTTACGGTAAGCATAGTCTGGAGCGCGGTTTTCGTCTCTGCAGGAACGGTCTCCTCCTCTTCTTCGGGTTCGGTTGTCGGCTCCTCAGTAGTCGGTTCTGTCGACTCTGTAGAAGGCTCCTCCGTTACAGTTTCCGTCTCCGTTACGCCCGTTACAATTTCATTAACTGCTGCGGTCGGCGTCTCGTCGTCACCGAAATACCCCGAAAGGCTGGAGTACGTTGAATATGCCGCAAGTCCTATTGCAACAAGGCAGACCGATAGAGCTGTGTAGAATCCTACCCGCTCCTTCTTGCTGCGTTTTCTTTTCTGATTATAAACGTTCATAAAATCACCTCTGCCGTTATTATTGGCAGAGGTGTATTTTTTATACATTTTTTATTAACCGCATTTTATAAAGAAAAAAGCCGCAAAACCAATATTTTGAATTTTGTAAGAGAAAATTCTCCGATAAAAAAGCTGTCCCCGAGAGGACAGCTTTAAAACTGAATTATTTTGTATATGTGCTTACATAGCTAACTCGTGGAGAAGCATATGTCTTCTTGCCAACCTTCAGCTTAGGATAAACAAATACATAATATCTGGTTCTTCTGGAGAGTTTCTTCTTGCCGTATTTGGTAACTTTAACCGAAGTGCCCTTTACGTTCTTCTTAAATCTCTTGCGGCCGGTGTCAAGGTTCTTGGATACATAAATATCATATGTAACCTTTCCGCCCTTAACCTTGCTCCACGAAACCTTGAGAGACTTACTTGACGACGTTGCGCTAACAGCTTTGCAACCTAATGAGAAGTAGGTATAACCTGACCATGCGCCGTATTTATTCTTATCTCCGACTGTTGTATAGTAACGTCTCCTAGCCTTATAAAACTGACCCTGCTTCAGACCTTCATATCTGTTATCCGAACCCGAAGTATAGACGCTCTTCTTGTCAGCTTTATAGATTTTAATCTGATGTCCCTTTTTGAATTCGACGCTCGGTGAATCAAAATAAACAACGCCCATGTTGTCATACACGCTTGTGAGCTTAGGAGTAGCCGACTTCTTGGGAATGAGATTTACATTATATGAGTAAATACTTGCACAGCTGTAATATGCAACTTCCTTACCTGCTTCGAAATCGCCGTCTTTTCTGAGGGGTCTTATAAAGAGTTCGTACGGGAATTTGTTTTTGTTGCTGAGTCCTTTGATTGTAAAGGAAGTACTCTTCGTTGTTGTGAGAGGATATTCCTGATTGTTGACTCTGCCGTAGACCGCATAGGAGGTCGCTCCTGCTTTCTTTGACCAGCCAAGAGTTACGCTGCTTGTTGTAGCGTTTGTCTGACGGAAATTATTCACCTTGTCCGGAGCGGTGCAAACCTTAATGGGAGTAGATGTTGTGCTCGAATCAAAGCCGCCGTTTATGTAAGCTGTAACCCTTACATAATAAGTTTTACCTGATGATAAATTAGAAATGTTTTCGTTCTGAGAGGAATAATCGCTGTCAACGATATAACCGCTGTTCTGGCTCTCGCTGATTTCAACCTTATATCTGCTCGCGCCTAAAACAGCATCCCAAGCTACCTTTACAGAAGTTGTGTTACCCTCTGTCTGTCTTACGTTGCCTACCTTGGAGGCAGCATTGACAGCAACCGGGACTGCGATTGAAATAAGTACTGCGATTGAAATTATCATTGCAATAATTCTTTTCATTAACTTCTACCATCCTTTTTATAAATTTTGGATTTGGATTTTATCCATACATATATTATCACTATTCCAAAATTATGTAAATTGATAATTTGCATAAATAAATAAAAAAAATTAATTTAAAAAATGACGAAAAAACATAAATAAAAAAGTCTCAATAAAAAAAGTCACAAAAATTTTAAAATTACCAATTAATTTTTTACTACAAGTGTTTTTCAGGAGTCCTTAACGGAATTTTACCGGCTTTCTTACAGAGCAATAAGCTTTCGTCACGCTCTTTCGCAGATTACATAATAGCGGTCAAATCCGCCTTTTCCGTTGGAAATACAGGTAATCAATGTAAGTAAATCCCTGCCTTCTTTTAAAAAAATATCCTGAGAATCGTCGGGTTTTAATACCTTTGTTTGTGATACTCTGTATTTCAGTTCTTTCCAGTAATTCTTTAAAGTTATCTCGTCCCCTATCCTGAGATTTCTGAGATTATCAAAGAAAATCCTTCCCACATATCCCGTATGTCCCGCCAGAACCGTGTTCGTTTTTTTGCCGCCCAACGGAAGCGAGGTGTACGTAAGATGAGCCGCCCCGTACATCATATTTGCGTTATTAGCGCCGAGAAAAATCGGGAGTTTCATACCGATAGCGGGAGCGGAAACATATCCGTAAATTCCGTTATTTATGCCGTAGTTGTGCAGATTAAGCGACGGCTTAGTGTAGGAATAATCATTTATAAGAAGTGATCTCTGGTTTGTTTTGAGATTTTCATTATACTCAACGCTATCCTTATAAAGCCTGTCCAGGTCTGCCTTAAAAAACACGGGTGTATCCGAAGTCCTGACGCCGTTTTTATCAAGAAGGTAACCGTCTTTATCAATTTTACCCTGATTTAAGGCGTCTTCATAGCTGCTGTCCACGACGCTGTCAAGTTGTCTGTCAAATTTATCGGTTTCAGAGTTTGCAATAAGTGTTCCGATAAAATTTGATACAGGAGAAAACAAAATCATAGAAACTCCCGCTACAAGCATTATCACAGCAATTGTTAAAATAATTTTCTTTCTCACTCTAATCACCGTTTCCAATTTTCTGTCAGGTTAAAGATTAATTATCGAATGATTTTTCCGAAATTTTCTCAATCCTTTTTCTTGACCTCTTCGACACAAAAAGGATAAGCAGCACAACAACCGCGATAAACCCGACAATAACAAATGCAAAAGCTATGTATGGAATTTTGTAGCCAAGAAAAAACATACAACTGTCGCCGAAATTCGCTAAATGAGCTCCGGAAGAAACATAAGAGGAATCGTCGTACTCTACCCTCTTTCCTCGGACAAGCAGGCGGTGGGTACTGCTGCTGTACGGAGTACAGGTCAGAAGAGTAACGTGGTCCTCCCCGCTAATAATTCGATAATCTTCTGTATTTTCCGGAAGAACAATTTTAATCTGATCAACCTCGTATTTCAGAACCCGGTCGAGAACGTGAATATAAAAATCGTCTCCGATTTCCATATCTGTAAGATAATCAAAAAAGGTCTCCCCGGGGTACGCCGTATGAGCTGAAATTACTGAGTGAGTGCCCTCTCCCCCTATCGGTAAGGAGGTATTTTGGAGATGTCCCGCGCCCTTCGAGAGTACTTTACTCGTTGTTCCGTGATATACGGGAAGGTATACGTTAATCTTAGGTACATCGACATAGCCGATAAGACCGTTATTGTCGACGTTCAGAGATTTCTCATAATTTGCGCCTATCTTTTTGTACGCATCTTCATCGAACGGGTCGATAATTATCGCATTATTTGTAAGGCTTTTATTATAACTTTCCGCTTTTGAGAGCATTTCGAGCGTTTCTTTCGAGGACATTTGTTTTGTAGTATTTGTATACTCTTCGGCTCGGCTTCGACTCGAAAGATTATTGATGACCGAGCTGAGCAGAGGGTAACTCATAATAAATATGCCTGCAATAAAAATAAAAAAGATACTGAATGCAGCTAATTTTCTTTTCATACATTTTTCCTTTAAATCAGTCTATATAAATACAAATACATTATATCGTAACCGAAGGTTAATTTCAACACCTTACTATTCTCAAGCCATAGGGAAATAAATTTTACATGACAACTGAGGGACGCAGAAAGCGTCCCTCAAAATTGCATATATTCAGTCTTTAATCAGCTTTTGTATTTATAATTATTAAACAGATTTTTTCCTTTTTACAACGAGGAATAGAACGCCTGCACAAACGATAAGAGCCGCACCGATAATTGTGAATATCATTGTGCCCTCTCCGCCTGTCTGAGGAACAGTAACCTTATAGTCCTTTACTCCCTCTGCACCGTTTACCCAAGTGTAATCGGAGGAGCTGTTTGTAATTGATACTTCAAATACAGTATCGTTAAGTGAGTAGCCCGTAGGAGCTTTTGTTTCCTTCACATAATATTTACCTGCGGAAAACTTAAATACATCTGTTCCGCCGAGCTTAAATTCTGCTGTGCCGTCTTTACCTGTTGCAGCAGTTACATTCTTGCCGTCAACTGTGAGAGCTGTTGTCGCACCTGAATCTGTATAAACTGTAAATTCAGCACCTTCAAGAGTATTTGATGTATTACCGTCGATTTTCTTAATCTTCATACCGTATGTGGATACATTTACTGTTTGACCCGGCTCATAGCTGGTAGTAGCTTCGTTTCCGTAAACAAGGCCGTCTGAGTTCGGCATTGGAGTCGCGAGCTTTGCGCTGCTGTTTACGTTAGCCGTGTATTCTACGGTAACTGTCTTGGGATCTGCATTATAAAAGTCCGAGTCAAGACCCGCTTTAGTAAATACTACCGCAAAGGTTGCTGTTTGCTCACCTTCAACATCGTTATAAGTATAATTTTCCTCAACAGTATAGTCTGTATCTTTAGTAAGAGGTGCAGAACTATCACCGAGAGTTACTTTGACTGAACTATCGTTAAGCGTAAGTCCTTTGTCCATTGTATCTACAATAGCGTATTCTGTAAGAGGATTGGATTCTGAGCCTGCTGTTGAAGCGGTAAGGGTGTATGTAACAGTTTTATCGTTATCGCCTACAGTTACCTTATTGGCTGATTTTGTAACACTGACAGGGCTTGTCGATACCTTGGAAGCAAGGTTGACTGTCGTCTGGTCATCTTCCGTTACCCAGTTAGTTCCGTTATAATAAGGAAGAGCGGCTAAGGAATTAGTAACCGACGTAACCTTTGCGGGGTACTTTGTACATCTAATATAGTAAATACCCGCGTCCGTAACTGTAGCCGTCTTCTCAGTCTCTGATGATGTGAATGAGATAGTCGTTGCAGCAGTGCCAAAAACATTGGCATTCGCATTGTAAAGACTGTCGCAGGCAGTTATAATACCTGCATTGTCACCTGACTTAACCGCAGTTTCAAGAGCTTCGTTACCTGCTGAAACCGTTGTATATTCGCCCGTTGTTTTGTCAAGGTCGGCAACCTTATAGAAGCTGAACGTGTAGTCGCCTACTTTATCAGCCTCAGAGGATGTGTTAGGAGCGCACTTATATTTTGCAGTGTACGGACCGTCGGGTGCCGCAGCGTTTACTGCGAAAGGAATCATCATCGCCAGCATCATAACAGTGAGAAGTGCAGCTATTACTTTTTTTGTGGTTTTCATTTTGTTATTCTCCTTTTAATATATAGTTTAATATAATTTATATTTTAATAAAATATTTTAATAAAAGGTTTACTCAATTAATTTCAGCCAATATGCCTAAGCTTACGTTTTCTTCGGCGTGATTTATCCCGCAGGCAGCAACCCACGGCGAGCGCTGCGCCTGTGCAAGCAACTCCTGCTCCGAAAATGATTATCATATTCATTCCCAATCCGCTCGAATTCGGAACTGTTATCGCTCCGTCAACATAACCGAACGTTACATCGTATTTGCCGTCCGTTGGTAATGTAAAATATGTCTTCAGATACGACGGGTTATAGCCTTGCTTAGGTTTATATTCAAACAGGCAGTAGGTCTGATATGTTGAAGTGCCGCTTATATAATCATCAGAGGTTGATGACCAACTAACGGAGCTTCCGTCATTTTTAAATTCACCCTTGCCGTCCTTGAAAATTAAAAGGTCACTAAAGGTCGCCTCGCCGCTTGTGTTAGTGGTTGACGTAATAATATGCTCGTTTGCAGTAATTATATCCTGAAGAGCCGAATCATCAATTATATCCTTATCGGAAACCTTGATTAAACCGAAAACGGTCTCGGATAAATAATTATCTGACTGATCCTTCTTGGTAACCTTTACACTGCCGTGCATGGTTTTGTTATCAAACTTCGGCGTAGTGCCTGACGGAACAAGATAAGTGTCTTCATTAAAGAACGGAGCATAATCAGCGTCTTTCGTTACACCTTCAAGAACCGTATTCGGTACTTTGAAGAACTTGGGCGCACTCAGATTACCTTCACTGTTACGCTGGATTTCCACGAAAATCGTACTGTTATCCATTGTGTAATCTTTTTGCTCGGTTTCGCTCACGTTCTCCGCAAATTCCTCAGTAATTTTGAACCTGTAATATCCCGATTCAGCAAAAGCCAGAACACTCTTATCATCGAATTTTACCTCTCCGCTGCTCGGCTTGGCGACAGTCTGAGTTCCCGAAGTTCTGTATGTGTTGAGCTTCAGTCCATGGTTTTCGGGATCATCATACTGTGTAACCATTGTATCTAAGCCTGAAAGAACATAGTTAAATTTACTTCCGCTGTAAAGCGAGCCGTCGAGAGTTTTGTTTATTACAATATTCGTGCTGGTTTCATCAACAATGTTGTTTACCTTTACACTATTGTCAGTTCCAACCGTTCCTGTCTTAGTACCGCCGAAAGCGGTTGCCGCGGAGCTATTAACAGAAGCAGTATACGGCTTGAAACCTACCGTTTTCATCTCCTCGAGCTTATAGGAAGCACCAACGGGCAAACCTACAAGCTTGACGGTCTGACCTTTTCTTATATTAAATTCACCGTTTGAGTGTAGACTGTACATATCTTCTTCGCCGTTTATTGTATATTCAATCGGATATGCTTTATAATCGTATGTGGTACCGCTTCCGTCAAGGTCAAGAGTCAGCTTGAACGTAAACTGCTGATCCGTATTGTGTGATGTTTTTCCGTCCTTTTCGAACACATCCTTTGTAATATCAAGCGTAGAAGTTTTTAATTTATTTGTATAATGAAGGCTAAGGAATGCGTCATCACTCTCATTATTTTTATTAATAAGATTAAAGTTTGCTCGTGTATTATTACCCTCGGTTTTGCTGCTTTCAATAACTTCGCCAACGTCATCGTACAGCTCCCAAGACGCATCGTAGCTTAGTGCATTTGTGAGCGACTCGTTTACAGTCATATTACTGCCCGTTTTAAACGTGCTGTTAAAATCCGCTAAATCCTGGTCTTTAAGGGTGAAATTACCGGCACTGTCCAGAGTCTTTCGGCTTCCGTTAAGCGTATAGCTTTTGCCAGTCTGACTGCTACTGCCGTCACTAATGGTGTAATTAAATTTCTCATTTGTTTTGAGGTCGCTTGCGATTTCGGAAATAACATCCGAGGTATCGAGAGTTTTGGAAACTCTCAGGTCATTGTTTGCAGGAGTCATTGTAAAGCCAACCGAGAAGTTGGACTCCGCAAGACCGCGCTCCATATAGAAAACTACCATATGATAGGTTTTAGTCGGGTCAAGCGTCTTTCCTCCGTTAAAGCTCTTTACTACCTTACCGAGATTTGTCGGAACTGAACCTGTATATGCACTGCCGTTACCCATCCAAGCTTTTCCCAATAAATTGGATATGCTTTCAGCATAATGTAGTTTGCCGGCATCTTCCGTATTCTTATACCGATAAAAATCACATGCCGTATTGCTGCCTAACTGAGATTTTCTGAACTTGTAAAAGTTATCCGAGGCAAGGGTGGATTTATTATATGGCTCTATCCAGCAAGCACCATCGTTCCATGCTCCAACCGAGGTATCCTGCCAAACGTGCAAACAAAAATCAACGTATGATGAATCTTTCGCAATCCAGAATTCGTTTGAAGGTACGCTGGGCATTGTGATATTTTTGCTGTAATCAGCATACACATCATTCGCGGTTGCCGTCATATTTTTAAAGTCAATTGAGCCTTCTGCCTGCTTATGGTCACCGCCCAAATCCAGAACAAGCTCTGCGTCAGCTCCTGTTTCATCTTCTCCGATATATACCCAGAGATCGTCATCACCGGAATAGTCAAAGCTTACCGGACTGCCGCCCGGAGTACCGTTAAGAGTACCGTACTGGGGTACACGGAAATCAATGTCAAGTCTTACACCAAAGCCGAAGTCAAGATTGTCATTTCCTCCTCTTGAGTAAGTAGTGCCCGAAACTGTCTGCTTCTTTGTGTTGCTTGAATTGTTAAACGGGAATATTCCGTAGCCGTTTTCTTCGTTGCCAAAAGTAGTTGCAGCATCATATACTCCGTAAGTTGAACCTGAACCGTAATTTACATATTTCGGAGTATCGCCGTCCCAAGTAAAGTATACGTTATCACGAGCATTTGCGGATTTAAATTCATACGTAGTTACGCCGCTGCTGTTAGTTGAAGCTTTGAACGGAAAATACGACTTAAATACTTTGGCAACTCTTTTACTGCTCCAAGTTGCCGTTGAGAGGGCATCCGCGTCAAAGTAAGGCATTTTTACTCCGTTCGCAGCCTGAATATCTCCGTCACTGTCAAGCCTTGAATATGCAAGACCCTGAATAGACTGATTAAAATTAATCGTCCCGTCAGATTTTACAGAGAGTCCGTTAGAGTTGTTTATCGCATATCTGTAATCACTGTCATAATATCTTGTTAATCCGCTGATTTCGCTACTATATCCATATTGATTACCGTCTTTAAAGAAGTTACCGAAATAAAGCGGATATTTCCAGGCAGAATTTGATCTCGCTTTACTGCTTATATAAGAATTAAATTCTTTAAACGGGAACCATGTATGATGACCCTTTTCCCAATTGTTGTCATCATAGCCTATATCGTAGTTATTAAGATATCCGTTTGTCCTCTCATTGTCCGAAAGATAGTCGAAATAAGTAGCGTCTACTCCGATAATATTTGACTGAGAAAATCTGTTCGGAACAACAGAATCATAATTAACATCGTTTATATCGGAAAGTTTACCCCATCTTTCATACGAAGGCGTAATCTTATACGTAGCGGTATTTTTACTATATCCTGTTCTGTCATAATCGCTGCCTGTCGGATATGAGGTCGTCAAGGAAGCAACAGCCGTATTGGATTGCGACGGATGGAATTTTACCTGCGCTCCCTCGGGAATTTTCCCCTGAAAAGCCGTTACACCGTTTGATGTGCTTTTTGTAAGAGTTACTGTTGTCTTGTACGGATCGTTATAATCATACGTAGCGTAAATTGCACTGCGCGAATTCCAGCTTTCATTAACTACATAAACCGTGCTGAAAGTTAAGTTTGGGTTAGTTGTCTGATCCGTAAGATTTGACAAATATTTACTTTCTTTAAATGTGCCGTCCTGCAGCAGATAAATTTCCGTATCTCTGTTTGGAATAGACGATACATTTATAATTTTCGCATATGGATTAGACCAGCCTGAACCCGTGTAATATGAAACACAATCGCTGTACGAAGTGTTTATTGTAAGGTCAGCGGTCTGGCTTGTGTTGCTGCCGTTATTAAAAACAACCTTTTTATAGCTGTCGTCAATGTCTAAATAGTAGTAAGTACCGCTGCTGTCCAAAGATTTCATTTTTCCTCCGGGCCAAGCAGAGTCGCTATGAGCAGAATCGCCCTCAAAATAATGAACATGAGGATTAGTATATTTTGTTCCGTTTACTGAGGTCGCCTTTAAAATAATTCTGCGATAACCGCTCGGAACAACCGTATCAGGCATAGGGAACGACGAGGATGAAATTCCAATCTTTGTTGCACCGGCAGGCGCGGTAAGGTGAAATAACCCGTCACTTGTGTTTTTAACAACAGTTACTCCGCCCGAACCAGTGCTTCCGATAGTTGAGCCATCCGCTTTCGCATATCGTACATTTAAACTGCTGAGATTTTTCCATGATGTGTTCTGCGACAGATTAATAAAAAATTTCTGTCCGCTTACTGTCGCCGCTGATGCATTGAGTGAAAGACCCGAAATCATACAGACTGACAACACAAGCGATAACGCCAGCACCACCGATATAATTTTTTTCAGAAATCTGTCAACTTTTTCGGATAGTATGTACATTAATTTTCCGCCTCCAAAAATAATACACGCTTAATAATAAGACGAGTAACTATTTTTATTTTGATAAAAATAATATATATTTTGCAAATAAAAAGTAAACAATTTATAATAAAAATATGTATTTTATACAAAAATAATACTACAAACATAAAAACAAGTCAATAGAAAATATGTACAAATTATATAGTTATTTTCTTTTAAATTGAGACAACTTTTTTCCTTTTCCAAATTTCGGCAAATATTTTAAAAATTAACTGTTTCTCATTTTTAAACGCAAATATAGTATATAGGCTTTTAATTAAGTTAAGGTTTTTAAAATTTTAACGAACATTCTGTTAAAATACACACACCTCTTGCGAGGTGTGACGTGACGGTGAACTTCAAACAGTAACTATGTATAACATTTCTACTCACACACCTCTTGCGAGGTGTGACGCCTTGAAATTAAGGCAGATCCGTCCGAGATTACATTTCTACTCACACACCTCTTGCGAGGTGTGACGGGATTGCGGGTATTATTTTTCACTGCGATAAAGATTTCTACTCACACACCTCTTGCGAGGTGTGACAATGTCAGTCTCCACCGTGTCAGTAGTTAATCCATTTCTACTCACACACCTCTTGCGAGGTGTGACACAGTAATGAGACAATAACAAAATCGTGGAAGATTTCTACTCACACACCTCTTGCGAGGTGTGACAATCAGGCTACCCAAATACCGCGATAACTATTTAAATTTCTACTCACACACCTCTTGCAAGGTGTGACATATTGGTGGAATGAGGAAACAAGGATACGGGCATTTCTACTCACACACCTCTTGCGAGGTGTGACTTTAACGGAATAGCAGCTTGCTTTCTGCCGCAACATTTCTACTCACACACCTCTTGCGAGGTGTGACAGCAAATCAGCCACAAGCCAATTGCAACAACCGATTTCTACTCACACACCTCTTGCGAGGTGTGACCGTAATGAGGCTTAAAGTTATTACCGTCAAATTATTTCTACTCACACACCTCTTGCGAGGTGTGACGGGTTCGAATCCCTATTCCTCAGCCACAAAAGAATTTCTACTCACACACCTCTTGCGAGGTGTGACCCTGTCAAGGGTGCACGCGTTAGCGTGCACTTGCGATTTCTACTCACACACCTCTTGCGAGGTGTGACGTGACCGTTCTTTTTTGCTAATGCATAGGAACATCATTTCTACTCACACACCTCTTGCGAGGTGTGACCCGACAACCGTGTATCAGTCCGAGATGATTGACATTTCTACTCACACACCTCTTGCGAGGTGTGACTAAATGCCCTTATCGCATTGCTTATTACATACATTTCTACTCACACACCTCTTGCGAGGTGTGACAAAGGGCATAAAAAAATCTATTGACAGGAATGCATTTCTACTCACACACCTCTTGCGAGGTGTGACAAGTCGGTCAATACGCCGTTTCTGGTTTACTTCAATTTCTACTCACACACCTCTTGCGAGGTGTGACGTTCGGCGGCAGCTAAGATTTACAGTTCATTAGATTTCTACTCACACACCTCTTGCGAGGTGTGACTCTTATCCCGGTCAGACGATATAAGAATATCCTTATTTCTACTCACACACCTCTTGCGAGGTGTGACTCCTGCTATAGAAACACCAATAGTCGAAAAAACTATTTCTACTCACACACCTCTTGCGAGGTGTGACGTTCGCGGGGATATATATGATTTTATCTACGATATTTCTACTCACACACCTCTTGCGAGGTGTGACTCTTCTGACTCTGGTGATGTGCTTCCTCCATCGGATTTCTACTCACACACCTCTTGCGAGGTGTGACTCAATCCTTTCTTTTCGCTACGCTGTTTTTTACATTTCTACTCACACACCTCTTGCGAGGTGTGACTCGGGCGAGATATTGACAGTTCTCTTCTCGTTCAGAATTTCTACTCACACACCTCTTGCGAGGTGTGACCCTATAAGTTGCAATCCATCTGTACCGAGATTATAATTTCTACTCACACACCTCTTGCGAGGTGTGACTAAATCAGATATAATCGCACTGAGGCAGGATTACATTTCTACTCACACACCTCTTGCGAGGTGTGACGAGGATAAAGTTGATTTCGGTACGCTATTTCGCAATTTCTACTCACACACCTCTTGCGAGGTGTGACTATTTACGTATACAAGTTAGGCTATGACAACTGATTTCTACTCACACACCTCTTGCGAGGTGTGACCCATAGCAATAACACTTGCGATACTGTATGCAAATTTCTACTCACACACCTCTTGCGAGGTGTGACCTTGCCGGCATTGTAAGGCTTCCGGAAAGAATGATTTCTACTCACACACCTCTTGCGAGGTGTGACCGGAGATGTCTACTACATAATGAACGCCAACATCATTTCTACTCACACACCTCTTGCGAGGTGTGACTTTCCTCCGGCGTCAATTTCGCGATAAGTTGTGCATTTCTACTCACACACCTCTTGCGAGGTGTGACGAAGTGCGGTGAGTATAGGATTTCAAAAGAAGATTTCTACTCACACACCTCTTGCGAGGTGTGACGGGACTGGATCCGTGTATTACCGAAAGGACTACAAATTTCTACTCACACACCTCTTGCGAGGTGTGACAATAAATCGGCGGCGAGCTTCTCCGCGGTTATTATTTCTACTCACACACCTCTTGCGAGGTGTGACCATTATTCATTCACTTTCCCTCCGCATCTGTAAATATTTCTACTCACACACCTCTTGCGAGGTGTGACTTACGGTCCTGTAGTTGCCGTCATCGTCTTTCGCATTTCTACTCACACACCTCTTGCGAGGTGTGACTTTCGGTACGTTCGTTATCGTTTTCGGTAATAGCATTTCTACTCACACACCTCTTGCGAGGTGTGACTACCACTGCCTTGAAAACTGTCGGCAATGTCTTTAATTTCTACTCACACACCTCTTGCGAGGTGTGACAAAGTAAATTATATAGTATATAATTTGATTACAATTTCTACTCACACACCTCTTGCGAGGTGTGACCGGATTTTCCCGTGGCAGAAGCTGAATTTAAGATTTCTACTCACACACCTCTTGCGAGGTGTGACCCTCCGCACCTTTACTCTTAATGACTTTTAATGGATTTCTACTCACACACCTCTTGCGAGGTGTGACCAGCGCGCAGAGTTAGACAACGCTCGCATAGACAATTTCTACTCACACACCTCTTGCGAGGTGTGACCAGAAGGGGAGAAGATTAAATATGATAAACGCGATTTCTACTCACACACCTCTTGCGAGGTGTGACATAGCTGCCTCATTCAATTCGACAAAACCAAAAAATTTCTACTCACACACCTCTTGCGAGGTGTGACAGCGCGCAGAGTTAGACAACGCTCGCATAGACAATTTCTACTCACACACCTCTTGCGAGGTGTGACCACAGTAAGCGCAAACGCGGTTCAGGGAGAAGAATTTCTACTCACACACCTCTTGCGAGGTGTGACCACGGCAACAAGTCACGAACGCAGTGGAAAAACATTTCTACTCACACACCTCTTGCGAGGTGTGACGAATCCGAGAAGTCGGGCGGCAGGGAGTACAGAATATTTCTACTCACACACCTCTTGCGAGGTGTGACCACGTGTCGGTTATGCACCGATTACAGAAATGACATTTCTACTCACACACCTCTTGCGAGGTGTGACGAGGAGAACGGAAAACGAATAAATATAGTTAGCATTTCTACTCACACACCTCTTGCGAGGTGTGACATAGACTATTTGAAAAACTTTCAGCCCCCGACCATTTCTACTCACACACCTCTTGCGAGGTGTGACCAGCATTTCCTGTGACATTGCAACCTTTAAATTGTTTCTACTCACACACCTCTTGCGAGGTGTGACCCAATGACTTCATATTCTCCAAACATAGTGATAGCGTTTCTACTCACACACCTCTTGCGAGGTGTGACTTGGCAAAAGAGTATCTGGGTTGATATAATCCGAGTTTCTACTCACACACCTCTTGCGAGGTGTGACACAGCGGCAGATGCAGATAAACAGCAGAAGTAAGTTTCTACTCACACACCTCTTGCGAGGTGTGACGAAGTTTCCGGATAAGGAAATTGTGAGCCAAAAAGTTTCTACTCACACACCTCTTGCGAGGTGTGACTTTATATGCGGTGCTCTTCGCTATATCAAGAAGGTTTCTACTCACACACCTCTTGCGAGGTGTGACCATAGTCCGTTTAACCTCTTATAAATTTTCATAGTTTCTACTCACACACCTCTTGCGAGGTGTGACACGGAACACATAACGCTTGTTCCAAACTCTACGGTTTCTACTCACACACCTCTTGCGAGGTGTGACCCTATTAACGAAGAAATCCAAGTCAGACGAAAGAGTTTCTACTCACACACCTCTTGCGAGGTGTGACAAAATCCCTCCGAATGCTCCACAGAAAACAAGAAGTTTCTACTCACACACCTCTTGCGAGGTGTGACTAACAACCGCAGACGGTCAAATTATTTTTTAAGGTTTCTACTCACACACCTCTTGCGAGGTGTGACTATATCCGCTTAAAAATAAACGACCTTTTCATAGTTTCTACTCACACACCTCTTGCGAGGTGTGACTTTTTCGGTTGTGAATACTTTGTTGATTGATACGTTTCTACTCACACACCTCTTGCGAGGTGTGACTAATATGGTTTTGAAACTCAGTGTTAAAATGTTCGTTTCTACTCACACACCTCTTGCGAGGTGTGACCCGCAGGGACAGCAACTACGTTCCCGAACTTAAGTTTCTACTCACACACCTCTTGCGAGGTGTGACAGTCCGGCTGAATTTCGCCGTACAGATAAATCTCGTTTCTACTCACACACCTCTTGCGAGGTGTGACTTTTTACTTTGCCGTTTTTGGTAGTGATAGTGTCGTTTCTACTCACACACCTCTTGCGAGGTGTGACTAAAGCAGCTGCAAGTGCTGTTGAAATTCCTATAGTTTCTACTCACACACCTCTTGCGAGGTGTGACCCAACATATTAGGAAATTTATAGATTTTATTAATAGTTTCTACTCACACACCTCTTGCGAGGTGTGACTGCAAAATATGGGGAATTTTGCCGTCACTGTCACAATATGAGGCGGACATTAAAGTTACTGTTTAAATATTTTTCTAAAAAAGAAAAAAGCAATAAAAATTTTTAAAATTTTTCAGGCGAACATATGCGGTATTTTACATTGCTTGCTGTTCGCCTGACTGATTTAAATTATAATAACACCTTCGGGATTATATGTTTCCTTAATTCCAATATGTTCAACCCGTTTCTCCCATCTGTTTCCCAAATAGTAAAATCGCAAACTATCCTTATTTGTATCTATAGTATTAACGAGTTTTTCTTTTAATTTCAAAAAAGTTGAGTAATCAAGATCTGCTTCAAAAACAGAATTTTGAACACGCTGGGCGTGGTTCTGACATTCTTTTGAAACCTTTCTTAAACGTTTTTTACCCTCAGGATCCAAGGTGGAAACGTCATAACTGATTATAACCATCATTTTTACCACCTACTTCAATAAAAAACACGGATATTCTTCAATTTCGCCGCGCACATACTTTGCGAGAAGATTACTTTGCACATAAGGTATAAGCCCAAACGGGATTTTCTGTTTAAGGTATGGATGAGAAATATCAGTACGTTTTTTCTCCTGCCACTTAGATAGAAATTTTTTTCTTCCATTTTCATTCAGTAAAAATGCCCCTGAAATTTGCCTGTCAAAATCTTTTTCAGTTATAATCCGGAGATTAACAAGAGTAAGAACAAAGCGTTCAACAAGACACCTGGCTTCTTCAACTAAATCGCAGGCAAGAGAACTTCTGCCACTTCTAAGTGCGTGCAAAAAACCTATATAGCTATCCAGACCTACCGTTTCGAGCGCTGATGCAAATTCATTAGTAAACAATGTATAAGCAAAAGAAAGCAGCGCGTTCACGGGATCAAGAGGCGGACGTTTTGTGCGGAATTGAAATGTAAGAGACGTTTTGGGATTAGTAATAAGCTTATTAAATACAGAAAAAAACTGTTTTGCACAATTACCCTCAATCCCCATAGCCGTTTCAACAGAGTCGGCCTCATATATCTGGTCAATACCGTTTAAAAGTACGTTAATCGCACATTTTATCTGTTCATCGTTTCTCATATCGGTATTATCGTGAATAGTACGTTTTATTAACTGAATAGAGTTACTGAATTTTGCCGCCAGGGAATTTTTTGCAAGCATAAGACCGCATTCTCTGAATTTGTCAATCTGCGATACTCTTAAAAATACATTCCCTTTGGTTTCGCCGCACACCTTCGCAAGAAATTTTCCGTTAGGCGAAACGAAGTTAATCGGTATCAGCTTGCTTACGCACTTACCCATAACTGCCGGCGAACATCCAAGATAACTGAAGCATACTATGTTCTCTATATTATCAAAGGGTAATCTGAACTTTATTTCATTATTGATTTTGCAAACAAGATTTTCTCCGTCAAGGCACAAATATGCCTCATCATTTGTAATATAAATTGTATTCAGCAGCTTTCTCATATATCGCCTCTTAAAATTTCTTGAATATTTTCTTTTACACTCCTAAACTTTTTGAAATCAGGCATACATATATTTTTCATTGAACAGCCTTTACATTTTCGGTCTTTTACTATAGCAGGGATTGTACCTGTTTGAAGCAAACCTCTCATAGTAACAAGAGCTTTTTTCAATACTTCATCATATTCATCATAGTTTTCCTGTAAAGGCAGCTTTACACGCTTTTTCACATCTGCATAATATATAACGCCATCACTGTTGCAGTTAAAAACATAATCCACACAAATCTTCTGCGCAAACACCTGCATAAGGTCATCAAAATTATAGTCCTTATTTTTGGGTCTTGTGGGTTTATACTCTACAATACACATTTTTGTATTCTTTATTTCAATACAGTCCGTTACTCCGTAGAGATTGTATTCGTCCTTATCGTTATAAACCGAAACGGAGGTATAACACTTTTTATCTGAATAAGAATAGTCCGACTTGGGATTATGAACTCTGCTATGCATAAGATTCGACTTCGTAACAAACATATTCTCGTCCCATGCGCAACCTATTTCTATAAGTCCCCATCTGTGCGGACAATATAAAAAATGCTGAACAGAACGTATCGAAATATCGCGATTATTCATATTCTGCTAATAAATTCCACGCCATCGGGCATTTTTTCATCGACATTTATTCTGTAGTCATTGAACTTTCTGGGCGGAGCAGAAACTTCTTCTACTGTAATCTTATCGAACAGAATATGCGACGGACAGTTTCCCAATACGCAATTATGCTTGAAAATATACAGCTTTCTCATACACATTTTCCCTCTGGCTGCGCTGTGGTCGTTTTCAAACATATTGATAATTGCATCCCATAAAAGATCTAAATCCTCTTCTGTAAGTCCGGTTACCTTATTCGCAAGATTTGCCGATACATATCCTTCCGCACGGTACAGAGCATAAGGGATTATGCTCTTTTTCCCCATTTCCGTTTCGCCAGTTTCCATCCTGTCCTCAGATGTACGAGCTTGTCTTGTAATTGTAACATCCTGAATATTTACAGGGGAAATACTGCGCGCAAAATTAATCTGAACGGGGCCTCTGACAATTCCGCAGGGATATTCGCCTGTTGACATCACTGCACCAAAGGTACGGACATCAAAATAGTTTTTACACATATGGTCCCGGGCTTTTTTTACAATATCAGCCTTTTTATCTTTTTGATCGGATTTTTTGTCTTCTTCGCTATAAGCTTCAGAAAACTTTGTATTAAGAGATCTGTCCGGCTTAATAAGTATGTTATATCCGGCTTCACCCTCTTTGCATAGCTCCACATAATTTCTTATTTTGCGTTTAATGCAAACATCTGTTATGTACCCGAAGCCCGTTTCAGCATCTACACGAGGCGTATTGCCTGCGTCAGGGTCGCCGTTAGGATTTCCGTTCTCCACATCAAAAAGCATTACAAAATCATATCTGTTATTAATTGACATATTAATTCTCCTCCTGTGTTGTATCATTTTTTTCAGAGCTTTTTACAAAAAAGCTTTGGTATTGCTGGTAGTATCCGATTATAAATTTCCCCTGTTCGGAAAGCAACAGTGTATCCGGAAATTCTCCGCTTATTCCATCTACTATTTGCTCAATAAGTTTATTGAAGAAAACACGTCTATCCGCTTTCTTCAAATGGTTCTGCGCAAGGTTAATAAGCTTTGGAAATACAATTGCGGGTTTTGAAGAAGCAGATGAAAAATATGCGTCTTTAATAGTTCTGTTAAGTGAATTACCTGATGCCTCCTGTTGAAGCTTTTCAAGTACCGCAAATAACCTCCCGCAAAGATATGCCTGGTTCTTGTTGTTATAATCGAGTGACAATTTTATCTCCTCCCTTTTATTTAAAAGTCTTGATTTTCTGTTAATGCATGCTTTTATTGCGCCCGCGCGCACATCATTTACATATCTGTCTGTTTTGACTCTGCGAATTAAAGTCGACAAAAGATATTCCGGAAATTTAACCCCTTGAATAACTGATTTAAATATTTCAGCCATCAGGGAGGGGTCAACCTTCCTGTTTTCGCTGCTGCTTTTAGGTGAAGTCAATTCTCTTTTGAGTCTCCACAACGGAACAGGCGGGCTTTTTTCGGTAATCTTCATATCGTTTTGATAATTTGCAATATTAAACAGCAGTTCACCAAACTTCTTTCGGTATACAAATTTAAGTGACAAGCGGGATGAATTCGGCGTTATTCCCACGATATAAAAGTCAACATTACTGTCGATTATATCGGTACCGTTTATTCTTTCTTTAGTAATATTGCCTTCGCGGGCGGACTTCATCAGTCCCTCAAGCATTTCATCTGTCTCTTCTTTATCCATTTTACTGTTTTCATCAAACAGAATACAGGATATTAATTCAGAACAAATACTGTTTTCAATTCCTCCGGACGCCCAGAATACAACGGTCATATCATCAAGCAAAACCTTGTGTCTTTTATCATTTAAAAGATAATTAAACGCTTCAGTATATTTTTTCATAGCTAAAGCGGATATATTGCTGTTGTACGATTGTTCGTTGCAATATGAACATTCCGAAGAATTGTTATACCCGATAAGCACCGAACCTGTTGCAAGTCCTCCGTAGATACCTTTAAGTTTTGAATGGACTCTGGCTATAGGCAGATTTTCCCCGCTTACAGCGCATTGTGATACAACATCACGATTTGTCTCTGCTTTTAATGATTTATATTCCTTTTCCCACCTCTCTTTTATTAACATATCTTCGTGCAAAAGCTTATCGGAATAGCCGTCTAAACAAAAAACAAAATACGCATTTTTATAAATTTTTCCGATACCGAGAAGATAGATGTTTTCCGTTTCCTCAACAGGATTCCAGTTCTCGATAAATTTTCGGTACGCATTTATTAAAGGAGAATCAAGGCCCTTTATAAATTCGAGATTTTTTTCAACAAACGCATTATGAGACTTTTCCGCCTTATTAGTTTTATCATAGGGAGTTAGCTTGTCGTTATCTAAATTCAATCCGAAAATATAAAGCGGTCTGTGCTCTATAATATTGGATTCTATTCCCGACTTCTCCGTGCGTTCAGGCATTTCCATTTCCTGCGGCACAAGCTTTTCCTTTATCTTTCCGTTTTTACCTTCAGTTCTTTCGATTTTCTGACAGCTTATCATATCTGCAATTTTTCCATCCGAAGATAAGCAAATTTTAAAATGGACATTTACCCTGGAATAGCCTTCGGGAAGAATTTTACCCTCTGCAGAAAGCTCGTCGTAATAGTCGCAAAGCGCTTTTATTAACATTTCATCACCTCCCTGTATTTGTTAACGTCAATAATTCCGTTTATCATATGTGGACGATAATATACGGTACTTGCTTTATCGGAAAATACAGGATGCTCCCAGTCGCCGTTTAAGGGCATACCCTTGTCCTCAAAATTTACGCAATAACTCATATACCCTAAATCAACATCTCCCATATTTAAAATTGAACTGCTTATCTGGTTCAAGTCAAAATTTTCTACCAATGTGATACTTCGCACAGGAAATTCACTGCAACCCAAGCAGGGAGTTCTGAAACATTGTCCGTTTTCAAGCCTGCGTTTAATTATATTGTAGTGCTTTTTCTCGGGCTCTGTTTCATTTTCATTTTTTACGCCGGTAAGCTCAAAATGGAACTCCACTCCGTAACGAACATTTTTAAGTATCATTGACGCTCTTTGACTGCGGTTCTCCGACGTATAAATGCTCGGATCGCCTCCTTTGCCGTTCATCTGGCTCTTTACGGCAGTAAATGATATTTTGTCTTTAACCTCATTTCTTCTTATGTTTATAAAATCAATCGGGTTAAACACTATTATCTTATCAATTACATACCGTATCGCAGGCTTCCAGTAAATGCTTTTTAACATTCCCTCTAGCGCTCCCGGTGTTGGAACGTCATAGCTTACTCTTTCAACTTTAAGCTCCGGCCTCGTAAAGCAGGCATAATCACCGTCTAACATTATCTTAAAACCGTATCCCATTTTTTCCTCCTTTAAACCAAATAGTCGCTGGCTTCAAATTTAATTCCAGTATTTTCATCATAATAGTCTTTATTTGTCAAACACCATATTCCGCTTCCGTAATCGTCGATTATATGCTGCTTAATCAATTCCTCAAATTCATAACGGTAAACAGTAAACGCATATTTTTGAAGTTTTCTGTGATTACCGAAACCGGTAATTTGGATATTTCTTATAAGTTCCCTGCTCAAATCATCCCTTTCAACTACTATGGAAACAGTAGTATCGTCAATAATTTTAAATTCATCGGCATATGTCTTAAACTTCACGGAAGCGATATTTGACGAATACTTTGAAATAGCTTTACTTTCAATCTTTGCTTTGTTCATAAAGAAAAGTCTTTCATAATAAGAATCAATACATTCTTCACAAGAAATATCTTTGTAATCGGAAAACAATCCTTTTGTTATATTGGCTCTTTCACTTGTTAAAACTGACCCTTGGTCGTTAAGCGAAAAAACATACACAGCCGCGTCTTTTCGTTTTCCCTCTCTGTTGCATCTCCCGCCTGCCTGCAAAACGCTGTCGAGTCCCGAAAGTTCTCTCAGCACGCAGTGGAAATCCAAGTCCACCCCTGCCTCAATAAGCGATGTGGAAACTACGGTTATCCTCCTGTCGTCGGGTATATCATCAGTATTCGGGAAATCCTTTTCCAGTTCTGAAAGTTCGCTCTTTATGTTGTCAATGGTTAGTTTTCTGTCGTAGGCGGTCATATAAGTTGAAAGATGAAATTTTTTTCCTTTACAAAGGGAATAAACCGCTCTTGCCGTCGACCTTTTATTAACTACAATTAACGCAGAGGGTTTATCTTGCGCGATTAAAATAAGCTTCTGAATATCAATACCGCCCAGATTTTCAAAGGAGCATTTTCGGAATTTTTCAAACAGCGATGTATCCGTAATTAAATTCGTTATAACGCTGTTCTTTAAAGAATATTCATTTATAAGCTTCCTGTAATCGGGCATGGTTGCCGTAAGGAAAATCGCTTCGCTTCCGAGTATTCTGGTAATGTAAGAGACAGCTCTTAAACAGGGCTGTAAATAATCTTCAGGCATTAAATGCGCTTCATCAAAAACGAGAATACTGTCCGCCATATTGTGCAGTTTGCGAAGTTTTCCTCGTTTGTTCGAGTAGACGGATTCAAAAAACTGTATCGCCGTAGTTACAATAATTTGCGCGTCCCAGTTTTCAGTCGCAAGCCGCACCACCTTTTTATAATCCTCGTCATAATCCGAATCATCGTAAGAAAAAGATGACTGGTGTCTTAATATTTCCGCGTCCTTTCCAAAAAGGGCTTCAAACAGCTCTACTGTCTGGTCTATAATGCTGTTATACGGTATGATATAAATTATTCGTTTTTTATTGGTTTTTATTGCCCTCTCAAGAGCAAATTTCATACTGCAAAGCGTTTTTCCGCTTCCGGTAGGCATATTCATCAAATATATTTCCGAATCCACATCGGTTTTATAATATACCTGTTTTTGAATCTGAGAACGGGCCTTTTGCAAATTTGTACTGCAAGTAAATGAATTAAGCTTATCATCCAACCTTTTAAGACAATTCTTAAAATTTGCGTGCAGACTTCGATTATGTATTCCGTTGCAAAAGCTTGCCGTATCGTTGGAATCAGCATCGGTAAGGCAGGAAAAGCAGTATCTTACGATAAAGGAAAACTTTTCTGCAATATCCCCCGGATTTAAGCAGTCTTCAATTAAAAATCGGTTAAATTCATCTTCGTCTATTTCGGGAATACTAATTTCCTCTTTATAGGCTGTATAATCCTCAAATTCTCTTTTTAATCTTCCGAAAAGAGTGTTCATATCAGGCGTATTATCTTTAGAGCCGCCGTCCGGTATTCCGGAATGATGCCCTGTTATACAATACTGCATAAGCAGCAAAAGCGCATTGTGATACTTTTCTTTAGCCGCAATTGCCCCGCAGGTTGAGTGTTCCACCATTAAATTCAAATTGTTTTTTATTTTATTTTGAAAAGAAGGCTGATACTTTCCTATATCATGTAATAGCCCAATCGCATATACTATTTTTTTAAATTTGTCTATTGAGTATTTCTCTCCCAAATCTGCAGTTGCATAGCAATGCTCCTTTACGGTCTGTATAGAATCATCATTTTTATGAGCAATATACACTTTTGGCACTCTTTTTCACCACCCTTATTTAGCAATCTAAATAGTTTTATATTTAATTTTTAAATAATTTAATTATATATTACTATATGTGTGACTAAAATTCAATTATTTTCGACAATTTATGGAAAATTTTTACATTTTTATGTTGTAGTGAAAAATCGGGAGTTGCTGTATCCTCTCTTTCGTTCTCGCTGATGAGCGAGTCATACGGAGTTACGGTCACCTTTTCGTAATCCGCTGCCGACGCGACAATAGAAAAGCTGCTTAGTAAGGTTAATAGCGCCAATACTATTGCCAATGTTTTTTTAAAGTTTGCAAATCTTTTCATTGATTTACCTCCTGAAGAAAATTTTTATCTATATAAAAACGGTTATGTCAGGTGAACATAACCGTTGAATCTTTGTAAAAGAAAAGCACGTTTAAAAAACAATTTTCAAACGTACTTTAAAAATATTAATTATTTATTTTTTTATTCTGAATGATATATTTTGTTAAGAATATTTATATCAATTTTTTCTATTCCGTTCCAACCAAAGACCTTATCAAAAAATTCCTTTGTGTAAATTATTTCATATGTGTATATTCCATTTGATGTTGTATAAAATTTTGTGTTTAAAGTGGTATAAGTTTTTTTATCTTCTTCATTATTGAGACTATTGCTCTCTGTAGTCACATTAAAATTGTCAAATTGATAGTTTTCGTGATATTCATGTTTAATAATATCATTGTTCCCTAAAAAGAGCAAATTCCATAATATATCTAAGTGATACCATTTATTGTCTATTTTTACAATGTTCCAAGCGTGAATACCACGGTTAAATACATAGTCGCAAGATATGTTTAACAAGTAGCAAAAATATGTTGTGGCATTTGCATAATTCTCACATACGCCTGTACGATAGACAATTATATATTCCTCCGGAATATATACTCCCGAACCGGTAGCACAAAAGTCAGAATCATAAACACAGTTTTCATTAATCCATGTAGATAGAACAATTAATTTTTGGTAATTAGATTTGAAATCATATATATGAATATCATTCAATATATGATTAGCTGTATCATATATTTTCTTATATCGTTTTAATTCGCTCTTTTTTACCTCGAAATCAAGAAACTCATATGTCTCATTACCTTCATCATCTTCTAGGGTATAGGACTGAGCTGGAATCCATTCACCTAAAAAATGCAAAAAGTTCTGACCGTTATCAAATTCCTTCTCGGCATACTCATACATCTTGTCTTCTAAATCACTGCTTCTCTTCACTCGGAAGAAACACGTCGCGCTATAATACTTAGGTTCTTCACCTTTTATAATGTAGTTGTAGAAGGAATCTTTAAGAACGTTGTATACCTCTTTGTAAGAATAACAGCCCTTGCTCTTTTTACCGTTGTAGGTAAGCTCAGTGAGTTTAGTGACCTCAATAGGGATTGTTGATGACGCTTTTCCGTATTTTATTGTTAGGTTCGTTTTACCAACTTTCGCGGGTGTAATTATGGAACCATTTAACTTCACAATACCCTTTTTGCTAAAGGTGTATTTAGGAGAATATGAAAATACAGTACCTTCCAAATATTTAATATGCTGTTTTTCAGTTATCTTTTTCTTTTTGTATAAATTGTATGAATTAGTTTCGATAGAGTACAGACCAGATATATCTTTGGACAGTTTCAGTTCATCTAAGTTAAGAGAAATTTTCTTTACCTTAGCCTCAATCCAAAATTTCAACTTTTCGTGGGCTATTACCTTTACTTTAAGACTAAGCCATACTCCGTTTACTCGGATTTTAACGGTTGTGTTTTTAGTGACCTTTTTGCCCTTAACTGATATGGTTTTAGCCTTTTTGCTCTTTGTCGTAATCGTAGCGTATTTAGTTGACTTGTACTTATTTTTTATAGAAGAGACTTTACCAGTGATTTTTACCTTAACTGACTCTCCTTTAACAACTGTAACGCTTTTAGTGCTAAGTTTAGGATTTTTAACTGTAACTTTAAACTTTACGGATACACCGTTGTTCGTAACGGTAATTGTAGCCGTGCCCTTCTTTAAACCTGTTACCGTGCCTTTGGAGCTTACCTTTGCAATACTCTTGTTTAAAGACTTGTATACGGTCTTACCCTTACCGTTCTTAACGGTAGCGGAAATCTTTACAGTACCGCCGACGTATATATTGTCGGAACTCTTTTTTAGTTTAATCTGAGTTTTAGGTTCTGTTGTTGGTTCGGTACTTTCCGTTGTTGGTTCGGTACTTTCTGTTGTTGGTTCGGTACTTTCCGTAGTAGGCTCGGTGCTTTCAGTTGTAGGCTGTTCGCTTTCCGTAGTTGGTTCGGTACTTTCGGTAGTAGAAGGAACTGTAGCCGGCTCTGTAGTTTCCGTGCTTACTTCCGTGCTTTCCGTTACAGACTGTTCGGTGCTTTCAGTTGCGGACTGTTCTATAGTAGTTTCAGTTTGTTCTGTATAGTCTGGCGAAGAAGAAACAGAAGAACCGTCCTCGGTCTGAATTGTAGGTGTGTTTTCATCCGATTCTGCCGCTGCCGTTATACAAGGAACAACTGACAGTATAAGTATTGATGATAATAAAACGCATAATATTTTTTTCATAATTTGCACCGCCTTTTATGTTCTCTATTTATTGTTTCATTCTATCATATGCAATTTAGTTTTTCAATGTTTTTTGTTGTATTAAACCTCCTTGTATTCTTGTGGTAATGCGTCGTCAAACACTTACCATTATACTTGGAGGTTTTCTTTTGCTAAAGCTTTTTCTTCCCACGGTTGAACCTGAGGTTATTTTCACGCCCTAAAGGACAAGTAAAATCCCCCGCATTAATTTGCGGGGGATTTTCTGGAGGCGTCACCCGGATTTGAACCGGGGAATCAAGGTTTTGCAGACCTGTGCCTTACCACTTGGCTATGACGCCTTATTTCTTAATTTATCCTTGATTTAACTTAATTCATTTTGAGAAATGCACTTAAAATAGAACCTACTCCGTAGCTCAATCTCAAGTGCATTTAATGGAGCGGATGACGAGGCTCGAACTCGCTACCTCCACCTTGGCAAGGTGGCGCTCTACCAGATGAGCTACATCCGCATATGGTGCCTCCGGACGGAATCGAACCATCGACACGGGGATTTTCAGTCCCCTGCTCTACCGACTGAGCTACAGAGGCACATTATGGCGACCCGGATCGGGTTCGAACCGACGACCTCTAGCGTGACAGGCTAGCGTTCTAACCAACTGAACTACCGGGCCATATATAAGTCGATATGCAAGCATATGACGTATATTTAATTTTGGTGGGAACTACAGGGCTCGAACCTGTGACCCTCTGCTTGTAAGGCAGATGACTTAAAAATTACGGCAAAAAGCACTTCAATGAAGTGCCAGAAATGAAAAAAGTTATTTAATTTTATTCCTTATGATACAGTATAATCGTGTAACACTGATAACACTTTTATAAATTTCAAGAAAAATACAATCACCTTTTGCAGTTAATTTTATTAAGTGCAAAAGGTGATTTTTTACAACGACATTTCTATTTCTTTTAAATATTCGTCTAAATTTATACAAATAGATTTATGTTTAAAGGTTTTAGAAGGCTTTGTATAAATTTCAAGCGTTGTATCTATTTTCTTATGACCCATTTGGTCTTTAATCGTTACAGGGTCAACACCATTTTCGTACAGCAATGTTGAGTATGTGGTTCGTAAATTTCTTGTTGTAAACTGTTCTATACGGATTGGAACTTCGTCGCTATTTAGTTCAAGTTCCGTAAATCCTCCGTAACACTTATTAAGTTCAGAAAGATACTCGTGCCACAACCTATTAAATTTCCGATTTGTTAGAACATTTCCTTCTTCGTCTGAGATAACATAACTCTCATTCGTTATTTCTCTATGACACCCCAGATATTCAATAAAGAAATGTATTAGCGTAAGAGGTATTTCAACATTTCTAATTCCCGATACAGTCTTTGCTCTATTGCGAATAAGCGGTATCTCTCCCTCATATTCTACAACTTTTCTTACGGAAATATAGCCTTCTTTAAGGTGTATATCTCCATATGTAAGAGCTAACAACTCTCCCCGTCTTAGACCAGCAAGCAACATTATTAAAGCAGCGGGTTGCATCTTATGTGTGAATTCCAAAATCATTTTTAGAGTATCACTTGAAATTGGAATTGTTGGAGTAGACTCTTTCGCACTTTTTGGAACTTTAACATTAATTACGGGATTGTAATTGAACTTTTTGCAGTCTATCGCGTACTCAAAGACTTGTTTCATTGTGTTTTTCCATTTTCTAATAGTTTCTTTCTTGTAATTCAAGTTGTCTCTAAAGAGCCTATTAATATCTTCCCACAACACATCATCTAAACCTAAGTTACAAAAAGCAGGTAAGAAATGTTGAGAAGAAGTGTGGTACGACATAATCTGTTTGTATGTTACTTCGTCCTTTTTATAGTCGACCCACTTGTAAAACCACAAGCCAAAACTATCGGTGCTTTTCAAAGGCAGTTGATATAAGTCTTTTTCGTCTAAATTGTTTTCACCTGTTAAAAGATAGCAAGGCGAAACATTAAGGAACTTCGCAAATTTACTTAGAGTGAAGATTGTAGGAAATTTTGTACCATCTTCATACATAGTGTATTCCTTACTACTAACGCAAACAAGATTTTTCATTGTGCCAATACTTACATTCTGTTCCTCTCGCACTTTTTTAAGTACGGAAGAAAATTTAATAGTCATTTTGCAATATTCTCCTACTTAATTTTTATATTAGTTTTTTTATATTCGACACAATCTATATAATAATACTATTTTTCTAATAAAGCAATAAAAGTAACAAAATTGAAAGAAGGAAATATGTCATATGAATACAATTAAAAATCTTTTTTATGAATCTCGCGTAAAGTCTGTTAATAGCAAAAGCAACACCTTTGAAAATTTCATCAAAATTTTACAAGAAGAACATTTTTCAGAAAATGAAATCAATGAAATTTTCAAAAATCCTTTTAGTAAAGATTGAGAAAATAAACTTATATATGAGAGGGGAGTAATTATGAATGTTAAAGAACGAACCACGATAACCAGCAAAGAAAATCACCCATTATATGACCAAGTATCGTGTATGCTCGATAAACTTATGGATTTTATTGTTATTTATAACTCTCAAAAAATCAATCAAAAAGAAAGAATAAAGTACAATGACGACAGCACACCGATAAAACTTCTGTTAAAAAATTGCCACCTTGACGATAAGTCAAAAGAGGATTTAAAAATTGAAACTAATGAACGTATAATCGCTTGTTTTAAAACTATATTGGATAACATCGAAAAAAGAAAATGTGGAGATAAGTATGTCACGGTTTTAAAAGCCTATTATATGCCTGATATAAAAGGAAATATGCAAGAAATCTCAACGTCTATAATAAAAGCCCGTAACTGTGATGAAATAGCTAAAAATCTTAATATTTCAAAAAGAACATTATTTTATCGCAAAAAGGCTGCCATAAATATGTTTTGTGAAGAACTGGAAAAAATGAATTTTTAAATAGGTGCACAGTAAATGCTTTATTTTTCAACCATAAATGAAAAAGACTGTATTCTTTTGTACTATACAGCTAACAAAGAAAAACCAAATATTTCTATTCCTGATAAATATAAAGGAAAAAAAATTAAATACATAAAAGCTGGCACCTTTGCCGATAAAAAATCAATTGGAGCTGTAAGTTTTAATAAATATATTGAGGAAATCGGTCGTTATGCTTTTAAAGGTTGCATAAAGCTCTTGTTTGTGAAAACCTCAAAATCATTAAGGGTAATTCAAAATGAGGCTTTCTCCGGATGCTATAGTTTAAAATACATTGAGCTCTATGAAAAAATAAGATACATAGGGACTAAAGCATTTTTTGAATGTATCTCACTTGAATGCATTAAAATACCTCGCGGATTAAAAGAAATTAATAGAGAAACTTTTTATAACTGTGAAAAACTTAGGGAGGTTCATATTCCGGAAACAGTAAAAAAAATACACCCCTCTGCCTTTAAAGGATGTAATGAATTAATTATTTATGCTCCCAAAGGTAGTTATGCACAAGAATTTGCAAAAAAACAAAAAATCCAATTTACGGAGGAACAGTAAATATGAAAAAAACAAAACACTTTAATTCTGTTTATCATTTATTTCTTCTTAGCGCAAATCAAAATTCTAACGGTGCACTTAGTAATAAAGTATATAGCTATTAAGGAGAATTACATTATGAATAATATATATTTTTGTTATATATCGAATGAATATTCAACATACATAATTGCTAAAGATTATAACCGAGCTCGTTATTTATTCCAAGAGAATATTCACGGCAATTATAAAAAAATAGCCATTATAGTGAATCTTTATAAAAAAGACATACCGGAAGATGAGGGAATTATAAAACCCAATAGTGAAACTGGGCAAAAATACAATATCTCAATTAATCGAAAGGAAAGACTTTTTTGTTATAAAAAAGGCAAGTGCTCTTATATGCGAAAAGGTCCTAACGACATCATTGGATTTTGTATGTTTGCTAAGTGCCCTATAGATAAAAGTGTAAACGGAAGTCAAAGATTAATACATAAAGGACGGATAGTTTCAGTAATGAGTATGTACGATATGGGTGAAGAAAATGTAGGAATAAGAAAGGGGGATTTTATATGAATAACATTTATTATTGCTATCAAAGGAATAAAGTGGGTTGTTATGTAGTTGCCAGTAATTATGGCGAGGCAAGAAAATTTTATTTATCAAGATACCCTCTATACGATCCTGATCACAACGTATGCATAACTAATTTGTATAAAAGCAAAGTAAATGAAAATAAAGGATTAATTGAAGTTGATAGCGATATTTTTAAAAAATATCAATTAAAACCATCCAGTTTAAATAATCACCCCTTAACATATTAAAAAATAAAAAAGAAAGGAAATGAAAAAAATGGACAAACGTGCAATCGTTATTTCAAGTTATTATCAAAAAGGAGGAGTCGGAAAGACTGCGTTTTCGGTTAATTTTGCTGCTTGCTTGTCTACACTTAGCGGTACCAAACCATCTAAGGAAAATAAGAATCGTGTTTTATTTATTGATTTTGACCCTCATATATCAGCATCAGCCTATTTTCAATGCACTGACTCAAAATACACAATTTATGATGTTTTAAAACAAAAAGTGTCCATTAAGGACGCCATTATAAATAAAATTTACGCTTACGGGCGCTATGGAAATTGCATTATAGATGTTATTCCTTCTACAGACTTAATGCACAATATAGATGACCAGTATTATGATTTTCCTTTTCTTGATGGTCAGTTTAAACACGTTCTTGAGGAAGTGATGAACGACTACGATTACATAATAATTGATTGTCCCCCGGAGAAAGACAATATCTTTAAACTGGTATTCAACGCAACAGATTATTTCATATTAGCGGCTGATGCAGTGACCGTAACTATTGAGCGACTACCTCAAACCTATAGTTTGATACGAGAAATAACGACTCTAAAAGAACCGGGGAAAATTTTAGGTATTTGTTTTAACAAATTTATTCCCACTTATTGCGTAGATAACATAAATAAAACGACTTGCAATGATGTGGCTGAAATGTGCAAACAGTATATGCACGTTTTTGATAACAAAATACCTAATTCAAGCGAGGTGAACAGTTCATTTACAAATCGTACACCGATTCCTTTTTATCACAAAAACCTGCACAAATGTAAAAAAATTAACAGTGCTTTTATGCACATAACAATCGAGATCCTCAACGAAATAAAAAAATACGAAAGTGAATGATATTAATGTCTGAAATAAAAAGTCCGTTACCAAATTTCAACTTTTCAAATTTTGAAAACTTAGAAAATAACAAGAATACCATCAAACAAACTATTGACGTAGATAATATTAAGTTCAACCCAAACAATTATATTTACAATCAGCACGATACAGACGAAGATATAACCGAGCTTGCCGAATTTATTAAATTAACAAAAATTTATGACGCCATTGTTGTAAAGAAAGTAAGTCGCAACAGCTATGAAATTATATCAGGAGAAAAACGCTTTAGAGCCTTGACTGAAAAACTCGGCTACAACAGAGTAGATTGTATAATACTTATTAACCCGACGCCCGAACAGGAAGAAGGTATCTTCGATGGTCCAAACCTTACACAACGCACACTTACAGATGAACAGAAATTCAATGGTTATCTCAGACTGCAAAAAACGCTTGAAAATAATTCAGAAATAAATAAATATAAAAAATTATTTGATATTTCATCATACAAACGTGCGCAGTTTGAACGTATTATCAAAAATGCACCAGACGAAAAAATAAAACAGTACCAAAATAATGAATTAAGTTTCAGCGACCTTAAAGATGCTGCGGAAGCTCAAAGGCGTTTAAACCAAGAACAGAAACGAGTTAATGAAGCGGTTAAAATTTATTCCGATTCAAAAGGAAATCCCAATACACACTATTATATTGACCGTAATAACAATCTTATCTTTCGTGTAGAACAAAGAAATTATAAAAACAATGTTATGTATGCGGTTAAGGAAAAAGATTATACTCTCAATCTTCCTGAAACGTGGACAAGGACGCGCGAGCTACCTGAATGCGATACACAGGAAGAAATGCAAACACTTCTTGATAAATATGCGGTTGTATATGAGCTCGAAGAATGTAGCGCCGAAGAATATATCTCTTTGCTTGAAAAAGCAAGCAAACAAAAGTCTGAAAACAAAAAAAATCCCACGAAAAAAACAGATATTAAAGAGAAAATTCCTGCCGACGAAAAAAATTTACTTAAAAAGTTAGGTATATCAAAGGACTCTTTTGATGATGAAAGTGCGGATTATTTAAAAACAGACGAGGAAATTTCTTTCCAAGATGATGTTTCACAACCTAACAGCAATACTTCTTCTGAACATAAACAAGCTGAGCATAAACAAGAAAAGTCATCATACGACAACGATACCACTTCGGTTGAGCAAGAAAAAAATCCTCAGATTGATTTAATTGCAAACAATTATGCTCTTAATCTTCTTTACAAGGGCAGAGAGATTGAAACAGGTAATATAATTCGCCGCGGAAGACTGATTGTTAATTCTCAAGAAAACAGATATTTCCTTGTGCAGGGTGATGTGCAAATACAAGAACAGGTGTTACAACCTAACAATGTCAACGCTTATGAATTATCCTGTTATGCGTATGAGGTTGAGCCTTCTTCTGTAGTCCTTGAAAACTAGAGAAAGGATAATGTTTTTTTAAATATTAACATTGATAAAGTTTTATTTGACAGTAGCAAAGTAGACCAAAACGGCGGTCAAATTAAATTTATTTGCAATCACAGCAGAACAAAATTTGTTAATTCAAGTATCGAGCCTACATATATCCTAGACGATGATCTTGTAAAAACTATGAAAAAATCGCGTCATATTACAAGGAGGAATAAAAATTATGAAAGTACGTTCTCCCAATATAAAACAATTACTTATATTATCTACTCTGATTCCCGGTTCGCCGCTTTCGTTATCTACAATCAACAGTCAAGTAAATCGTATTTTAAGAACAGATAAACCGCATTGCTATTTATCCCGAGAAATTAATAGCCTTTTTCAAAATGAATGTATAGATTATTGCAACAACGGGAAAAAGCAAGCTGATGGAAAAAAATATGTAAGCATTACCGTTAAGGGAAAAGATTACTACCGTATGTTAGTAAATGATTTTCAAATATACTATAAAACAATAGAACAAATATATTTAAGCATCTCTGATGTAATTGGATAATTAAGAAAGAACTTTTTTGTGAAAAAAATTATAATTCATTATCAAATGGCAGTATTATTGCTCATCCAAAAGCCGGATAAAATCTTTTAGTGTTTTATTGGTTATCTTGGAAATGCAAAATGCGAAAATGCGTTTGTTTCTGTCGGTTCAAAAATATTTTTTCATCTTCATTTCATAGTGAAATTGGACGCTTATACTTAATACAGACAGATGCAAAGTTGTCCGTATAACATAAGAAAGGTTAATAATATGTATAAAGGATTAACAAGAAGAATTGATAATCTTGGTAGAATTACAATACCGAAGGAAGTTAGAAATTCACTCAATATAAATGACGGCGACTTAATGGAAATTGGTACACAGGGTCGCGAAATTACAATAAAAAAACACTATCCTCTTGATAATTTAGATGATTATTTTGATGATATTTCAGTCGTTCTTAATGTCGTAGCTATGCATAATGGATTATCTGAGCAGCAATGCGAGAAGCTGGGAAACAAGATAAGCGAATTAAAAGATGTTTTCTATGAATTTTTGATTTAAACTTCAGTGTAAGGACTCAAGAAAGGAAAATACCTATAATTCAGAATTGTTAAAGGAAAAAATAAAATGGACATTGCAAAAGAAAAACGAGCTATAGACTATTTGAAGAACTTTCAACCGCAGTCCGAGCCGTATTATTTGTGTTATAGCGGTGGCAAAGATAGCGATACTATTTTAATTCTTGCAAAATTGGCAGGCGTCAATTTTGAAGCAGTACACAATTTAACGACCGTTGACGAACCAGCAACCGTTCAGTATGTTAAATCAAACCTCGATGTATGGATTGACACACCTCAAAAAACTATGTGGCAGTTAATAGCCGAAAAGGGAATGCCGCCGACACGATTAATACGATATTGTTGCGAGAAATTAAAAGAACACGGCGGCAAAGGACGTTTAAAAATAACTGGTGTTCGTCGTGCCGAAAGCACTTCCAGAAACGCTAACGGTGGATTTGTAAAAATAATCGGCAAACCTAAAACAACTCAGCGTAAAGCCGAGGAAATGGACGTCGATTACGAAATCAATTCAAAAGGCGGATTGGTTTTAAATATGGATAACGACGAAAACAGACGTTTTGTAGAAATGTGCTATCGAACTACATCAACAATGGTTAATCCAATATTAGATTGGACAGACGCAGATGTATGGGAATTTTTACATCATTACGGCTGTCGTAGCAATCCTCTTTACGAGGTTAAAGATTTAGGCGATACATACTGTCCTGTTGGCTGTAAACGAATAGGTTGTGTGTGCTGTCCAATGAAGGGTTCAAAAGGAATGAAATCTGATTTAATCAGGCTACCCAAATACCGTGATAACTATTTAAGAGCATTTAGCCGAATGTTAGAAACTCGCAGAGAAAAAGGACTTAAAATTCCTGAAAAATGGAAAGACGCTCGTTCCGTAATGATGTGGTGGGTTGGTGACGACCCCCTACAGATGTCCCTATTTGGTGAACCTGAATATCTGAAAGGAGCGTGTATGTAAAATGAGAGAAATATTATTAAGAGGGAAAAGAGTAGATAATGGCGAGTGGGTATATGGTTCTTTTATACCAGACTTGATAGAAGTGTTTTATGGGGACACCAGACTTGATGGATTTATAAAGCCATTTGGAAAGACAAAAGAAGAACGTCTTATGAGGGAAGTATTGCGAGAAAGCGTCGGACAATATACAGGATTGACCGACAAGAACAGCAATAAGATTTTTGAGGGGGATATACTTAAAACTTCTATTGGTTGCATTTTTTCTGTCGAGTGGGAAAAAGAAGGTAGATTTCTGGGATTTACAAGTGAAAGAAAAATAGTGTATGTCAATCGTGAGCCAAAAGCCGAGGTAATCGGTAACATACACGATAATCCAGAGTTATTGGAGGTGAATAGTTGAATATGAAAGCGTGGACTGTAAGAGAAAAAGACGGATTTTGCACCGCGGTTGTATTTGCTGAAAATAGAAACAAGGCAAAGTCAATCGCGCAGATGACAGACGCTTGTGAAGATGTAGAATACATAAACATCGAAGTACACCGCTTGCCTATAGCAGATTCGCAATATAAGGGCAGAATTAAAATGGATTGGAATGACCCTGATGACAGATTATTTCTCGTTAAGAATTGTAATTTTTATTGCGAATATATAGAACCCTATGAATGTAACAGATGTTCGGCAAGAGATTATTGTGAAATGTATCAAGACGAAATTGAAGAACGTAAAATCGAATTATAGGAGAGTGAATAAAATGGAGATAATTCCCTTAACGCTTAAAGTGGCTAACGAATATGTAAACAAATATCATAGGCACCATAACGGCACAGTCGGTTGTAAATTCTCAATAGGGGTTATTGATGATAATGGCAAATTGATTGGCTGTGCTATCTGTGGCAGACCTGTCAGTAGATTTTATGACAATGGACGAACATTGGAGATTAATCGGGTATGCACAGACGGAACACATAACGCTTGTTCCAAACTCTACGGAGCGTGTTGCCGTATTGCGAAGAATATGGGCTACAAAAAGATAATTACATATACGTTGCAATCCGAGAATGGATCAAGTCTCAGAGCGAGTAATTTTATTTGTGAAGGACAAGCTGGCGGGACACATTGGACAGGTGTTCGCAATAAAGGACAAAAAATTCCTTGCGAAATGAAAAAGCGTTGGGTTAAACGATTATAAATTGAGCAATTATGAGGTGAGCAAAATTAAAATAGGTTTATGGTCTGACTGTCACAACTTTCCCTCCCTTCCGTTAATGAAATTATCAGCATATCATAAAAGACGTGGGGATAATGTGAATTTTGCAAATCATCTTGAACATTATGACCTTGTTTATGCTTCAAAAGTATTTAGTTTTACACCTGATATTGAGGATACTTGCATTATAAACGCTGATGAAATCAATAGAGGTGGAACAGGATATTGTATTTCAGTTGTGAACGGTAAAGAAGAATTTGATAAATCCAAAAACAAATCCTTACCTGATGAAATAGAGCATATTTACCCCGACTACAGTCTTTACCCACAATATAAATACGCTACAGGGTTTCTTACAAGAGGCTGTCCTCGTAATTGTAAATTTTGTGTAGTGGGGAAAAAAGAAGGTTTATGTTCAAAACAAGTTGCTGAATTATCTGAATTTTGGAGAGAACAAAAGGAAATCAAATTACTTGACGCTAATCTTCTCGCTTGTAACGAACACGAAAAAATACTTAAAAAACTTGCAAATAGTAAAGCCAGCATTGATTTTACACAGGGATTAGATATTCGACTTATTAACAAAGATAATATAACCTTGCTTAACAAGGTCAAGACAAAGATTATCCACTTTGCGTGGGATAATCCGAAACAGGATTTAACGGAATATTTTAAATTATTTTCAGAACATACGGCAATTAAGTATGACAGTAAAAAAATAGTCTATGTTTTGACTAATTTCAACAGTACCATTGATGAGGACTTATACCGCATTTACACATTAAGAGAATTAGGCTATCTGCCGTATGTGATGATTTATCAAAAAGAAACCGCGGATAAGCAACATCGCAATTTACAACGCTGGGTAAATAACCGTCTTATATTCCGAAGTGTTGACAGATTTGAAAACTACAACAAAGGAGCGTGTATGTAATGAAATCAGTATTAATTAGCATTAAACCCAAATACTGCGAACTGATTGCAGAGAGTAAAAAGACAGTTGAGGTTAGAAAGAATAGACCTAAAATTAAAACGCCGTTTAAGTGTTACATATATGAAACAAAAGGCAAATCGGCAATACCAACGTTTATTGATGAGGAAGGACACGAATTATACGACTGCGGTGGCAGAGTAATCGGCGAGTTTGTTTGTGATGAAATATCATCTTTGAAGGCAGATAATCTTGTGCAGACTTATTTTAACAACAAACAACAAACTTGCTTAACAGACTTCGAACTAATGCGTTACGCAAATGGACAAGAACTATTTTTTTGGAATATCTCCAACCTCAAAATCTACGACACGCCGAAAGATTTAAGTGAGTTTTATAGATTTTGTCTCGAATTTCAAAAAGATGAGCCGATTTGTGAAGGCTGTGATTACGAACATACGGAATATAGCGGATTAGATTGTCCCCCGTATTTTGAATGTAAATGCGATGGATTAAAACCAATTCAGCAGCCGCCTCAGAGTTGGTGCTATGTTGAAGAATTATAGGAGTGAATATAATGTCAGAACAATTAAAACCTTGTCCATTTTGTGGGAACATTCCTTATATTGAAAAAATACCTCTGTGGCACGGCTCTCACGGATATTACGGTTGTTTCAAGTTTGATATTCATTGTGATAAATGTGGGTGTACAGTGAACTTAGGCAAGAATAATACGATTTATACTGATGAAAAACAAGCACTAAATAATGCTATAAATGCTTGGAACAGGAGGACAAAAACAAAATGAGCAAAATTAAAGGAGGTAAATGGAGATGAAAAAATATAAAGATTTTGAGTATGATGTTCTTAATGACGGTACGGCTCAAATTACAGCTTATAAGGGTAATGCTACCGAGTTGGAAATTCCAAATGTACTTGACGGATATGCAGTTACAAGTATTGGCGTTTGGGCGTTTAACGGTTGTGAAAGCCTTACAAGCGTAACACTTCCTAAAAGCATTACAAGCATAGGCGGATGGGCATTTAGTGGTTGTGAAAACCTCGAAAGTATAACAATCCCCGACAGCGTTGTGAATATTGGTGTGGGTGCATTTTATAATTGCTGGAGTCTTGAAAATATATCAATTCCCGAAAGCGTTATAAGTATAGACAATGCGGCATTTGGATATTGCATAAGGCTTAAAAACATAACAATACCCGACAGCATTACAATAATAAATGACCGGGTATTTATGTGTTGTGCGGGTCTTAAAAGTATAACAATCCCCGACAGCGTTATGAGCATAGGTAATGGTGCATTTCATAATTGCTACAGTCTTAAAAACATAACAATCGGAAATAGCGTTAAAAGTATAGGACTTCATTCATTTAAAAATTGCAAAAGCCTTACAACTATAATAATTCCCGAGAGTGTTATGAGTATAAACAATTATGCATTTGAGAATTGCACAAATCTTGAGAATGTAACAATATCAAATGATGATACAAAGATTGGCTTTGGTGCGTTTGATAATTGTCCTGCAAAAATTTAAGGAATTTTTTAAGTGGGCGGCTTAACCGCCGCCCACAATAAATGAAGGTGAATAGTTGAATATGAAAGCAATGAAGAGTCTTCTTAAATATCCAGGTGGTAAATGGCGTATAGCAGAATGGATTATTTCCTTCTTTCCTAAACACGAGGTTTACTGTGAGCCTTTCTTTGGATCGGGTGCTGTGTTTTTTAATAAAGTTCCTTCTTACATAGAAACAATTAACGATCTTGACGGTGATATTGTTAATCTTTTTAAGGTGTGCAGAGAATATCCCGAAGAATTGGCTACAGCGATTAACCTTACACCTTTTGCAAGGGATGAGTTTGTTAATTGTTATTCGCCATCTGAGAATCCCGTTGAATGGGCAAGGCGAACAGTTGTCAGGTATCATCAATCTTTTGGAACTTCCAATAGTAGCAAAAGGAGTTGGAGAAATGTTCAGACAGCTGGCGGACCTCGCTGTGCCTCTATGTGGAATTACTTACCCGAAACGGTTATTCAATGTTGCGAAAGATTAAAAGAAGCTCAAATCGAGAACATTGATGCGCTAACTCTTATCGAACGATATAATCATAAGAATACCCTTATTTACTTAGACCCGCCGTATCTACGGGGACTCAGAAAAAGCAATATATACAAATGTGAAATGAATGATAAGCAACATAAAGATATGCTCGATTTGATAAAAACAAGCAAATCCAAAATCATTCTTAGTGGTTACGATAACGAGTTTTATAATTCTGAACTCAGAGGATGGAGTACGGCCGAGAAAGAAACTACAGCACAATTTGGCTTGCATAGAACAGAAAAGCTATGGATGAATTTTGAAATTCAAATGAGTTTATTTGATAAGAGGTAAATATGGCAAAACGTAGACAATCTAAAAATCCTGAAATTGAAAAACTATTCGATTCCTTGTGCTACGCAAAAACCCCGTGGGAAGTGTGGATGGATATAATTCAGATGTTCGCTATCACAATGGCAAATTCTCTTGACGTCGGGGAACGCCGAGATAAGAGAGAAAAGACATACTTGCAGATTGCTAAAAAGTACTCCGAGCAGGAAACGAAGGTTATAGTTGATATTCTTTCTCAAATAACTATGGCTTACGAAACAAATCCCGATCAGGATTTACTCGGAGATTTGTATATGGCTTTAAACCTCGGTAGTAGCGAACTCGGTCAATTCTTTACTCCGTACTGTGTTTGTAAATCTATGGCTAAAATGACAATTGATAAGGGGTTAATGCAGAATATTATCAATGAGAAAGGGTATTTTACCGTAAATGAGCCTGCTTGTGGTGCTGGGGCGACAATAATCGCTCTTGTCAACAAGATAAAGGCTATTGATATAAATTATCAAACTGATTTTTATATAGTTGCTCAAGATGTATCCTACATAGCTGTTCTAATGTGTTACATACAGTTATCTTTGTTAGGCTGTGCCGCAGTTGTAATTGTCGGTAATACTTTAACAAGCCCACCCACAACGCAAATGCAGACAAATATAGAACTCGCGGATAATATGTGGCTTACTCCTATGTACCATAGTAAGCTCTGGCAAATGCGCAGGGAGGCGAGATTAGTTTCCGAAATGTTACATTATGTTGGAAAAGAAATGTTCCAGAATAAGCCGACAGAGAAAAAGAAACCTACTCCGCAGCCTAAAGAGGAAATAGTTAAGGCAGTGCAGTTAAGTTTATTTTAATTATGAAAGGAATTAAGCAATGAGTAAAAAATATAGCTCAGCTAATCCAGAATTATTGGAGGATAATAATGAAATCAGTATTAATTAGCATTAAACCCAAATACTGCGAGATGATTGCAGATGGTAAAAAGACTATTGAAGTCAGAAAATCAAGACCTAAACTTCAACCGCCGTTTAAGGTGTATATTTACCAAACGAAGTATTTTGTTAAAAACAAACGATACCGTTTTAAGACTTGGGCGCGTAGCGGCAAAGTAATCGGCGAGTTTGTGTGCGATTGTATAGACGAGTTTTCGGTTTTTGAAAATGGAGCGGTGCAAAATTATAATTTCTTTGACCTTGAAAAGAGTTGCTTGCCTTACGAACATATAGCGTCCTATATCGGAAAAAACAAAAAAGGTTACGGCTGGCACATTTCTGAATTAAAAATCTACGACAAGCCAAAAGAGTTAAGGGATTTCTATTCTGCTTGTCCTGAATGGGAGAAAGAGGAAATAACTAATAAATGCCATAAATGTTCTTATTTATTTAAAAACGACAGCGATATGTGCTATCAATGTTCTATAGAGGGCGAAAAGCCTATAAAAAGACCACCTCAGAGTTGGTGCTATGTAGAAGAATTGAAGGAGTGAGTAGTAAAAATGAACGATTACGCATTTGACTATTGGAATTTTATTTACATTAGAGGTGAGTATTTTTGCACAACAAAAGTCCGTGAAAATGCTGACTTTACAAAACAATTTGTACTTACTCTTGGTGTTATGCAAAAGAATTAAAGAAGGATAAATAATGACTTGCAAAGATTGTTTAAGCAGTGGAGTCTGCTATAAATTTCAAAATATAATAAACGGCGTAAAAACTTATGATGAATATTTTAATAAAGACGTGATTTGCTCCGATTTCAAGGATAAATCAAAATTAATAGAGTTGCCTTGCAAAGTTGGAGACCCCGTGTGTATTTTAAATCCCAAAAGAGTTACATATGCAGACCCAAGGTTTAATGCAGACATATGGAAATTAGAATGTATAGGATTTCATTATATGGGTATTGGCAATAAGAAAGGATATTACCTTATTTGTAGCGCAGGATATGGCTTATCCGAAAGAGTTAATTTTGAGCAGATTGGGAAAAACGTATTTGTTGGAAAAAAAGCAAAAGAAGAAGCCGAACAGGCGTTAAGGGACTGAAAATAATATGGACAAAATAATTAATTTTGATCCTAAAAAGAAAAAATGTAGCTGTTGCAAGAAACGATTAGCAACAAGATTGTGCGATGCTCCAATAGCAAGAGCTCGATATATAGGTCATCAACTAAGGTTTGAAATTTTATGGACAGAAAAATGTGAGGTTGATTTTAACAAAGTTGAAATGTCACATACCATAACTTGTGACCGTCCAATTTGCGATAACTGCTCCACAAGAGTTAGTGACGGAATAGATTATTGCCCGGAGTGTTTGCGAAGAATAAAAACAATTAATCATTGAAAGAGGAGATACAAATGAGAGAAATATTATTCAGAGGAAAAAGAGTAGATAACGGTGAATGGGTATATGGTTCTTTTATACCAGATTTGATGGAAGTGTTTTGTGGGGACACCAGACTTGATGGATTTATAAAGCCATATGCAAAGACAAAAGAAGAACGTCTAATGAGGGAAGTATTGCGAGAAACCGTCGGACAATACACAGGATTGACCGACAAGAACGGCAATAAGATTTTTGAGGGGGATATACTTAAAACTTCTATTGGTTGCATTTTTTCTGTCGAGTGGGAAAAAGAAGGTAGATTTCTGGGATTTACAAGTGAAAGAAAAATAGTGTATGTCAATCGTGAGCCAAAAGCCGAGGTAATCGGTAACATACACGATAATCCAGAGTTATTGGAGGTGAATAGTTGAATATGAAAGCGTGGACTGTAAGAGAAAAAGACGGATTTTGCACCGCGGTTGTATTTGCTGAAAATAGAAACAAGGCAAAGTCAATCGCGCAGATGACAGACGCTTGTGAAGATGTAGAATACATAAACATCGAAGTACACCGCTTGCCTATAGCAGATTCGCAATATAAGGGCAGAATTAAAATGGATTGGAATGACCCTGATGACAGATTATTTCTCGTTAAGAATTGTAATTTTTATTGCGAATATATAGAACCCTATGAATGTAACAGATGTTCGGCAAGAGATTATTGTGAAATGTATCAAGACGAAATTAAAGGAAGTAAATAGAGATGAAAAAATATAAAGATTTTAAGTATGATATTCTTGACAACGGTACAGTAGAAATTACGGCTTATAACGGTACTGCAACAGAACTGGAAATCCCAGATAAGATTGGCGGTTATACGGTTACAACTATAGGATATTCTGCTTTTTTTAATTGTGGAAAACTTGAAAGTATAACAATCCCTGAGAGCGTTACGAATATAGGTGATTATGCATTCGCCGATTGTACAAATCTTGAAAATGTATCTATTCCCGATAGCGTTACAAGTATTGGTGTTTTGGCATTTCATCGTTGTCCAGCGAAAATTTAAGGAGTTTTTTAAGTGGGCGGATTAACCTCCGCCCACGATGAATGGAGGAAAATTTAAATGAAAAAATATAAGGATTTTATTTACAGACTTTTGGATAACGGTACTGCGGAGATTACAGTTTATCAGGGTAACGCTACAGAGCTGGAAATCCCAGATACGATTGGTGGATATTCTGTTACAAGTATAGGTATAGATGCATTTAAATATTGCGGAAAACTTGAAAGTATAACAATCCCTGAGAGCGTTACAAGCATAGGCAATAGTGCATTTTATAATTGCACAAGACTTAAGAATATAAAAATCCCTGAGAGCGTTATAAGTATAGGTGATTATGTATTTGAAAATTGCAAAAGCCTTAAAAGCATAAAAATACCCGACTTTGTTACAAGTATAGGTGAGGGTGCATTTGAATATTGCGAAAGTCTTAAAAGCATAACAATCCCCGAGGGCGTTACAAATATAGGCGAGTTTTCATTTTATAATTGCACAAGCCTTAAAAGCATAACAATCCCTGAGAGCGTTACGAATATAGGTGATAGTGCATTTAAAAATTGTCCTGCAAAAATTAACTATGGAGGAAAATAAAATGAAGCCGATATATATACCAAAAGGAAAAGCTAAAGAATATGGAGATTATGCAATAAACATTTATACAGGGTGTCCACATAGATGTTATTACTGTTTTGCACCAAATGTATTACATAGAAAAAAAGAAGATTTTCATACTTATGTAGAGCCTCGCAAGAATATTGTAGAGGAAGTTCGCAAACAAGTTGAACGTGAAGGTATAACAAACAAGCTAATTCACTTATGCTTTACTTGCGACCCGTACCCTAAAGGTTATGATAGTACACCAACAAGAGAAATTATAAAAATTCTTAAAGATAGTGGAAACCATATTCAAATTCTCACTAAAAACGGAACTGACGCTTTAAGGGATTTTGACCTGCTTGATAAAAATGATTGGTTTGGAATTACCTATGCAGGTTATGATGGTTGGTATAATGATATTTCAACCTCAGAGCCAAATGCAGGAAATCCACAAGATAGATTATTCGCTCTCGCAACAGCATATAACAAAGGCATTAAAACGTGGGTATCAGCAGAGCCTGTATTGAATGATATAGACGTTTTGAATTTAATTGAGTTAGCCGATTATGTTGACCTCTGGAAAATCGGAAAGCTAAATTATTATCCTTCGGATATTAATTGGAAAAATTTTGGGGAACGTGCTGAGAGGTTACTGAAATCCAAAAGAAATAATTATTATATAAAAAATAGTTTAAGAGATGAAATGGACAAGGAGTGATACATAATGAATCCCACAATAACATTTGCAGTCGGCGCATTTATCGGCGCGTTTCTCGGCGTAATTGTTACGGCTCGATGTTTCTATCAACGCCAAAAGTATGAGTTTAGAGAGCACAAGCAGAACAACAACACAGAAAAATAAAATAAATTAAAGCAGCGGAAGCCCTTATTTCACAAGGGTTCCCGCTGCTTTTTCTTACCTTTTTACTTTTTCAGGCTAAATATTTACAATGCCTGTGATGCAATCCTGTTTATTTCTTCAAGTGGAAGTCCGACGATTTGTGCAATTTTTTCGTTCGGAATAGAACCATTTTTAATAAACTTTTTCACAGTTTCAATAATGCCTTTTTCGATACCTTTTTCGATACCTCTTTCGATACCTCTTTCGATACCTCTTTCGATACCTTTTTGTTCTGCTTCTAGTCTTTCTTTGTTTATTAACTTTTCAAATTCTGCACACATATAATTAACTCCTTTTTCAGTATTTTTAAATTTCTTTGTAACATCAGCTAACGGTTCACATAGCATTTCCTCCGCGTTTTTGCACGAGAAATCGTGAATAAGTTTGCCAATAGATGTTTCTTTGTCTTTATAAGAACCATTAACATAAACAATATAAGTACCATCTTCAAAAATCTCACCAGTTTCAAGAATGGTTCTTCTTATATTATATACCGGTTTACCGCCGTTCAACACATCGTTTTCAGTTATGAAAATTATATATGTATCCGGTAGTTCAGTAAACTTCTCTGACTTATCGAGATTTTCAACGTCAAGGATACTTGAGTGGTAACGACTCCTATGAGGGTCTGCGCCCGAATTTGCTCGCTGAACCTCAATATTATAATTCTTACCCTTAGAATCTTTAGCAAAAACATCTAAAAATATTTTGCGCGAGCCGAAAACGCCTAACTCATATTGAGTTTTACTACTCTCAACTACCAAATCATCTTTATTGAGGATTATTCTCAAAACATACTGTACTAAAGGAGAATTATCCCTAAAAATCACTTTCATAAAATCGTCGTCAATAGGGCGTAAACCCATAACAAATTTTCTCACATTTTCATTTGTAGAACTCATTAATTAACCTCTCTTTTCAGAATAATTATATCAACAATTAGTATTTTTATCAATACTTTGAAGAAATATTTTAAAACAAATTTAAAACTTCGAAATAATTAAGCCGCAGACCGACCATAAAAGTCGGTCTGCTTCTTATTACATTGCGAGTTCAAATTCAAGCTCTTTAAGTCTTAATTCCTTCGTATCAAGTTCACTTTGTTGTGGAAAAACTTTATATGAACCGTTAAGGAGGCTTTCAGTACGCTTGTATTTTTCTTCGGTTTCGTCAAGTAGCTTTGAATATTTTTCAATTTCATTACTAAAAGATTTGACGTGATTTTCGATACGGCGAATCATACCTATTCCTGATTCTCCAAGGTCGAAGAAGTAAGAATTATTACCTTTTAGACGACAACGATATCTATCCAAGAAAGTATCATACATAAGCGATATTTGCATACCCGCATATGATCCGAAATTATTTAAATTAAATTCCGAGAATATTTTTGCGTCACTATTGATAATACTTTTTTTGAGAGCTTCTCCAGCCTTTGAGCGGTCTGTATACTTTACGCCACCAACAATCATTTCAAAAGGACTGCTCTCGTTGTTTTTTTCAACAAGAAGATATGAATAGTTCTGTCGTAAGTTCTCTATATCAAGCGTAATTTTCTCGATATACCTTTTATACATAGCAGACAGAGAGGGAAGATTGTTTTTGAAATGTTGCGATAGGTAAGTCTTTGATGTTATCTCCAACTTTTCCCCCGCTTAACACCGTGCGTGCGATTTTCACCGCAC
>CANQOP010000012.1 GCA_947625485.1 uncultured Clostridia bacterium | reverse complement strand
TTTCTTTGATTTTATCCCAAAATATCAAAAACTCGGATTTCAGGTAATCTGAATTCCGAGTTTTTCTACAGACTGAACAGTCCTGCGGACTGTTTTTAGCCCGTAGCGTTGATGAACGCTTTCTCATTTTACACGTCCAAACAGACGAGATGAATGTTCTCGCGTTTCAGAGCACTCCTCATCTCCACCATAAAAATAACACAACCACTCGGTTGTGTTATTTTTTTGAAAAAAAAGATGAGGAGAATCGAAAGGGCGTTAAGAAAACAGTCCTGCGGACTGTTTTTAGCCCGTAGCGTTGATGAACGTTTTCTCATTTTACACGTCCCAACAGACGAGATGAATGTCCTCGCGTTTCATAGCACTCCTCATCTCCACCATAAAAATAACACAACCACTCGGTTGTGTTATTTTTTGAAAAAAAGATGAGGAGAATCGAAAGGGCGTTAAGAAAACAGTCCTGCGGACTATTTTTAGCCCGTAGCGTTGATGAACGTTTTCTCATTTTACACGTCCCAACAGACGAGATGAATGTCCTTGCGTTTCAGAGCACTCCTCATCTCCACCATAAAAAATAGCACAACCACTCGGTTGTGTTATTTTTTTGGAAAAAAAGATGAGGAGAATCGAAAGGGCGTTAAGAAAACAGTCCTGCGGACTGTTTTTAGCCCGTAGCGTTGATGAACGCTTTCTCATTTTACACGTCCCAACAGACGAGATGAAGTCCTCGCGTTTCAGAGCACTCCTCATCTCCACCATTAAAAAATAGCACAACCACTCGGTTGTGTTATTTTTTTTTAAAAAGATGAGGAGAATCGAAAGGGCGTTAAGAAAACAGTCCTCCTTACTTTTTTAAAAAGCTACTCCTCCTTGTTATTACTCTTATCCTTATCTTTAATTGTATTTTTTAATAAATTTATGGCGCGGCTCAATGGTTCGGGGATTTTCAGACCCATAAGTCGCAAATTTTCCACAATCGAAATACTCTCATTTATACAGAGTGCCAGAACCACAGCGTCCCGAACAAAATGTCCTTCTGTACCCGAGAGAATATCTACCCTATACGCTATTATAATTAAGGTAATCGTACAAATTTTTCTAAAAAGGCATTTTAATCCTTCTTGAAATTTAAAACCGCCGTTATCGGTTTTCGGCGAGTTTTTAAAAATTGCCGCGACCGCAAGTCCGCTAAAACAATCAAGTACCATAAAAATTATTAGTGTAGTTAAAACATCATTCCAAACTCCGAACAATGCTAAAAGAATGCTATTTGCCGCGTCTATAACGGTAATCAGCACTTTATTCATTTTTGTTCATTCTCCTTATTGTTTTCTAAACATAACGGCACTATTTTATAATATGCCTGAACGCTGTATATCTGTTACTGATAAAAGCACAACAACGCAAGGAAACACGCGCGGAGAAAAAAACGGGCAGAGTTTAAACTCTGCCCTATAGCAATTTTATATTATTTTACAACCCTAACCTTAAAGGTCTTGGAGTAGTTTTTACACTTTACCGTAATTTTTGCCGTACCCTTTTTAAGTCCTTTTACCACGCCCTTTTTATTGACTTTCGCAATTTTGCTTTTTGAGGACGAATAAGTTACCTCACCCGAGGTGTTTTTCGTGGTAATTTTGGCGGTCTTTTTTACTTTAATTTTTGTCTTGGATATTTTAACTGTCGGATTTTTTACGGTAATAGTGACGGAAGCGGACTTGTTATTATTTGTAGCCGTGATTTTTACTTTGCCCGCCTTTTTAGCCGTTACCTTGCCCTTTGAAGAAACTGTTGCAACAGATGTTTTTTCGGATCTGAACTTAGTAGCCCCGACTGGATCCTTTACGGTGGCTTTTACGGTAGTAGTGCCGCCGACGTAAATGGTCTTTTTATTAGCCTTAACGGAAACAGTCGTATTGACAGGCTTTGTTATAGAATAAAGTGAGGAATCCGTATTATAAATTACGGCGATTGCACCTGCTTTAAGCGTACCCGTAAGAGTTCCGTCCTGAACAACGAACTGCGTACCCTTTACGGCGTCCTTATAATATCCGTTAAGCATAGAAACTGTTTGCTTAACTTCCACATCGGTAGTGCCGCTGTTAATCATAACCGCGCCCTTATCCGAGCGGGTAATAATAAGCGCCTGCTTGAGTCCGCCTAAATTCTTCATCTCGAATGGCTCGCCTGCGAGAGCGTTGTGGAATTTATTGACAGCGACAACCTCGGGATGGAAATAGTTTTCATCGCCCGCGTTACCAATTTTATTAGTACCCCAACGAGGACTCATATTGGTAAATGTGATGTCTGACGCTTTACTTCCCTCCGGACGCGCGAAAAACAGACTTGTTGTGTCGCCTGTTGAAGCAATCACAGCCCAGCCGCGGCGTATCTTCTCGTTATCAATCCAGAAAGAGGTTGCGGAGTTAACATTTCCGCTGTTAGCGTATGTATCATGCGATTCTACCCAGGTAACAAGCCGGTCACCCGTAACATTCTCCGCACCATACTGAGACAGTGCGCTCGCAGTACCCATACCCTTCTGGAGATACTCTCGAATTTTATTGCCGTATGAGGAAGCTGTTACGTGCATAATCTTAGCGTAATCGGAGAAACGAGTCGCTATTGTTTCGGCTGCTGATCCTCCTTGTAGGACTTCCCCGTACTGGAATACAGAGCCGTTGTTAAGAACTGTCGGCCAAAAATCGCTTCCGAAAAATCCATCTTCATCTTCATCGTCGGGAAGCTCAATGTGCTTAGCTGTATCATAACGAAAGCCGTCGGCGCCGTCAGCTATTGCTCTCTTTAGAAAATCGAGGACCATATTCTGATAATTTTTGTTCTGAGTATTGATATCCGGAAGTCCGTCGTACATCTGCGTAATACTTCTGCGGCTTACGGTACCGCTGGAATATGTATGATACAGTCCGCCCTCAATGTTTTTGAGCTCATCGGAAACGGCGGTTCTCGTTGAAGTTGTGTGATTAGCTACAACATCGACGATTACCTTGATACCATACTTGTGAGCCTCCTCACACATAGACTTAAACTCTTCCTCCGTACCGAGCTGGTAGTTACCTATTGCAAAGCTCGTAGGCTGATACTGGTAGTACCATTTGCCCTCGCCAAAGAGCTGCATGCCGCCGTGGTCACCCTCATAAACCGCGTTTATCGGAGAAGTCTGGATTGCGGCATAGCCCGCGTCGCGGATTGCTTTCAGGTTAGATTTAATATTATTAAAATTCCAGCACCAACAATGCAGAATAAGCCCTTTCTCTACCGTATCGGTCTGAGCCTCGGAGGAAGTCGCGCTCGCGCTTTCCGTGGCAGCTGTCGAGGTGAATGTCATCACCGAAAATACTCCTGCTGTCATCAGCACTGCGAGCAGTATAGAAATTAAGCGAATTGATTTGTGTTTCATAAAAACCAGCCTTTCATTCAAAACTTCGTTATACTAAACCTCAAAATTAAAATATTTATTATATATATTTTACAGATTAGCGTCTGTTGCTGTCAAGATAATTTTGCAAAATAATTGTTGCAGCAACAGAATCGACGACATTTTTACGTTTCTTCCCGCGGGTATTGGTAGCATTTAAGTACTTATGGGCGGTTATCGTAGTACCTCTTTCGTCCTGCATACGGACAAGTATTCCTGTTTTTTCCATAATCTTGTGAGCAAATTCGCGGGCATACTTCGCAGACTCGCCCTCAGTTCCATCCATATTTTTAGGCAGCCCGACAACGATAAGCTCCGCCTCTCGTGCAATTGCGACATTCGACACTTTATCGAGCAAAACATCGGGATTTTTCTCGCTTATCTGAGCTAGAGGCGAAGCCAGCAGTTCCATTTTGTCGCAAATAGCGAGACCTGTCCTCGCCTTGCCTAAATCAACAGATAAAATTATCATACTTTTCCCTATCTTTCTATCTCAAAACTTACCAAAGCTGCACCTTGCCCGTGAGCTCCGTTACAGATTTGAAATGGTTGTTGTCAAGATATTCTTTAATACCGTCGCTTATTTTAACGGGAGCATACGGGTCGTTAAAGAGAATTGTTCCTATTTGCAGGGCAGTCGCCCCCGCTAGGAGCATTTCAACTGCATCCTGCCACTTAGAAATACCGCCCATACCGATAATCGGAATTTTCACGGCGTTATAAACCTGATTTACCATACGGACAGCGACAGGAAACACAGCCGCGCCGCTCAGTCCGCCTGTATTATTCCGAATAATCGGGCGTCGAGTGTTTATATCTATGCGCATACCCGTAAGAGTATTTATCATTGAAATGGCGTCGGCGCCGTAAAATTCCGCGGACTTTGCGATTGAGACAATATCCGTAACATTAGGGCTTAGCTTGACCATAAGCGGCTTTTTGCAGTGCTTTCTAACGGCGTCTGTAATCGTACCGACAGACTCGCAGCTTGTTCCGAACTGAACTCCGCCGCTCTTTACGTTAGGACAGCTTATGTTCATTTCCACGAAGTCAATATCCGTATCGGAAAGCTTTTCAGCCATAGCGCAGTAATCCTCAACCGTATTTCCCGCAATGTTTGCGATAATCACTGTATTTTGTTCTTTAAGCCACGGCAGATCGAACTCGATAAAATGGTCAACTCCCGGATTCTGAAGACCAACGGCATTTAAAATACCGCTCTCAGTCTCCGCTATACGCGGCGCGGGATTGCCGAGACGAGGCTTTAGGGTAATACCCTTGCTTGAAACTCCGCCGAATACAGAAAGCGGATAAAACTCGGAAAATTCCCTTCCGAATCCAAAAGTTCCCGACGCGGCGATAAGCGGATTGTTAAACTCTACTCCGCACACATTTACCTTTAAATCAGACATCGAAGAACACCTCCTCCGCATTATAAACGGGACCGTGACGGCACACCTGCGACATAAACTCCTCTCCGTCCCTGGGCTTTGTTCTGCAGGCGCAGACAAGACACGCCCCTATTCCGCATCCCATACGCTCCTCAAGGGATACCTGACACTCGACCTTGCTGCGGCAAACGTTTGCAACTGCTTTAAGCATAGGGGTAGGTCCGCAGGCGCACACAACGTCAATACCGTTCAGGCGCTCTTTAAGAACGTCCGTTACAAAACCGTGAACTCCTGCGCTTCCGTCGTCGGTAGCGAGGACTACTTCTGCTCCTGCCGCTTTAAAGTCGTCCTGTAATATTACTAAATCCTTATTTCTGAAGCCCGTGATAACAAGAGGATTTTCCGCCTGTTTAGCGCTGTACAGCAGAGGAGGAACGCCTATTCCTCCGCCTACAAAGCAGTAACGCTTACCCTTTTCCACGGTAAATCCGTGACCGAGCGGAGCAAGGATCTCAACTGTATCGCCTACCTTCATCTCAGACATTATTTTTGTACCCTCCCCCTTCACCTGAAAGACAAAGCGGAGGGTCGTATCCGCAGCGTCGCAAATCGAAATTGGACGGCGCAAAGTTTTACCGGGTACCTTAATATTCGCGAACTGACCGCATTTTGCAAGACGGCAAAGCTCGTCGTTTTCGACAGTCCATTCAAAGATACCATCGGCAATTTGCTCGTTTTTAAGCAGCTTAAAAGGTCGGGTATCATATTTAATCGTATCCAATATATCCACTCCTAATTATAATATAATTCCACATTTATGGTATTGAGCGATTTTTTCTTAAGTACCACAGTGTTATATCGCAGCACTTCAGCCCCGAGTATTTGGTTAGCCTTTTTGATATAATACTGAAAGGTGTATAGCTCGTCGGAGAAAAGCTGGTCGTAGGTTGTACGGAAGTTCATAGTTTTCGGATTGACGTAGATATTAAAATACGGCTCACGGTTTTTGGCAGCCTTTGCTAAATCCTCGGAAAGGGTGTTATTGTTCATATCGCTTAAGTTAGAGCCCTTGTATTTATAGTAGTTATACTTTGTTTTTGTGCACTTCGGAATTTTGCAGTTATAGTTAACATAATTACCGTATTGGTCAAAGAAATCATCAGAAGAAATATCGGAGTAGTCGGGAGCAATCGTGTGAGTTTTTTTAATCTGTTTGGTAGTGAGGTTAAAATAGTCGTACATGCTGTAATTCTTAGTATCGTCCCACGTGACGTCCGCATGATACCAGTCTCCGTCAAGCTTAACGGCGCTCCACACATGGTTGTCACCTCCGTCGGTGCTTTCTGAGCCCGAAATCGAGGTTGAATTTATTCCCGCACAGGAAAGCAAAAAGCCGAACGCGTCGTTATATCCCTCGCACACAGCCGTCTGCTCCACAAGACATCCGTACATATTGTAATGATTGCGGTTATTTTTATTTTTTTTGTATTTGCAGTTCTTTACGATATAGTCGTGAATATAAAGCTCACGCTCAAACTCTGACATATTCGGCTCTAAGCCTTTAAGAATTGAGTTAATTACAGCGTTAAGCTGCTTTTTGTATTTAACCTGATTTTTCTTATTATAATACGAGCGTATTGTTATTTCAAAATTATTCTCATTATCGGAGGTATAGGAATAGTAGGAGTCGAGCCAAAAAAGATTAGGGTTATCCTCAGATACGGAGGAAAACACGTTAGCAACCTGCTTATCCTCAAATTTAACATTTTGGAGCCTTATCGGTTTTATGGTGTATCGAACTTTTTCTGTATCCACATTGCGCTCTTCGGTAATCTTATCGCAGTTTTCGACGATAGCATTGTATAGCCTGCGTTCATCGTTCGTTGAAAGCCTGTCGTACCAATAAGTCATCTCTTTCTTTTCATAGTACGGAGAGAGCTCTATCTCGTCAGCCACAACGGTTTTATCAATTTTTACGGAATTTGAGCTGTTAGCGTTGTAGCCGCGCGTTTCTTCAGTTGATTTTAAATCAAAGCTAAAAGGAATTGAACACGAGCTGAAAAACAGCATTAAAGCCAATGTGAGCGGCGCTATAATTCTTTTACGCAATTATAATAACCCCTTTATCTGTAATCTATCGGCAGGGTTGCGACCGCGTTGAGACTGAGGTCGGCTATATTTCCGCTGAGATATTCGTAATACCCCTGCGAGCCGACCATTGCGGCATTATCGGTACAAACAGACTTGTCCGGTTTATAAAACTTAATACCGCGATTTTTACACTCCTCATCAAATCGCCTCCGCAAAAGTGAATTTGCGGAAACACCGCCTGCTATCACGAGTGTTTTAACGTCAAAATCCTCGCACGCTTTTACAGTGTTCGAGACAAGCAGTTCAACAACTGCAGAGCGAAAGCTCGCGCATATGTCGGCTTTCGGGATTTCCTCTCCGCGCTGTTCCGTATTATGTATCAAATTTATGACCGAGGTTTTAAGCCCCGAAAAACTAAAGTCATATGGCGCGTCATGAACGACAGGGCGCGGAAACTTAAACGCTTTCGGGTCGCCAAGCTCGGCAATTCTATCCATCTCAATACCGCCGGGATATGGCATATTCATTGTGCGCGCAGCTTTATCAAACGCTTCGCCTGCCGCGTCGTCGCGCGTTCTGCCGATAATCTTCATTTTCGTATAGTCATCGACCATAACGATATGGCTGTGTCCTCCGCTTACGACAAGACACATAAACGGAGGTTTTAATTCTTTATGAGAAATATAATTAGATGCTATATGACTTCTGAGGTGATGCGTGGGAACGAGCGGCTTGCCTGTAGCAAGAGACAGTCCCTTCGCAAAATTTACGCCTACGAGCAGAGCGCCTATGAGTCCCGGCGCGTGTGTAACAGCGATAGCCTCTATATCGTTCATAGTTACACCCGCCTCGTCGATTGCGTTTTTAACAACGGGAACTATAGCCTCGGCGTGACGGCGCGATGCAATCTCGGGAACAACTCCCCCGTAGAGCTTGTGCTCCTCAACCTGAGAGGCAATAACAGAGCTTAGGACGTTTCTTCCGTCCTCGACTATGGCTGCAGCAGTTTCATCGCAAGAACTTTCTATTGATAAAATTTTCATAATTATTTTCCTTTATAGAAATTTAATGTAAAAAGTAACGCATTCTCAGTTGGATTTCGATAATATTTTTTTCTAGTGCCCGCAAACTCAAAGCCCAGATTTTCATACAGAGAAATTGCGCCAACATTCGACTCGCGCACTTCGAGCGTAAAAAATTTCAAATCGTTTTTAAAACGCTTAATTATATATTTAACAAGATTTTTTCCCGCTCCTCTGCCCCGAAACTCGGGTCGGACCGCGAGATTCATTATATATCCCTCATCGAGTATAATTTCCGCGCTTATATAACCGATAATTTTTCCGTCCTCACGCGCGGCGAAAAAACGCGCGTCGGGGTTAGCATAGCTTTCGCGCAGGCTCTGCTCGCTCCAGGGATGTGTAAAGCACTCCATTTCAATTTCGCAAACCTCTGGAATTTCCTGCTCTGTTAACAAATCTATTGTCATAATTCTTTTATAGAAATTTTTAAAGCGTCATAAATTTCGTCCCTGCAACGTCTGTAGGTGTCCAAATCACCGCCGTACGGGTCGGAAATTCCGCCGTCCTCCGTTGCGAGCACACTGACCTTATACGGATTAGCGCCGAGCGCTATCAAAGCCGCCTTATGTTGAACGGACATTGTATAAATCGCGTCAAAGGCGCTTAGGTCCAGCTCTCTCACATTAGTCGAGTGATAACGTGAAATATCTACGCCGATTTCACGGCAGGCGGCAACGGCATTTTCGGAGGCAGGCTGACCTGACGACGCGGAAAGCCCCGCGCTCTCAGCCTTTATAGACAGCCTTTCATCGAAGGCGAGCTTTTCGCAAATACCCTGAGCCATCGGACTGCGGCAGGTGTTACCCGTGCATACAAATAAAATATTTCTCATAATTTAACCTTCTTTATTCTTAGCCTTTTGCATCGTACCACGTTTTACCGACCGACGCCTCCGCGACTAGAGGAACGTTAAGACTTACGGCTTTCTCCATTTCCTCCTGAACGAGCATAGCAACGCGCATACTCTCGTCGAACGGAGCCTCTACAATCAGCTCATCGTGAACCTGGAGAATCAGTCTCGCGTGAAGTCTCTCGGACTTAATGCGGTTATCGACGTTTATCATAGCAATTTTTATTATATCGGCGGCTGTGCCCTGAATGGGCATATTGCGCGCCACGCGTTCACCGAACGCGCGCGTTACGTGGTTTCCCGTGTTTAGCTCCGGAAGATAGCGCCTGCGCCCGAACATAGTAATTGAGTAGCCTCTCTCCCTCGCCTGTTCAACGACATTTTTCATATAGCTGTCTATGCCGCTGTAGTGAGCCAGATAAGATTTTATATAACTAGCCGCCTCTTTATTAGTAACGTTAATATCCTTTGCAAGCGAGAAAGCGCCTATTCCGTAAACAATACCGAAGTTTACCGCCTTTGCTCGGCTGCGCATCTGAGGAGTAACCATATCGAGCGGCATATTAAACACCTGAGAGGCTGTAATCGCGTGAATATCGTCGTTGTTTCTGAATGCGTTTATCATATTTTTATCGTCGGAAAGGTGTGCAAGCACTCTAAGCTCAATCTGACTGTAGTCGGCGTCAATAAGCACGCAACCTTCCTTTGCGATGAAGAACTTGCGCATTTCACGGCCTAGCTCCGTGCGAACAGGGATATTTTGTAAATTCGGCTCAGTAGAGCTGATACGACCGGTACGTGTCTCGGTCTGATTAAAGTTAGAGTGGATACGTCCGTCATCTGCTATTACTTTGAGCAGACCATCACAATAGGTGGACTTTAGCTTCGTTAGAGCGCGGTAGTTAAGCACCATATCGACCACGGGATAGTTGTAGCGCAGACCTTCAAGAACTTCAGCATTAGTTGAATATCCGCTTTTTGTTTTTTTCTTCGCGGGAAGTCCTAGCTCCTCAAAAAGAGCGACGCCGAGCTGTTTTGGTGAATTTATATTAAACTCGTGTCCGACCTGAGAATATATTTCCTGCTCTAGATTTTTAATCTGTCCTCCGAGGATTTCACCGTAGTTTTGGATACCTTCCCTATCAACGGAAAATCCGATATTTTCCATTTTTGCAAGTACATTTGCAAGCGGAATTTCAATATCATCCAGCAGAGAGGTCATACCTTTTTCATTAATGTCCAAAAGAATTTTTTTAGCAAGCTCCGGCATTGTATAGACCGCCGCATATAATTCTTTATCTGAATTATTAATTTCAGGCAAAGCAAAGCCATAGGAAACGGCTAGCCTGTCAAGGCTGTAAGAGGACGCGGACGGTTGCAGCAGATAAGCGGCAAGAAGCAAATCGGTCTTTAGATTTTTTATCTCAAAACCGCTTTTGTCCGCATACGCAAACAACGGTTTGCTGTCGAAAGTAAATTTTTCGATATTTTCATCAGCGAGAATTTTATCTATTTTGGCTTTATCTTTTAAAATGCATATTCTGTCGCCCGAGGATATTGCCAGGGAAATATCGTTTTCATCAAATTCCGCGACAAAATATAATTCTTTTGTCGAAATATTATTAACTGTTTCTACAGATATTTTCTTCTTTTCGGTTTCTTTCGGTATATTCCCGCTGTCTCCGCTGTTTTTTAAATCCAGCTTGTCCATCAGCTTAAACAGCTCAAGCGAGCCCATATAACGAAGCGCCTCGTCGGGGTCTTTGCACACAACCCTGTAGCTGTCGAAGTCGGTATCTATGGGAATATCTCGCTTTATTTCACCCAGCATACGGCTCATATAAGCATTATCTTTCGAGGCAATCAGCTTTTTACGCATACCCTCTTTTATGTCAATCGTTTCTATATTTTCATATATATTGTCAAGATTGGAAAAGCGCTGAATAAGCTCCATAGCGCCCTTCGGACCGATTCCCGTAACACCCGGAATACAGTCGGAGCTGTCGCCCTGAATAGCCTTAATTTCAATAAGCTCCTTAGGTTTTACTCCGTAATCCTCAAAAATCTTATCGGGAGTGTAAAATATATTTTCCTTGTTAGTTGCGAGGTCAACGGTCGTATTCTCGCTGACAAGCTGCAAGGAATCTCTGTCTCCCGTAGCAAGAAAACACTTTACGCCCGACTCGTCCGCAGCAGCGGAAAGCGTTCCGAGAATATCGTCCGCTTCATACCCTTCGCAGGTTACAAGAGTATAACCGAGCAGTTTAAGAAGTTTTTTAAGCGGCTCAAGCTGAGCGGCAAGCTCCTCAGGCATACCCTTGCGGTTGCACTTATAGCCCTCGTACGCTTTGTGGCGGAAGGTCGGCGTTTTGAGGTCAAAAGCGATAGCCACGCGGTCGGGTTGAGTTTCTGATTTGATTTTCTCAAGCATAGCGATAAACCCGTAAATAGCGTTCGTGGGCTGACCGCTTTTTGTTGTCAGGGGACGAATTCCGTAAAACGCTCGGTTTAGAATACTGTTTCCGTCTATAACAAGGATTGTCATATCTTATACATCACTTCCGTAATTTTTTCGTGCCTTACATAGAAACGCGGTACACGTTTTGAAATCCCGCATATTACCTCGTAGTTTATAGTATCCGCGCACGCCGCAAGGTCGTCGGCTGTACGCTCGCCGAACTCGCCGCTTCCGAAAACAACTACCTCATCACCGATTTTCACATCGTCAATACCGCTTACATCGAGCATAGTCTGGTCCATACAAATCCTGCCGATTATATCGGCGCGCCTGCCGTTTACTATCATATATCCGTCCTTTGCATAGGAACGGATAAAGCCGTCGGCATAGCCTATCGGAACTGTTGCAACCTTTATATCTCTGTCGGCTACAAAAGTGCGCCCATAGGAGACAGAGTCGCCTTTTCTGACGGTTTTGACGTGCGCAACGGTTGTTTTCATCGTCATACAAGGGGTGAGGTTAAGCCTGCCTGCAAGGAGCGGAGACGGCGCAAGTCCGTAGAGAATAATACCTGCGCGGACCATATTACAGTATGTATCGGGGTAGTCCTCGATTGCGCCTGAGTTTGAACAGTGGGTAATCTCAAATGTTATATTATTTTGTTTAAGACAATCTATTGTGTGTTTAAAATTAGAGAATTGTTTCTCTGTAAACTCTCTGCCCTCCTCTGCCGAGTCGGAAACGCAGAAATGCGTGAAAATTCCTTGCGGTATTAATCCCTCCAGAGAACACGCCGTTTTTATTTCTTCAATAGAATAATAATCTCTTGGGTATTCCTGACAAATAAATCCTATGCGGTTCATACCAGTGTCGAGCTTGATGTGGATTTTTATGCTCACTCCGTACTCGCGGCACTTTTCACTGAGCGCCCTTGCGTAATCTAGCGAGTATACGGTCTGGCATATGCCGAGACGAGCGAGGTCGTCGGCGTCCTCGACAGGAGTATAACCGAGAATCAGTATCGGAGCTGTAATACCGTTGTCCCTTAACTCCTTTGCCTCGTCAATATTGCTTACAGCGAAGAAATCAGCGCCCAGCTTTTCGTACATAGCGGCAAGCGCGGCTGCGCCGTGACCGTAGCCGTCAGCCTTAATAACGCAGCAGAGCATTGCCGAGCCTATTTTCTTCTTTATTTCCAGAAAATTATATTTCGCACGGTCGAGAGAAATCTCCGTCCAGGTGCGTCTTACAATATCCATAATATCGCCTTTCTTTTTTCGCATACATATATGTATGCACATAACCAGTGTAATTATAATACTAAACTTGTGTTAAATCAATGCCATTTGAGAATTAAGAGGAAATTTGTTTTCTTTAATATAGTAACCCTGCCTTCTGATGTTTTAAAAATAAAACTTGTAATATGCGATTTAATGTGTTACAATGTTAAAGTATCTGATTACAAAATGAAAAAACAGGGGGTTCTTATGACTACTACAAATGTACTAGTTCTCTGTGCGTTTGCGTTCTATATAATTGTTATGATTGTAATAGGCGCCGTTTATTCAAAAGGCACAAAGAACAACGAGGATTACTTCCTTGGCGGACGAAATCTGGGGGCTTGGACTGCCGCTCTTTCCGCCGAAGCGTCGGATATGAGCGGTTGGCTGCTTATGGGTCTTCCGGGAGCAATTTATCTTACGGGTTCCGGAAACATCTGGATAGCTGTCGGACTTTTTGTCGGTACTGTTCTAAACTGGATTTTTGTTTCTTCAAAGCTCAGAAGATACACAATCGTATCCGGAAACAGCCTCACGATACCCAGCTTCTTTGAAAACCGCTTCAAAAGCAACGGCGTTCTGAAGATAGTTTCTGCCATAATCATCACGGTATTCTTCGCCGTGTATACGGCGTCAGCATTCTCAAGCGGCGCAAAGCTGTTTGCGACACTATTCGGAACAGACGCAAATTACCAGCAGGTATATATAATCGGTCTTATAATAGCCGCCGCCGTTATTCTTATCTACACCTTCCTCGGCGGATTTAAAGCGGTTTGCACTACTGACCTCATTCAAGGCTTGCTTATGATAATCGCTATTCTAAGCGTTCCGATTATCGCATATGCGGTTCTTACATATGACAATTCCTTCAGCTCCGCTCTGGCCGCAAAAGGCATTACGGACGCAGGCTCATTTGTTAACCCGTTCACTTCGGGCGACCAGCCTATTTCTGCTAATGAGATTATCTCCGGACTCGCATGGGGTCTCGGATACTTCGGTATGCCTCACATTCTCGTTCGCTTTATGGCTATTAAGAGCGAATCCGAAATCAAAAAGTCAAGAAAAGTTGCTATCATCTGGGTTGGGCTCGCATTTGTCGCTTCCTTCCTTATCGGTCTTATCGGACGCGCTTACCTCTCCGCCCAGCTTGACGAAACAACGAGCGAAACTGTATTTATCAGAATGATTCAGCAAACATTCGCCAATAACGGCGTTCTGATTTTCATCGGAGGCATCTTCCTGTGCGGTATTCTTGCGGCTATTATGAGCACTGCGGACAGCCAGCTTCTTGTTACAGCTTCCGCTATTTCTGAGGATATTTACAAGGGTGCGGTTAATAAGAAAGCCTCCGAAAAAAGCGCGCTTCTTGTGGGCAGAATTGCTGTCGTAGTAATTGCGATAATCGCGTTCTTCGTTGCTATAGACCCGAACTCAAGCATTATGGGACTTGTATCTGACGCATGGGCAGGCTTTGGCGCTGCGTTCGGTCCCGTCGTACTCCTCGCGCTGTTCTGGAAGAGAAGTAACTGGGCCGGTGCTCTGGCAGGTATGATAAGCGGTGCGCTTACTGTTATTATCTGGGACTACATTCCGATGATTTCGACCTCCGACGGTCTGGTTACAATAGGCAATTCGACGGGTCTCTACTCGCTTGCGGTAGGATTTCCCGTAGCGCTTGTGCTGATGATTGTCGTTTCTCTATGCACTAAAAAACCCGACAGCAAAATCGTCGAGGAATTCGAAAGCATAAAGACGGTAGAAGCATAATTTTATTAAAAGCATAACGGAAAAGACTGCTTAGGCAGTCTTTTCTTTTTAACTATTTAACTATAAACTGACTGTTCAAAGTATCTCTTTGCAAATCTCAACAAATTTTTACAACTTATTTTGTGTGATTTGCTAGGAGATTTTTGACATTAATCTATTGATTTATCAGACAAGTTATTTTATAATAAATTAAGGTTAAATAACCGAAAAAATATTTTTAAGGAGGAAAATTTTCTATGAAAGTTTTCAAGAAAAGCTTAGCAGTTCTGCTTGCAGTTATGATGCTGTTCTCCGTAATGGCTATTGCTGTATCGGCTGCTGACGAAACACCTGACGCCGGTACAACATGGATTATTGCAGGTACAGCAAATCTTTGCGGCGGCGATGGTTGGGATCCGACCGATACTTCTAACGCACTGACAAAGGGTGAGGACGGAATCTTTACAAAGACTTACACAGGTCTTGCTGAGGGTACGTACGAGTTCAAAGTAACAAACGGTTCCTGGGACGAGGCTTACGGTGATGGCGCTAACAACATCGTATTTATCGTTTCCGCTACAACCGACGTTACAATCAAGTTTAACGCTGAGACTAAGGAAGTTACCTTCGAGGGCGAGAACGCTTCCGCTCCCGCTACACTTGAAATCGCTTCCATCACAGCTGTTGGTACAGGTAAGAACGGCTTCCTTAAGGACATCGAGTGGAAGCAGGACGCTGCTGAGAACCATATGGAAGGCAAAGACGGCGTTTATACAATTACATATAACGACGTACTTCCGGGTTCCTATGAAGTTAAGTTCGCTGCTAACGACGCTTGGACAGACAGCTGGGGCGTAAAGAAGGCCGACGATACAAATGAGTATCCCGTAAACGCTGCTGTTTACAACGGCGACAACATCCCTGTAGTTGTTGACGCTGTTTCCAACATTACGCTCACATTTGACGCTTCCAAGTTCGACTACAGCACAAAGCTCGGCGCTACTTACGACATCAAGATTGAGCCTACAGGCGCTACAGTTGCTCCGACAGAGCCGGGCGAGGCTCCTACTGTTGTAGCCGGTTACTACCTCACAGGTTCAGAAGCTCTCTTCGGCACAGAGTGGAAAAACGCTGCTGACGAAAACACACTTTTAACAAAGGCTGCTGACGGTAGCTACTACAGAGACTTTAAAAATATCCCTGCAGGCGAGTATGCTTGCAAGGCTATCTACGTAAACGCTAACGGCGATGTATTCTGGCATCCCGCAGGAATGGGCAACGACGCTAAGATCGTTGTTGATAAGGATAACGCTACAGTTCGTTTAATCTTTATTCCAAACGAGCTCTGCCCGCCTGAATCCAGCATTGAGAGTCCTGAGACTGTTATTGCTGAGATTTACGGTCCCGACGAAGTTCCTCCTGTAAAAGAGCCATATGTAGAGCCTACTGATCCTAGTGTAAAGCCTACAGACCCTGTAAAACCCACAGAACCTGCAAAGCCGACAGTTACTAAGAAGACCAACAAAATGAAGGTTACAGTTGCTTCCGTAAAGAAGCTCACAACTAAGGCTAATAAGAAGGTTAAGGGCAAGAAGGTTACAAAGAAGGCTGTTACCTTCAAGAAGGCTATCAAAGTTACAAAGAACAAGGGCGGTAAGGTATCCTATTCCGTTGTTAAGAAAGGCAGCAACACAAAGCAGCTTTCCGTAAACAAGAAGGGTTACGTAACCGTTAAGAAGGGCACAAAGAAGGGCACTTACAAGATTAAGGTTAAGGTTACTGCTAAGGCTACTTCGAAGTATAAGAGTGCTTCTAAGACAGTAACAGTTAAGGTTAAGGTTAAGTAATTAAGCCAATCTTTCCCTTTAAAATCACATAGTTTGATTTTCGGAGTCCGTCATTTGACGGACTCCTTTTTTATTTTGTAATTTTACTTGAAATTTGTTAAAGCAATTCCGCCGCTTGTGACATTATGATACAGACGATTCAAAAAACAAGATTGTAACTCTTCAATTACAAAATTTAACAACTTGATTTTATTAAAAATATAAAATTTTTCGAGTATTATGTCGTTTAATTCTAATAGAAAATTTAATAAAACATTTATGCTCTAAATGCACAAAAATATTTATGTAAATTTGTAGGATTTACTATTGACGAAAAAAGAAAAATCCGATATAATGTGCAAGCACTTAAAACAGACACACAATATATTGTGGTTTTAAAGAAATAACATTTACAAATATGTAATACTTGGGAGGTTTGACAATGATTACAAAAATTAAAAAACGCGACGGCCGCACGGCAAGCTTTGACATTCAAAAAATCACAAACGCTATCTATATGGCGGCTCAGGCTATCGGCGGAACGGACTACAAAACAGCGGAATCGCTCGCACAGCAGGTATGCGATATTCTCGAAGCTCAGAATGAGACAGAGCCCACCGTAGAACACGTTCAGGATACGGTCGAGAAAGTTCTCATAGAAAACGGTCACGCAAGGACTGCGAAGGAATATATCCTCTACCGTGCGGACCGCACGCGCGTTCGCGATATGAACACAAAGCTGATGAAAATTTACGAGGATCTCACCTTCAAGGCTGCAAAGGACAACGACGTTAAGCGCGAGAATGCAAACATAGACGGCGACACAGCTATGGGTACTATGCTTAAATACGGCTCCGAGGGCGCTAAGCAGTTCTATCATATGTATATACTTAATCCTGTTCACAGCAAGGCTCACCTCGACGGCGATATTCATATTCACGACCTTGACTTCTTAACGCTCACTACTACCTGCTGTCAGATTGACCTCTTAAAGCTTTTCAAGGGCGGTTTCTCCACGGGTCACGGCTACCTCAGAGAGCCAAACGATATTCAGTCCTACTCAGCTCTTGCCTGTATAGCTATTCAGTCAAACCAAAACGACCAGCACGGCGGTCAGAGCGTACCTAACTTTGACTATTCAATGGCTCCGGGCGTTGCAAAAACATACAGAAAACGTTACCGTCAGAATCTTGAGAGAGCTATAGAGCTGCTCACGGACACAGAAAATCCTGAAGAATTTTCAAAAAATCTCGCCGATAAGGCTGAAGAAATTTCCTCACAACAGCCGAAGCTTGAGGGCAACAGTCCCGAATACAAAGACGCTGAGTTTAAGCTCCTTTCAGACGCATTTGATGAAAAACTCGCGGGCAAAATCCAGCGTTTTGCTTTCAAGCACGCGGAGCAGGAAACTGACAGAGCGACTTTCCAGGCTATGGAGGCTCTTATTCACAACCTTAACACTATGCATAGCCGCGCGGGCGCTCAAATTCCGTTCTCCTCTCTCAACTACGGAACAGACACATCGCCTGAGGGCAGAATGGTTATGAAAAATATATTAAAGGCTACGGACAAAGGTCTGGGCAACGGCGAAACACCCATCTTCCCGATTCAGATTTTCAAGGTTAAGGAGGGCGTGAATTATAATCCCGGCGACCCTAACTACGACATTTACAAAGAGACTATGAAGGTTTCCGCAAAGCGCCTCTTCCCTAATTACTCATTCCTTGACGCTCCGTTTAACAAGCAGTATTATGTTGAAGGACATCCTGAGACAGAGGTAGCGTATATGGGTTGCCGCACACGAGTTATGGGTAATGTTTACGACCCCGACCGCGAGCAGACCTACGGCAGAGGTAACCTCAGCTTCACATCAATAAACCTCCCCCGTCTCGCCATTCTTTCCAATAAAAACATTGACTTTTTCTTTGAGCAGCTGGACAGAATGTGCAATCTTTGCGTTGACCAGCTCCTCGAGAGATTTGAAATTCAGTGCTCAAAGCTCGTTAAAAACTATCCGTTCCTTATGGGTCAGGGAGTTTGGCTCGACTCCGAAAAGCTCGGTCCGAACGACTCAGTGCGCGACGTTCTCAAGCACGGCTCTCTTACCATAGGCTTTATCGGTCTTGCTGAGTGTCTTAAAGCGCTCACGGGCAAGCACCACGGCGAGAGCGAGAGTTCTCAGAAGCTCGGTCTTGAAATCATCGGATATATGCGCAAAAAGATGAACGAAGCGACGCAGAAATATCATCTCAATTTCGCTGTTATAGGCACGCCTGCCGAGGGACTTTCGGGACGTTTCGTCAGGATTGACCGGGAGCGTTTCGGCACTATTCCGGGGGTTACAGACAGAGAGTACTACACGAACTCTTTCCACGTACCTGTTTACTATAATATTTCAGCGTTTGATAAAATTAAAATTGAAGCTCCTTACCATAACCTCACAAACGGCGGTCATATTTCCTACATTGAGCTTGACGGCGACCCGACTCAGAACCTCGACGCTTTTGAGGCTGTTATTCGCCAGATGAAAGAAAGCGGCGTAGGCTACGGCTCCATTAACCACCCTGTTGACCGCGACCCTGTATGCGGACATACTGGAATAATCGGCGACTACTGCCCTGTTTGCGGACGCAAGGAAGGCAAGGGCGGCGAAGGATTTGAGAGAATTCGCCGCATTACGGGCTATCTTGTAGGAACGCTCGACCGCTTTAACGACGCTAAACGCGCCGAAGTAGAACAGCGGGTAAAGCACGCTGTTGGCAGTGACTACGATATGTCTGAGCTAACAGATGAAGCGGTTTAAATGGGAACTAAGCTAAATCTTTCGGGTATCGTGAGCGAAAGCATTGTGGACGGTCCCGGGATAAGAATGACTTTATTCACTCAGGGTTGTCCTCACCACTGCAAAGGCTGTCACAATCCGGAAACATGGGCATTCGAACCAAGGCATCCGGGCGATGTAGACAAGATTCTTAACATTGCTGTTAAAAACCCGATATTACAGGGTCTGACCTTCTCGGGAGGCGAGCCGTTTTGTCAGGCGGAAGCGCTTGCAGAGCTCGCAGTAAAATGTCACGAGAACGGCCTGAATGTTATGAGCTACACAGGATATACCTTTGAGGAGCTTATCGACGGCTTTCCCGAACACCCCGAATGGAAAAAGCTGCTCGAAAACCTCGACTATCTCGTGGACGGGCCGTTTATTCTGGAACAGAGAAGTCTAATGCTGCTGTTCAGAGGAAGCAAAAATCAGCGTTTTCTCGATGTAAAAGAAAGTTTAAAGGAAAACAAAGCCGTCTCCGTTGACGAGGATAATCTTTACTCGGGCACAAGGAAGAGAAACTAATATAAAGGACTGTCGCAAGGCAGTCCTTTATCTGTTTATCACGCCGTTAAACACTAACTCCAATGCCCTGCTCCTCGTATTTTGCAGATTATATCTTGTATTCTTTGAATTAATGTATTAAAATAAATACGAAGGAAGTGGATTTATGAGAAAAAAATTATTGACAGCCCTGCGTGTAGTCGCAGTCATTATTGCGTCTATATTTCTGATTTGGTTTACTCTGCCTCTGACATATAGCTTATTAAATTTCGGCAATATACTCGGCTCGGCGATATGTCTCTATATTATATTTTGGTGCGGATTAAACAAATATTATAAAAAAATAAAAAAGCGCCTGTGCGCCCGAAAATTGTTCAAAACACTATGGAGGATATGGAATGTGTGCGCGACGGTTTTCATCGTTTACGCGGTAACTGTGAGCGCAATAATGGCATATGCGGCACTCTGTCCCGCTCCGTCAGGTGCAACTGCTGTAGTTCTCGGCGCTCAGGTAAAACCTTGGGGTCCAAGTGTAAATCTTCAGCAGAGAATTGACGCGGCAGAAAAGTATCTGCGTTCAAATCCGAAAAGCAAAGCCGTACTCTCAGGCGGAAAAGGCGACGACGAGCATATCAGTGAGGCTGAGTGTATGTATGAAGAATTGACTTCAAGCGGCATTCCCGCGGACAGGCTATACATGGATGACAAGTCTAAAAATACTAAGCAGAATATCGCAAACTCATTTAAAATTATAAAAGATGAGAATATAAATGAAAGCCTTGCCATCGTGACGGACAGCTTCCATCAACTCAGGGCAAGGCTTATTGTAAGAAAGCAGGGTATCCGAAACCCGATAGGCGCTGTCAATGCTCAGAACGGCAAAGTAGGAATAATAAATTATCCTACGTTCTTTGTTCGTGAATGGATTGCTATTCCTGTTGAGCTTTTGAAATAATATGCTCTATTTCGTCGTTTTTCGGGGGGAAAATATTCTTTTCCACCGCGTTAACTATCGGTTCCGTTGAGTTTTTCTGCTGTCTGGACGGACATTCGAGCGGAATATTATTATTTTCAGGCATAATTATCACCCCTTGAGGCTAGTATTCTCAAGGGGTGGATTTTTTATGCGTTCTCAGTTAAGGAAACTGAACGGATTCTGTGATAAATCCAGATAGTGTTTTTCGCGGTTTATGCTGTGAACCATTTCCCTCAGTTCCTCAGCGGTGTGAACGCTGTCGTTGCGGCTGTGGAGCGAAAGCTGCATCTCTACGGGCAGGGATAGAAAAAAGCGCCGCGAGCTTGAACTGTCGCTTATCAGCTGCGTGAGATCCTTATATTTCATATCATCACCGTTAATTCAAAACTTATCCCTTGTCTTTATGATACGTCGGCAGAGAAATTTTATACAATTTTATATTTGCTAAATAAAGTTATTTAATTTTTAAAAAAGATAAAAAGCTCTGTTTCGGCGACTTATCTTATACAGAATATTCTTTGTAAATATTTTAGATTTATTATATCGGTTACTTACACAAATTTTATGATAATGGTAAAAAATTCCAATCTTTAATTACTATCAAAAAATTTTATAAATAAATTTTTTACCACTATACCTAACGGCTCTTTAATAAAAGCTGTAAAACTAATAAAAAAAGGCAGGTTTCCCTGCCTCTTTAAATCTTGAGTTTAATTACTTAAGCTCTACCTCTGCGCCTGCAGCCTCAAGCTTGGACTTCATTTCCTCAGCGTCGTCCTTTGAAACAGCTTCCTTAACTGTCTTAGGAGCACCGTCAACGAGAGCCTTAGCTTCCTTAAGTCCGAGACCTGTGATCTCACGAACAGCCTTGATAACGGCAATCTTGTTTGCACCGGCGCTCTTGAGCTCTACATCAAACTCGCTCTTCTCCTCTGCAGCAGCCTCACCGCCTGCAACAGGACCTGCAACAGCAACAGCCGCAGCAGCAGATACACCAAACTCTTCCTCTACAGCGTGAACGAGATCAGAAAGCTCTAAAACTGTGAGTGTCTTTAATTCTTCGATAATAGCAGTAATCTTCTCAGATGCCATTTTATTTACCTCCATATTAAGTAATATTTTTTAATAATGATACTGTTAAAACAGCGTGAGGATTATTCCTCGGTCTTAGCCTCTTCTGCCGGAGTATCCTCAGCAGGAGCAGCGTCAGCGGTTGTTTCCTCAGCAACAGCCTCTTCCTTCTCAGCGGTTACACAGTTCTCTACGCCGCCTTTGTCAACAATGGCCTGAACGGCACGGGCAAAAGATGCGATAGGAGCCTGGAATGCACCGAGTACGTTTGCAAGAAGAACCTCTCTTGTCGGCAGCTTAGCGAGCTGATCAATTTTCTCTAAACTGATAACCTCACCGTCCATATAACCGGACTTAATCTCGAAGTAGTCGTTCTTCTTAGCGAAGTCCGCAAGAATTCTTGCGGCAGCAGTATAATCGTCGTCGCTTGTTGCGAGAGCCGTAGTACCCTCTAATACGGAATCCATATCAGAAAGACCTGCCTCAGCGGTTGCGCGCTTAAGAAGTGTATTCTTAACTACTGTGTACTTAACGTTGGCTTCACGAAGTTCCTTACGGAGCTTTGTGTCGTCCTCTACGTTGATACCCTTGTAGCTTACCAACACACCCATCACGGAGCCCTTGAGTCTCTCGGAAAGCTCGGCAACAACAGCCTGCTTAGCCTCTAAAACGCTCTGACTTGGCAAAATATTCACCTCCGATAAATTTTTCTCCCTTTCAGGATATTTATCGTTGTTCAAAAAACAATCTCCCCGCAGTTATACGAGGAGATTCATAAAATACAATTAAATGCATCTTCCTCGGCAGGCAACCAATCGGTTTTACGCTTAAAAGCTCAGAGATTCGCGGCTTTTCTCTGTCTAGCCTCGTTACCTCTCGCTCCTCTTAAAATAGCTTCAACTCCCCGAATTTGTTCCGCAGTCAAGACTGCTACGCAAATTAGTTGTCGTCGGTCGCTATTTTAAGGCTCGAGGTCTCGGCTTTTCTCTGTCTAGCCTCGTTACCTCTCGCTCCTCTTAAAATAGCTTCAACTCCCCGAATTTGTTCCGCAGTCAAGACTGCTACGCAAATTAGTTGTCGTCGGTCGCTATTTTAAGGCTCGAGGTCTCGGCTTTTCTTAGCACCTGCTGTCTTTAGAACAGCGATTTATATTACACCGAAGTGTACTATATTAAGTTGTAAATCCCTATTAAACGCTGAACTTTGCAGGGCTGATTCTTACGGAAGGACCCATTGTAGATGTTACAGCGCAGGATTTGATATACTGACCTTTGGCAGCAGACGGCTTTGCCTTGATGATAGCGTCCATAAGAGCGTCAAAGTTCTGCTGGAGCTTCTCGGCGCCGAAGCTTGCTTTGCCAATCGGGCAGTGAATGATGTTTGTTTTATCAAGACGGTACTCAATTTTACCCGCCTTAGCCTCCTTAATCGCACGCGCAATATCAGGAGTAACTGTGCCTGCCTTCGGGTTAGGCATAAGACCGCGTGGTCCGAGAATCTTACCGAGACGACCTACAATACCCATACAATCAGGGGTAGTAACAAGCACGTCAAAATCCATCCAGTTCTCTGTCTGAATTTTCTGAGCCATATCCTCAGCGCCTACGTAATCTGCTCCCGCCTCCTTAGCAAGGTCTTCGTTAGCGCCCTTGCAGATAGCGAGAACCTTTACGCTCTTGCCTGTGCCGTTAGGGAGCACGATAGCGCCTCTGACCTGCTGGTCAGCGTGACGACCGTCAACACCGAGTCTTACGTGAAGCTCGATTGTCTCGTCAAACTTAGCTTTGGCAGTCTTAACGACAGTTCCGATAGCCTCGTCAATATCATATAATTTTGTTCTGTCGATAAGTTTAGAACTCTCGACATATTTCTTACCGTGTTTCATCAGTATTCCTCCATAATTAGGTGGTCAAGCGGAAAATCCTCCCACCCGGATAAAATTAGTCTACTACTTCGATGCCCATACTTCTTGCTGTACCGGCAATCATACTCATAGCGGTTTCAATGCTTCCGGCATTAAGGTCAGGCATCTTTGTCTCAGCAATTTTCTGAACCTGTTCACGGGTAATCTTTGCAACCTTCTGTTTGTTGGGTACGCCGGAACCGCTGTCGATTCCGCACGCCTTCTTAATGAGTACAGCAGCAGGCGGAGTCTTTGTGACAAATGTGAAAGAACGGTCTGCGTAAACTGTGATAACTACAGGAATAATAAGACCTGCGTCATTCTTTGTGCGCTCGTTAAAATCCTTTGTGAACGCAACGATATTAACACCGTGCTGACCGAGTGCCGGTCCAACAGGTGGTGCCGGAGTAGCTTTTCCGGCAGGTATTTGCAGCTTAATTAAGCCAACTACCTTTTGAGCCATTGTGTTTGCACCTCCAAAATTCGTGGTAACTTGCGGGACCATTTAGTGGAGTCCCTCCCACAGGGAACGTAAAACCGCTCCCAAATATTAAAGCAAAAAGCCTAATATTAATCGTCTGCCGGCTCAGCCTGACCAAGCTCAAGCTCCACCGGGGTCTCACGTCCGAACATAGATACAATTACGCGGACGTAATTCTTATCGGCGTCAAGCTCCTCTACCTCACCGACAAAGTCCTCCAACGGACCGTCGATAATGCGAACCATATCGCCGACCTTGTAATTTACTTCAACTACGCGAGTTTCAACTCCCAGTCTGTAAACCTCTTCGTCCGTGAGGGGAACAGGCTTTGATGACGGTCCGACAAACCCCGTACAGCCGCGAATATTACGCACTACATACCAGGTTTCGTCGGTGTAAATCATTTTAACGAAAACATAACTCGGAAAAATCTTATGCTCAACCTCTTTGGTTTTGCCGTCAGTCGTCTCGGTTACGGTTTCGGTGGGAACCTTGACCTCTGCAATCATATCCTGCATACCGCGGTTTTCGACCGTGGTCATCAGGTCGTTGGCTACTTTATTCTCATAGCCGGAGTAGGTATGAACAACATACCATCTCATTGTTCCGTCTGCCATTTGTATTCGTCCTTTCGTAAAATCAAGTGGTTAAAGACGGGTTTAGGTTGTCGGAGTGTTCATAACAAGTCCAAGCAGAGCGAAAAGACCTCTGTCAAGACCGAAGATGAATAAGCCGGCAACAATGATAACTACCAGAACAACAAAGAAGTTTCTCGTCGCAGTCTTTGGGTGAGTCCAAGTAATTTTTTTTATCTCGCCCTTGCACTCACGAAGGTAACTCCAAGCTCTCTTAAAGACATTAGGCTTCTTGTTCGCTTTCTTGGCAGCTTTAGCGGTTGCTTTCTTGTCAGCCATATCAGTACCTCCGTTATTTCGTCTCTTTGTGAAGAGTGTGCTTTCTACAGAAGCGGCAGTACTTGTTCATCTCAAGTCTGTCAGGACTGTTCTTCTTGTTCTTCATTGTGTTGTAATTACGCTGTTTGCATTCTGTACAAGCTAAAGTGATTTTAACTCTCATTACGGCACCTCCCGTTGAATTTCGGAATAATTTTAGCCTCCCTCAAAAGGGCACAAAAAATAAAGCCCCATACACGAGGTAAGGCTATTTTAGCACAAACCTCGGTATGAGTCAAGCATTTTTCGATATTTTTTGAGAAATATTTCTAAATATTACATTAATATTAAAGTAATTAAATCGGGATTATTCAATTTATTATCTTTGCTGAGCCTGAAGACGTTCTGCCATAGACTTCTTCTTTTTCTTAGGCTTTTCGGGTTTAACCTTTCTGCCCTTATATTTCATCGCAGCTTTCCAAGCTTTTTTTAGGTCGTCCGATAAATACACGTTAATATCCTCTCGCTTTTCCATCGGAACGCTGTTAAGAATAACGATAGTGATAATAGAACGAGTATCGGCGTCGCCGTTAGCGTACTGAGTGCTAAGGAGAACTCCGAGCTTTTCAATTTCCTTTTTACTGCCCTGTTTAAGAAGTGCTTCAACTTTAGGAACGATAGACGCGCGCGTAAATGTAACTCCTCTGAACGGATAGTAGCAGTCCTGCTCGGTATTAATTTCGTTCTTAAGCTCCGGGAAAATAGCAACAAAACGCTTTGCAAGAAACAGCGGGTCGGCATTTCCCTCATCTTCGCCCTTCTTCTTTTTCTTCTTAGTAGCCTTCATACGCTTTGCGGCAACAGCGCCGCTGCAGTTATCAACGAAGTCGTTGGCAATAGAGTCCGCTTCCTTTTGAGTATCTGACTCAGGGTCGAACATCCACGTCGCCAGAACCTTCCAATCGTTGTCGGGACCGTCCTCGGTCATTGCGCAATGGCGCATAACCATATGCATTTTATCAATAAAATATACGACAGAGTAGGCGTTTGAGTCTGAGGTAAACAGAGCGACCATTTCATTATCGCTTCCGCTTATCTTCTGCTTTACAAAGCCCTGCGGACTGAGCGCAGCTTCGACCCTATCTGAAATGCTTTTAAATGCAACCTTAATATCCATAGTATCATTCCTTTATTCGTGAATGTATGTATTATACATTATAAACTGCGTTTTTGTCAATTTTGTTTTTACTTTAAAATAAACTGCTTGAAAGAAGGTCTTTAATATGGTATTATTATAAATTGTATAGCATATAAAGTTAGCAAATTTCCAGCGAAAAAGGAGAAAAACAATGAATAAAGCTCCTATCGGTGTTTTTGACTCGGGTCTCGGCGGTCTTACCGCTGTAAGAGAGCTTAGGAACACCTTGCCTCACGAGAATATAATTTACTTTGGCGACACGGGGCGTGTACCCTACGGCACAAGGTCAAACGACACTATTAAGAAATACGCTTTTCAGGACGCTAAATTTCTTTTAAAGCATAAAGTTAAGATGATAATCGCGGCGTGCGGTACTGTAAGCTCAGTCGCTACCAACCTCACGCACGATCTCCCTGTTCCCTACACGGGCGTTGTTTCGCCCACCTGCTTTGAGGCGGCGCGCGTAACGAAAAACAGGAAAGTCGGAGTTATCGGAACGAGCGCTACCATCAACAGCCACAGCTACAGAGACAGAATACATAGCTTTGATTCACAAATCGAGGTCGTCGAGCAGGACTGCCCGCTTTTCGTTCCGCTCGTTGAGAACGGCTTTATCGACAAAAACGACCCGATAACACGTCTCACTATTGAGCGTTATCTCGCTCCGATTATGGATAAGAACGTGGACACAGTTATTCTCGGATGTACTCATTATCCTATCATACGCGAGGCTATAGCTTCGGTTATCGGCAAGGAAATCAACCTGATCGACAGCGGCAGGGAAACGGCGATATATGCAGCTAAAATTCTAAATGAGAATAATCTTTTAAACGACAGCGACAAAAACGGCGAGTGCGAATTTTATGTTTCCGACACTCCCGACGGCTTTGAAAACGTGGCAAGCGTGTTCCTGGGCGAAAACGTCAGCCACAAGGTTGAGCAGATTAACATAGAGCTTTACTAACAGTCTAAAGGGGATTTTATGGAGAACAGTAAAAAGGACTACCTGATAAAAGTATTGGGTATTCAGGAAGTTGACAATGACAAGGACCAGATAGAACTTACGACAATCGGCAGTTACATATCCAAGGAAAACGGTCACAGCTTTATCGGGTATAAGGAGTATGACGAGGACGACCCGACAATTTCATCGAACAATCTCGTAAAGGTAGAGGGAGACGACCGCGTAACAATCATACGCAACGGCGGCAGCCAGACGCGCCTTATCCTCGAAAAAGGGAGACGTCACCAATGCCACTACAGAACGCCGATGGGCGATCTTATGATAGGCGTTTTCGCGGACACAATTCAGAATAATTTAAGCGCTGTCGGCGGCAAGCTTCACGTTCGATATTCGCTCGATTTTAACAACGAACATATTTCTAATAATGAATTTTACATTGATGTGACAGAAAAAGGTGATACAAATGCAGACATTAAACAAAGCTAAAGACCAGCTGAAACATGCGGTTATAAAAGCGATTGAAAAATCAATAAAAAGCGGTGACCTTATAGATGCGGAAATTCCCGAATTTGTTATCGAAACTCCAGCCGACCGCAAAAACGGAGACCTTGCGACCAATGCGGCTATGACGGGCGCAAGAGCCTTCAGAACCGCTCCCGTAAAGATTGCGCAGGCAATTTCCGCTAATATTGATCTAAGCGGCACTTACTTTGAAAAGTGCGAAATTGCAGGTCCGGGATTTATCAACTTTTTCTACTCGCACAATTTCTACTCGTCTGTACTCCGCGACGTTGAGGAGGAGAAAGAAAACTACGGTTCCTCCGACTTTGGCAAGGGCAAAAAGGTTATGGTCGAATTTGTATCCGCCAACCCGACAGGTCCTATGCATATGGGAAACGCGCGCGGCGGCGCGCTGGGCGACTGTCTCGCGGCTGTACTCGGCAAAGCAGGCTACTGTCCTTACAGAGAGTTCTACGTAAATGACGCGGGCAACCAAATTGAAAAATTTGCCTGCTCGCTCGAAGCAAGGTACTTGCAGATATACAAGGACGGTATAGAGTTTCCCGAGGACGGCTATCAGGGCGATGACATCACCGAGCACGCCCGCGCGTACGCAGATGAGTTCGGCGATAGGCTATTAGACGCTGACAGCACTGAGAGAAAGCAGGCTCTAGTAAAATACGCTCTTCCTAAAAATATCGCTAAAATGCAAAGCGATATGAAAAAGTATAAAATTAATTACGACAAGTGGTTTTTTGAAAGCGAGCTTCACGAGAGCGGAGCGGTCAAGTCTGTCGTGGATACGCTCACCGAAAAGGGACTCACCTACGAAAAGGAAGGCGCAATCTGGTACAAGAACAAGGAAGTATGCACAAAGCTCCTCCTTAAAGAGGGTAAAACTCAGGATTTTATAGACAAGCTCGAGCTCAAAGACGACGTGCTTATCCGCCAGAACGGCAATCCCACCTACTTCACGGCGGATATTGCGTATCACAAAAATAAATTCGAGCGCGGATTTGAAACGCTTATCGACGTATGGGGCGCCGACCACCACGGTCACGTTATGAGAATGAAAGGCGCTATGGACGCCATAGGGTGCAACGCCGAAGAGTTCCATGTTGTGCTTATGCAGCTCGTAAAGCTTGTTTCCGGCGGTCAGGTAGTAAAAATGAGCAAGCGTACGGGCAAGGCTATTCAGCTTGGAGACCTGCTGGACGAGGTTCCCGTGGACAGCGCGCGTTTTCTGTTTAACACACGAGAAGCAAACACACAAATGGACTTTGACCTCGACATCGCCGTACAGCAGGATAACCAGAATCCCGTTTACTATGTGCAGTACGCTCACGCAAGAATTTGCAGTATTTTAAAGGCTCTCGCAAAGGACGGAATCGCCCCGAGAAGATGTACCGACGACGAGCTCGGACTGCTCACTCAGCCCGAGGAGCGTGAGCTTATTAATCATATAGCGCAGTTCAGTAATGAAATCATTTCGGCGGCAAAGGATTTTGACCCGACAAAGATTACACGGTATGTAACACAAAGCGCAACTCTTTTCCACAAGTTCTACAACGCGTGCAGGGTTAAGGTCGAAGACGAAAGCCTTATGCAGGCGCGTTTGACGCTCTGTCTGGTCGTTAAGACAGTTATCAAAAATGTTCTCGATATGTTCAGTATCGAATGCCCTGAAAGTATGTAAAAAGCTCCCGAACGGGAGCTTTTACTCTTTACTCACTTCTGATAAACAGAATACCGAGCGTATTCGGACCGCAGTGCGAGGTTATCGTACAGCCGGCTGTTGTTTCGAGTATTTCGTCAAAATCAAAGTACCTCTTAATTTCAGCTTTAACCTGTTTTATTATCTCAGGGTTACAGCGTGTGTGAGTTATAAAAATTCTGTGTGTGTCAATATCGTCCCTTCCGCTGAGGCGCTCTGTAACATAGTTCATAATCACCCTGTCAATATTTCCGCGATACTTCTTAGACGGCGTCATCTTTCCGCCGATTACCTCAATGCAGGGCTTGAGCTTCAGCAGGTTTGCTCCGAGAGCCGCTATAGACGAGCACCTGCCGCCCTTGTGCAGATAGTCTATACTGTCAACGACAAAGCTCGCCTCTACCCTATCCGTTATTTTATCGCACGCCTCCTGAATTTCTTTAGCCGACGCTCCTTTTTCAGCCATCTCTGCGCCGTACAGCACAACGTGTCCCTGACCTGTGGAGAGATTCCTTGAGTCTACAACATAAACTCCGCCTACTTCCTCAGCCGCAATACAGGCGTTTCGGTATGAACTTGAAAAATCACCGCTGATACTAAAGTGGACTATTTCGTATCCGAGTTTACGCCAATATCTGAAAGCATTGTCAAAATCTCCGATGTTAGGCGCTGAGGTTGACGGCAGTCTTCCGTTATCGTCAACATAACTGTAAATATCCTCGGGAGTTACCTCCAATCCGTCCTTAAAAGTGCGTTCGCCCAAATTTACATAAAGCGGCATAATCCCAATGTTATATTTTTCTATAAGCTCGGGTGAAAGGTCGCACGTGCTGTCGGAAATAATTTTAACTTTCATAATTTTCTCCAAAAGAATTATTTGGCTCATACTATTTAAACCGATTACAGTATAACATCTAAGCAGAAAATTGACAATACAAAAAAACATGCATAAATTTGCAGGTGCTCACAAATGTGAACACCTGCTGTTTTAATCTTTATGGCATATTCCTGCCGACGGACAGCCTGCGCAGCTTGTGCAGTCGCAAGTTGTACTTTTTCCTGCTTTACGTTTTTTACGCATACTGCAAAGTATGGCAACCACAACAGCGCAAATGACGAGCGCGATTATTATTGTACCTAAGTAATTTGTGACGAACTGTATCATACAATCACCTTTATTTATTTGCTCTCGCTTTTACGGTTAGTCTGTCAGCCTCCTTATAAGGTCTGAAAAGCATAAACACCGCAAGCGCAAGGAGCAGAATTGATACGATTATGCCTAATATGTTCGGCTGACCGATAAATATTGAACCGATCTGGTTTACTACAAGGGCTACCGCGTAAGCAAAGCAGCACTGATAGGCTACTGCGAACAAAGTCCACTTGGGATTATTCATTTCGCGTTTCATAGCGCCAATAGCCGCGAAACAAGGCGCGCAAAGGAGGTTGAACGCGAGGAAGGAATAGCCGCTTACTGCCGTGAATACGGACGCGACATTCTGGTAAACCGTTCCGTCGCCCGCGCCGTAGAGAACACCCATCGTGCCGACAATGTTCTCCTTGGCAAGGAGGCCCGTAATTGAAGCGACCGCCGCCTGCCAGTTGCCCCAGCCGAGAGGAGTGAATATCCACGCAATCAGGTTGCCGATTGTAGCAAGAATACTGTTACCTATTTCGTCATCTTCCAACATTCTGAATGTTCCGTCAACAAAGCCGAAATACGAGAGGAACCATACGAGGATTGTGGAGAGAAGAATAATCGTGCCTGCTTTTTTGATAAACGACCAGCCGCGCTCCCACATTGAGCGGAGAACGTTACCGAGCGTAGGCATATGGTAAGCAGGAAGCTCCATTACGAACGGAGCAGGGTCGCCTGCAAAAATCTTTGTTTTCTTTAGCATAATGCCCGAGCAAATAATTGCTATAATTCCCAAAAAGTACGCCGACGGTGCAACCCACGCAGCGCCGCCGAAGATAGCGCCGGCTATCATAGCGATAAACGGAAGCTTCGCTCCGCACGGGATAAAGGTCGTCGTCATAACCGTCATACGCCGGTCACGCTCGTTTTCTATCGTACGCGACGCCATAATACCCGGAATACCGCATCCCGTACCAATTAGAATCGGAATAAAGGATTTACCAGAGAGTCCGAATTTGCGGAAAATTCTATCCATAATAAACGCAATACGCGCCATATAACCGCATGCCTCGAGGAACGCGAGGAATATAAACAGTACGAGCATCTGCGGAACAAAGCCTAATACCGCGCCCACGCCTGCAACAATACCGTCGAGGATAAGTCCTTTAAGCCAGTCCGCGCAGTTTACTGCGTCAAGACCCGATTCGACGAACACGGGAACTCCGGGAATCCAGATACCGTAAGAGGCTGGGTCGGGCGCCTCGCACTCGTATTTTTCAGTGTAAACTTTTGCGGCGCTTTTAAGGTCACTATATGTAGCTGTCTGTTCGTTTGTTGCAAGAGTTTCCTCGTCTTCTACCAAAAACTTAGCCTTATCTGACTTGTTTACGGCATTAACAAATGCGGTGAGCTCTCTCCCTGCAGTCTGCGCCTCAAAATTCTCGGATTCGGTATCTATAGCCTCAGAAACCGAGTCAACGTCCATACCGTTTTCACCCTCGTACTCGATAAAGCCGTTGATGATGGTCTGAGCGTCGGAAAATTCGCTCGAAACCTCCTCGTACTGACTTGCGCCGATTCCGAAGAGGTGCCAGCCGTCGCCGAAGAGTCCGTCGTTAGCCCAGTCGGTACAAATTGTGCCGACCGTAGTAACGGAGACGTAGTAAACCACGAACATAACTATCGCGAAAATCGGAAGAGCAAGGAAACGGTTGGTAACAACCTTGTCAATTTTATCAGATATTGTTAGCTTACCTGAACTCTGCTTTTTAAGGCAGGTCTTAATGATTGATGCTATGTAAATATATCTTTCATTAGTGATGATACTCTCGGAGTCGTCGTCAAGCTGTTTTTCAACTCGTGCTATATCCTTCTCTATATGGTCGATAACGGATTTATCAAGTTTTAGCTTTTCGAGCACCTTTTCATCCCGCTCAAACAGCTTTACCGCGTACCAGCGCTGCTGTTCCTCGGGAAGGTTGTGAACGGTAACCTCCTCAATGTGTGCGAGAGCGTGTTCAACCGTTCCGCTGAAGGAATGGGCGGGTTCAATATTTCCGAGCTTAGCGGCTTTAACGGCTGCCTCTGCCGCCTCGTTGATTCCCGTACCTTTAAGAGCGGAAATTTCAACTACCTCGCACCCTATCGCCGCCGAAAGAGCGTCGAGCTTGATTTTATCGCCGTTCTTTTGGACAACGTCAATCATATTTACCGCAACGACTACGGGAATACCCAGCTCTGTGAGCTGAGTCGTAAGGTATAGGTTGCGTTCGAGGTTAGTACCGTCAACTATATTTAGAATAGCGTCGGGACGTTCGTCAATGAGGTAGTTACGGGCTACTACCTCCTCAAGTGTGTACGGAGAAAGCGAATAGATGCCCGGAAGATCCATAATAGTGACATCTTTATGCTTTTTTAGCTTACCTTCTTTTTTCTCAACGGTAACACCCGGCCAGTTGCCCACAAACTGGTTTGAACCTGTAAGCGCATTAAAAAGCGTTGTCTTACCGCAGTTCGGGTTGCCCGCGAGAGCAATTTTAATTTCCATATTTGAGTCCTTTCCGTAAATTAGTTATAACTAACTTTATATGCAAAAATAAAACAGGAAACCTGATTTTATTCTACATCGATTATTTCAGCATCTGCTTTTCTAAGCGAAAGCTCAAAACCGCGAACGGTAATTTCAACAGGATCGCCCAGAGGCGCAACCTTACGCACATAAATTTCAACGCCTTTAGTGATACCCATATCCATAATCCTGCGCTTTACTGCGCCTGCTCCGTTAATTTTGACCACTTTGAGAGTCTCGCCGATTTTGGCGTCTCTTAATGTTTTCATATCTCAGTCTCCCTCTTAAATCATTATTTTTCTCGCCATTTCGCTGCTGACAGCTACTCTGGAATCTTTTACGTTTACGATGAGATTTCCTGCAAGCTCGCTGATAACGGTTACTGTTCCGCCGGTAACGAACCCGAGGTTTTCGAGGTGAAGCTTCGTTTCAGCGCTTCCGCCTATTTTTTTAATTATATTCTCTTCGCCCGGTGTGGCGAATAATAAAGGAATCATTTCCTTAACCTCTCCCCATTGGTATAAGCTGCGGTTTTTAAGTTAGTATTATCTAACCCTTGATATGTTAGCATAAACTAACCTTTTTGTCAACACTTTTTCTGGTTTTTAAATAAATTAAACATATTTAACAAAAAACCGCCTTGAAATCTCTACAGATTGCAAAGCGGCTGGATTTATTTATCTTCTATTATTCGTCATCGCCTTTGGCGATAATGGAAAAAATTATCGCTACTATCGCGAGCACAGTGGAAATAATACTCATAACAATAGTAGTGTTGCCTACATCCAATATCTGACCGCCGCTCATCGGCAGGAAAGTAAATGCCGCGCACATAACAATTGCCGAAATCAGCAGAAAAATAATAACAGGTATAATAACAATCATAACCTTCTGGAATTTTGTGTACTTAGTTTTTGTCTGTTTCATTTTTATCATTTCCTATCTTTGTGCTTAGACAAGCTAAAATAATTCCGGCCAGAGAGATAACCGCGGACGCAATTGCAACCAGGGCAACAATACGTGATCTGTCTCCGCGTATCGCGCTAAAAATCATAGCCGCCACCAGAATCGCGGCAGACACGCAGGAAAGCGCTAATGATATTTTATACAAAATGTTTGCCTTCATTCCGAATTTCCTCTATATTAAGGTCGAGATATTGTAAAAATCTTCCATAGAGAGCTTTTCCGCTCTTGCCTGCGGATTTACTCCGCTCTTTAATAATAACTCATTTACTACTGATTTTTCAAGTCCTAAAGACGAACTTATTGAATTTAGTACCGTTTTTCTTCTCTGAGCGAATGCCGCTCTTACTACCGTAAAGAATTTTTTGCTGTCGTCGAGTTTAAAAAGCGGCTCTTTATAAATGTTGAGACGTATAACAGCAGAATCTACCTTAGGCGCAGGCATAAACGAACCTGCGCTCACGCCGAAAAGAAGTTCGGGTTTACTGTAAAAATTAACCGCGACTGTGACGGCGCCGCTCTGACGCGTTCCTACCTCGGCGCATATTCTCAAAGCCGCCTCTTTCTGAACCATAACGGTGATTGCCTCTATAGGGAGATTGTCCTCAAGAAGCTTCATAATCACGGGTGAGGTAATGTAGTACGGAAGATTGGCGCAGACGACGACCTTCATTCCTTTAAACTCTTTTTCAATAAGAGCGTTCAGGTCCAGCTCCATAACGTCCCTGTTTATGACCTTTACATTATCAAAATCCGAGAGCGTTTCGCCGAGCACGGGAATGAGCCTTTTGTCGATTTCAACAGCGACTACCTTATCGGCGATACTGCAAAGCTCCTGCGTGAGCACCCCTATGCCCGGACCAATTTCGATTACACCTACTCCCTCTCCTGCCCCGGACATCTCAGCCATACGCGGGCAGACGGACGGATTTATCAGAAAATTCTGTCCAAGTCCTTTTGAGAAGTTAAAACCGTAGCGGGAAAGTATATCTTTAATTGTCCCTATATCGGATAGTTTTTTCATAGCGTTCTAAGTCCTTTGGGATATTTATTTTTTAGGCTGCCATTCGACGCTTTTCCGAATCCGACGGTAATTTTATTTACCGACACGGCTGTGTATCCCCTGAGGTCATAGCTCACCTTAATTTCCTCACCGTGAAGAAACTTTTTTATCTCCTCACTGTTTAAATCGAAATCCACCGAGCGCATACAGTCCTCCGGCTTTGCCGCCATAAAGGCGCAGTGGTGAGGCTCTACCCTGTTTTTCTTTATTTCGCCGAGAAGCACGCCCTTTCTCATCACGGAAAGACCTTCTATATCAGGGATATGTTCAGGTACAGCATAAATCTTACCGCCGACTATTCCGAGGTTGTCCCCGAACGGCTTGTCCAAAAAATTACCGGAGTAGAAATCTTCGACAAACTGCGGGATTCTATCAGGTTTTCCTCTGTACTCCGAAACAGGAATTGTTTCCGAATTTTTCCGCAGGCGCGCCGCGAAATGCCCCTCTCCGCCGTCCATGGGAAAAATCCTGCGCGCACATCCGAGTGCGGCTCTTCCGAAGTCAACGCCGCTCTCCTCGAGCGTAAAATCAGAATTTTGCCTTAAAAATTCCGTTATCACACCCTCGTTTTCCTCCTCGGAAAAGGTACAGGTAGAATAAACCAGAACTCCCCCGCCTCTGAGCGCGTTTTTGGCGGAGTTGAGTATCTCCAGCTGGCGCGCTGCGCAGCTTTTTACGTGCTCAACGCTCCACTCTGTCTGAGCGGCGCTGTTCTTCCGAAACATTCCCTCTCCGCTGCACGGCGCGTCTACGAGCACCTTATCAAAATATCCTCGCAGTCGGACGCACAGTTTGTCGGGGTGGCAGTTGGAAACGACCGCGTTACGCACTCCCATACGTTCAATATTCGATAAAAGAATTATAGCTCTGTTTCTTACTATCTCATTGCTCCAAAGCAATCCCTCGCCGTCCAACGCGGCGGCTATCTGCGTACTTTTTCCTCCCGGAGCCGCGCAGAGGTCGAGCACCTTATCACCCTTCTGAACGTCAAGCATAGTCACGGCGGAGGTAGCGGAAGGCTCCTGAACGTAGAAAGCACCCGCGTGGTGGAGCGGATTGTTACCGATTGATTTAACTTCGCTCGGTATATAGAAGCCGTCCTTGCAAAACGGCGTCTGCTTTAACTCAAAATTTATCATAGCTTTAAGCTTGTCCGGGCTGCACTTCAGAGTATTGACGCGCAGGCCGCGAAAATTCTCGTCGCTGTTATAAAATTTTAAAAAATTTCCAAATTCATCGCCGAGCAGCGATTTCATTCTTTCCAAAAAAATATTCATTACCTTGTATAAATAAAAAATCTCCGTCAAAAATAATTGTAGACCGAAATATCGGTTACTTAAGGAGGTGAGCTCAGATGAGCAACTATCAGAATAACAGTCAGAACAACAGCCAGAACAGCAAGAACCAGAGCAGTCAGAACAAGAACAATTCTTCTTCTCAGAACAAGAAGAACCAGTCCTCTGAGAACAAGTCAAACAATTCTTCTCAGAATAAAAATAATCAGGATTGCGAGTAAGAAAACGTGCTCTGCACTCTTTTCTTTACCTCTCGCGCATTGCTGCTCATAGGCAGTCTGTGCGAAAAATACAAAAGTTGTTTATTTTATCGGAAACACTTTTTCCGTAAAATAAAATCTGCCTCCCTTTCGGGAGGCTCTTCTTTTGATATTATTTTATATCAATCTGATTTCCCGAATAATAACCCTCAGCCCAAACACATAAAATTGTTAAGTCTGAACATATCGCAATCCTAAACCGCTTTCCTGATTTAATCTGTATGATGCGCATTTTAAATTTAAGTTAATTATATCACATACATAACTGCATTTTCAAGGCTCTACGAATGGAACTCCTAATGTTTCGGCGACTGATTTTGAAAGATTTCGGGCAATGCTGTCTATATTGTCGCGAATCCAGCGTGCGTCCTCGGGATTATCGTGGTATGCGGTCTCAATAAGAACGGACGGAGCGCGAGTGAGACGTATTTCTCCGAGTGTCGTGGTAGGAATTGTTCTCACCTTATTGGGGTCCGGATAAAGGTCTGAGTAGTTCGTCGCGACTATATTCGCAAAATTCTCACCCTTGGCGCTTGTCGGATAATAATATACCTCTACTCCCTTATTCTTTCCCGCATTTGCCTCTCCCGAAGCGTTGGAATGGATAGCAAGGTGTAAGTCGTAGTTACCTGCATTGCTTTGATTAATCGCCTGACGCAGAGACATTTCGGGACTGTTTCTTGTGAAGTCGATGCCGCTCGCCCGCAGATAAGGCTCCATAGCGTCGGCTATCAGATTCATATAGTATTCCTCGTTACCGCCGTCAACATACGGATTCCATTCCTGAAGAGACGGACTAAGATAGATATTAGGCATAAAGATCTCCCTTTCGTATAAAATCAATAAATATATATTAATCTAAACTAAAAATATTACAGATTATATATCAAAAAACTTTACAAATTTTTTAAAAAATGTTATTATAATTTAAAAATTTAAGGAGGAAACACACTATGAAAAAATTTGTTTGTACTGTATGCGGATACATTCACGAGGGAGATTCCGCTCCTGAGCAGTGCCCTATCTGCAAAGCTCCCGCTTCTAAGTTTAACGAGGTTAAGGAGGACGCGGGCTACGCTACCGTACATATCGTAGGAGAGGCTCAGGGCGTAAGCGAGGATATTATCAAAGACCTCAGAGACAACTTTAACGGCGAGTGCAGCGAGGTCGGTATGTATCTTGCTATGGCGAGAGTTGCCGACAGAGAAGGCTACCCAGAGATTGCCGCAGCATTCGAGAAGTACGCTTACGAAGAGGCTGTTCACGCTGCTAAGTTTGCAGAGCTTCTCGGCGAGGTTGTAACAGATTCCACCGAGAAAAATCTCAAAATGAGAGCCGAGGCTGAGGCAGGCGCTTGTGCAGGCAAATTTGACCTTGCAAAGAGAGCTAAGGCGCAGAACCTCGACGCTATCCACGATACAGTTCACGAGATGGCTAAGGACGAGGCGAGACACGGCGCAGGCTTTGCCGGTCTCTTAAAGAGATATTTCGGTTAATAACTTTGTCTCACGGGATTCTCTGAACCCTCGAAAATAAAAAACACATAATGATTATCCCCCTGATTAAAAACAGGGGGATAATCATTTCTGTTAGACTTTAATAATAACTGTATTTACAAACATGTTTATTTTTACGCTTACGCTGTTTAACACAATTATTCATCTTTAATATATTTAGAAAATTCATAACATTATTTGTTTCTAAGTGTCTCCTTTATCCGAGAGGTAGAAACACCTTTTGTATATGGCAGGTACTCTATACTTACACCATACTCTGCAAACTGTTTCTCGGTTCTGTTGTATCTTTCAGAGCCTTTCCAGTCATCACCCGAAAACAGCACATCAAAATGAAATCTTTCCAAAGCCTTTATTTTATCATCAATTTCTTCTAATGTTATCGTCGAAGCCTCATCTACACATTTAAGCGCTCCAATAATTCTGATTCTATCTTCTTCAGAAAAAACAGGAGTTTTTTTCTTTATCTGAGTCACATAATCATCACCGCAAACCGCCACTATAAGGTAATCACACATAGACTTACAGCGCTCAAGCAAATTTAAGTGCCCTACATGAAACAAATCAAATACACCTGTTGTAAAACCAACCTTATACTTTTTCATCCCAGCACCCTACCTTATTTAATCTTGTCGTAATTGTTTTCAAAATCTATAAGAACAGGATGATGAGCCCATACCCTTTGTTCAACAGGAGGGAGCTTCATATAATTTCCGTAGAATTTAGTGAGCACCTCCTCATAAATTGAAGTAACCATAAATTTTTTACCCTCAAATAACAGTTCTTCCATATCATCAAACATATTTGAAGAGTAAGGAACCTTTGAAAGCGACATCATAGAACCAAAAAATTTATATCCACCGTCTTCCGATGATTTATTTGCTATAGAATTATCTAATTTCAGCCTAAGACTATCATATTTCGATTTTGGTACAACTGCAAGCGCAATGTGTGAAATAAGCTTTTTTATTCCGTTTCCTTTTGGCGGAACATGCTTTCTTGAATAAAGCATCATAAAAAATGCATCAAATGTCTGCATTTTTCTTTTTAAACTTGATGAAGCTATCCTGTCAAGAGGAAATATATCAATAAAAATACCTTTATGATAATGCTTATCCTCCTCACCCTCCTGAAGATATGTAGTATTGTCCTTTCTTATTTTAGAAAAATTCTGTGTAAACTCCGGTTCGTTATATGGGGTTTGCAGGAAAAAACCGTTCACAGGATTTTTGTTCCATAACTCAATGAATTTTTCATAATCCTCTCTTGGCATCCATATATCAATATCGTCATCCCATGGAATAAATCCCTTGTGACGAATCGCACCGAGAAGCGTGCCATAAGCTAAGGTGTATTTTAATTTGTGCTTTACACAAAAATCATGAACCATACATAAAATTTCAACCTCTACTTTCTTAACCTGAGGTAATTTTTTATCAATTAAATCCATAATAACCCCCCGTACAATAAAATATTAATTATTAGAGTCCCTCTCCAAGGACTGTATGTTATTCAATAATATTTGACATAAATCTTAAAGCCTATTAAAGTCCTATATAATAAAGAATAAAGTAAAATATTTTTTAATTACATCACTTGTATTATAAAACAATTTAAAAATTTTGTCAATTAAAATATACACTAATTGATAATTAATTATCTGTTTATGTAGATTATAATTATTAAGAGGTGATATTTGTGCTTTCTGAAATGATAAAAAATTTACGGGGAGATGCAGGATATTCGCAATCACAGCTTGCAAAAAAACTTGACGTTACAAGAAGCTCGGTAAATGCGTGGGAAATGGGTTTATCTACTCCCACCACACACTATGTGGTTGCGCTCGCAAAATTATTTCACGTATCGACTGATTATCTTTTAGGGATTGATAATAAGAGAAATATTATTCTCGACGGCTACAGTAAAAGCGAAATAGAGTTAATATACAATTTAATTAAATATTTTGACGAACATAAATAATTAAGGGAAGGCGATCGCCTTCCCTATTTTATTTCACACTTATACAAAGAAAAGGCTCGGATTTGTCCGAGCCTTTTGCGGTTTATTGATATTTGTTTGCTATTACTTGTTCTCAGCGATTGCAGCCTGAGCAGCAGCGAGACGTGCAATCGGAACACGGAACGGTGAGCAGGATACATAGTCAAGACCAATCTTGTGGCAGAACTCAACGGAGGAAGGATCGCCGCCATGCTCACCGCAGATACCGCAGTGAAGCGAAGGACGGGTAGCCTTACCGAGCTTGAGAGCCGTTTCCATAAGCTTACCGACGCCGTTCTGGTCGAGCTTAGCGAACGGATCGTTCTCGAAAATCTTAGCGTCATAATAAGCGTCGAGGAATTTGCCTGCGTCGTCACGGCTAAAGCCGAATGTCATCTGAGTAAGGTCGTTAGTACCGAAGCAGAAGAACTCAGCCTCTGTAGCGATTTCGTCAGCTGTAAGAGCCGCGCGGGGAATCTCAATCATTGTACCTACCTCGTACTTGAGGTCTGCGCCTGCGGCAGCAATCTCAGCGTCGGCAGTCTCGACAACTACTTTCTTAACGTACTTAAGCTCCTTGATGTCGCCAACGAGCGGAATCATAATCTCCGGCTCTACTGTCCAGTCGGGGTGAGCCTTGGAAACGTTGATAGCCGCACGGATAACAGCGCTTGTCTGCATTTTAGCAATCTCCGGATATGTTACTGCGAGACGGCAGCCACGATGGCCCATCATCGGGTTAAACTCGTGGAGGCTGTCGATAATAGCCTTAATCTGCTCAACTGTCTTGCCCTGTGCGTCTGCGAGCTTCTTAATATCCTCCTCAGTTGTAGGAACGAACTCGTGGAGCGGCGGATCTAAGAAACGGATAGTAACGGGGTTACCCTCTAAAGCCTCGTAAAGAGCCTCAAAGTCGCCCTGCTGTACAGGAAGAATCTTAGCGAGAGCAGCTTCTCTCTCCTCTACTGTATCAGCGCAAATCATCTCACGGAAAGCGTCAATTCTGTCGCCCTCGAAGAACATATGCTCTGTACGGCATAGACCGATACCCTCAGCGCCGAGCTCGCGGGCCTTCTTAGCGTCTGCGGGTGTATCAGCGTTTGTTCTTACCTTAAGTTTTCTATACTTATCTGCCCACGCCATAATTCTGCCGAACTCACCGGCGATTGTAGCGTCAACAGTCGGGATAGCGCCGTCGTAGATGTTACCTGTTGTACCGTCGAAGGAGATTATGTCGCCCTCGTGATACTCTTTACCTGCGAGTGTAAACTTCTTGTTTTCCTCGTCCATAACAATTGCAGAACAGCCTGATACGCAGCAAGTACCCATACCGCGGGCAACAACCGCTGCGTGAGATGTCATACCGCCGCGAACTGTGAGAATACCCTGAGAAGCCTTCATACCCTCAATGTCCTCGGGTGAAGTCTCGAGACGAACGAGAACAACCTTCTCGCCTCTGTCAGACCATTCCTTAGCGTCGTCGGCTGTGAACACGATTTTACCGCATGCAGCGCCGGGAGCGGCAGCGAGAGCCTTAGCGATAGGCTCAGCCTTCTTAAGAGCCTCGGCGTCAAACTGCGGGTGGAGAAGTGAATCAAGGTTACGCGGGTCGATCATAGCAACAGCCTGCTGCTCGGAAATCATACCCTCGTCAACGAGGTCGCAGGCAATTTTGAGAGCAGCCTTGGCAGTTCTCTTACCGTTACGTGTCTGGAGCATATAGAGCTTTCTGTCCTCGATTGTGAACTCCATATCCTGCATATCTCTGTAGTGGTCCTCAAGAGTGTTGCAGATACCGACAAACTGCTCGTAAACCTCAGGCATAACCTCCTTGAGCTGAGCGATAGGCTGAGGTGTGCGAACACCTGCGACAACGTCCTCGCCCTGCGCGTTCATAAGGAACTCACCCATAAGCTTCTTCTCGCCTGTAGCAGGGTTACGTGTGAACGCAACGCCTGTACCCGATGTATCGCCCATATTACCGAACGCCATCATCTGTACGTTAACAGCGGTACCCCAAGAGTAGGGAATATCGTTGTCACGACGGTATACGTTTGCGCGGGGGTTGTCCCACGAACGGAATACAGCCTTGATAGCCTCGAGGAGCTGTTCCTTCGGGTCTGTCGGGAAATCTGCGCCGATTTTATCCTTATATTCAGCCTTAAACTGGTTAGCCAGCTCTTTAAGGTCGTCAGCCGTAAGCTCAACGTCCTGAGTTACGCCCTTTTCAGCCTTCATCTTATCAATGAGCTCTTCGAAGTATTTCTTGCCTACTTCCATAACAACATCGGAGAACATCTGGATAAATCTTCTGTAGCAGTCCCAAGCCCAACGCGGGTTGCCGGACTTCTTAGCCATTACCTCAACAACTTCCTCGTTAAGACCGAGGTTGAGGATTGTATCCATCATACCGGGCATAGAAGCGCGTGCGCCCGAACGTACTGAAACGAGAAGCGGATTTTCCTTATCACCGAACTTCTTGCCTGTGATTTCTTCCATCTTCTCGATATGGTCCATAATCTGACCCATAATCTCGTCGTTAATCTGTCTGCCGTCCTCATAGTACTGAGTGCAAGCCTCGGTAGATACCGTGAAGCCCTGAGGAACAGGAAGACCTAACTTTGTCATCTCAGCAAGGTTCGCGCCCTTACCGCCGAGAAGTTCACGCATTGTAGCGTCACCTTCAGTAAACAAATAAACCCATTTGTTTGCCATTGGAATTACCTCCTAAAAATAAGTAATTATTAGATGCGGCATAAATAACCGCACCGACTCAACAGTCTAACGTATATTATAACAAACAAATCCAAAAAATGGAATAACAAAATAAAAAAATTTGCAATAAATGTTTGTTAAAATTTACAAATATTATGTATAAAACAAATAAAATAAAAATTTTTTACAAATTTATCTTGAAAATTCGCCATTCTATGCGATAATATACTTATCTGTCATACATTTAACGGCTTTTTCCGTTACTTTTTATCAGTCGGAGGAAATAATGGGTAAATGTGCGGTCATTCTCGCCGGCGGCGAGGGTAAAAGAATGAAAATTAACAAACCGAAACCGCTCGCTGAGGTTCTCGGCGAGCCTATGCTAAGGTGGGTTATAAATTCCGTAAAACGCGCGGGTATTGACAACATTTGTATAGTCAAGGGCTTCGGAAAGGAATATATAGAAGAATTTGTCGAAACGCTCGGCTTTCCCGTTCATACGGTCTATCAGGCTGAACGTCTCGGCACGGGTCACGCGGTTTTGCAGGCTAAGGATTTTCTTAAAAACACGGGCGGCAATGTGGTCATCCTCAACGGAGACGCTCCTTTTATGGACAGTGAAACCATTCTCAATTCATACAATTATCACGAAAATAATAATAACGCCGCCACGGTTATCTCTGCAAAGGTGGACGACCCGACGGGATACGGAAGAATCGTTCGCGGCGTAAGCGGAGACGTGGTCGCTATAGTCGAGCAGAAGGACGCAGACGAGGCGACAGCCGCGATAAACGAGGTCAACTCAGGCGGATTCTGGTTCGACACGGAAAAGCTGCTTTCCGTACTCGGCGAGATAAAGTCTGACAATAACGCTAATGAATATTATCTTCCTGACGCACTTAAACTTCTTTTAAAGAAAAATGAAAAAATCGGCGCTTTCACGGCGGCAAGCTCGGACACGGTTCTCGGCGCAAACGATCCGAGTCAGCTTAAGGAGCTTGAGAAAATCGCAGTAAGCAAGGGCTACAGTTGTTAAAAAATTATATATCAATATAGTAATTAAGGTTAAGGAGAAAACAAAATGAATTTTCACGGAAAAGACATCAAAATCTTCACAGGAAGCTCAAACGTTGAGGTTGCTCAGGGTATCGCAGGATGTTTGGGACTGCCTCTGGGCAAATCCACGTGTCAGAAATTTTCTGACGGAGAAATCTCGGTTTCCATTGACGAGTCCGTCCGAGGTTCGGAGTGCTTCATCGTACAATCCACCTGTACGCCCGTAAACGACAACCTTATGGAAATGCTCATAATGATTGACGCCATGAAGAGAGCGTCCGCTGCGAGAATTACAGCGGTTATGCCGTACTTTGGCTACGCGCGTCAGGACAGAAAAGCCAAACCCCGTGATCCGATCTCCTCAAAGCTCTGCGCGGACATCATCACTGCCGCAGGCGCTGACAGACTTCTCACAATGGATCTCCACGCTAACCAGATTCAGGGCTTTTTCAACATTCCGGTTGACCACCTCAAGGGTGCGGGAATTCTTGCGGATCATATGAGAGAAAAGGTCGGTAACAACGCTGACGACTACGTTGTTGTATCGCCTGACCTCGGCTCGGTTACACGAGCCAGGAACTTCGCAAGCAAAATCGGAACATCTCTCGCAATCATCGACAAGAGACGCCCGAGGGCTAACGTATCCGAGGTTATGAACATCATCGGCGACGTTAAGGGCAAGAAGGTCATCATTCTCGACGATATGATTGACACGGCAGGCACTCTCTGCAACGGTGCAAAAGCTATTATGGAAATCGGCGGCGCAACCGAGGTTTACGCCTGCGCTACTCACGCAGTTCTCTCCGGTCCTGCTATCGAGAGAATTAAAAATTCCGTAATTAAGGAGCTTGTTCTCCTCGATACCGTTCCTCTCACAAAAGAGAAGAAGATAGATAAATTCACTGTTCTCCCGACTGCGCCTGTATTCGCTGAGGCTATCGCTCGTATCTACAACGACAAGCCGTTTACAGCCGCTTTCGACTAAACCGTAAAAAACATACATATAATACCCGGGGGTACGGCTACGTATCCCCTTTTGGTTGGTTTTGTCTGTATTTCTGTATTATTATATTAGTCTGTATTATTATATTAATAGTTTAATGCATTAATTTACTATCGGAGTAAAACTATGTTCGGAAAAACCAAAAAAACTTTTTCAAACAATTCAATTGAATATCTTGTCGTGGGACTGGGAAATCCTGACCGAAAGTACGAAAACACGCGCCACAACGCGGGTTTTATGATGATAGATTACCTTTCTGACAAATTCGGCGCGCGCGTTAACCGCGTCAAGTTTAAATCTACCGTAGGCGAGGGTCGTATAGGCTCCCACAAAGTACTTTTTATGAAGCCCTCGACCTATATGAACAACAGCGGAGAGGCGGTCGTGGAGGCTATGAATTTCTACAAAATTCCCGCCGAAAACGTTGTAATATTATTAGATGACATTAACCTAGATGTCGGCAAAATGCGTATCCGCCTGAAAGGAAGCGACGGCGGTCAAAACGGAATGAAAAATATCATATATCTTAGCGGAAGCGACAAATTTCCGAGGGTAAAAATCGGAATAGGAAACAAGCCTAATCCGAATTACGACCTTGCCGCGTGGGTGCTCTCAAAGTTTTCGGACGACGAAATAAAGGCACTTGAGAAAATCGGCAAAAACACCGCAGAGGCTGTAGAGCTAATACTCGACGGAAAAACTCAGGAAGCTATGAACAGGTTTAACTAATGAAATTTCTTACTGATATTCTCAACCGTTCCGACAGCTTCAGGACGATTGACAAAGCGCTCAGACCCGGCGCGAGCGTCTGCGCCACAGGTCTTACGGAAATTCACAAGGCAAATATAATTTACGCGCTCTGCCGTTTAAGAAACGTCAGAGCCTTTTGTGCTGCGCCCGACGAGCAAAAGGCGCAGACTCTCGTAAACGACTTATGCTCTATGGGACTGCGCGCGCTTTTCTACCCGGCACGCGACTTTATCTTTCGCGAGGTGAGCGGTAAATCGCGCGATTTTGAGCACCAGCGCCTTAACGTACTTTATAAAATGATTAGCGGTGAATATGATGTAGTTGTCGCGTGTATGGACGCGGCGGCGCAGTATACAATCCCTAAGGAGAGCCTGAGAAATGCAATTCTGAATATAAAGGCAGGAACGGAAATTTCCACGGAAAAGTGCGTGCGCACTCTTACCCTGCTCGGATATCAGCGCTTTGACCAGGTTGACGGAAAAGGTCAGTTTTCGCTCAGAGGCGGAATTTTGGACTTTTTTATGCCTGACGCGGAGAACCCCGTACGAGCCGAGTTCTGGGGCGACGAAATAACCGACCTAAACTACTTTGACGTTGAAACTCAGCGCAGAATCGGGAAAGCCGAAGAAATCATACTCACCCCGTCTGCGGAGATTATTATAGAGGATAACGAGGAGCTTGCGGATAAAATCGTAAAAAAGGCTAATCTCCTGCGCGGAAAGAATCAGCATACAGCGAAAGAGCTGATTTTAAGCGAGGCAGACAAAATCAGAGCCGGCGTGAGCATTTCCTCAATAGATAAGTTTATCGGCGTTGTGTACGAAAAACCCGCGACGCTTTTGGACTATATTGACAAAAACGGGCTCGTGTTCGTCAGCGAATACGGAAATATCAAGGAACGTGCAAAGGCGCTTGAGTTCCAGTTTAACGACAGTCTCGCAGACTACTTTAAGGACGGCACGCTTTGCAGAGGTTTCGAGACCTACTCGCGTGATTTTAATTCCTGTATGGAATTAATCCATAATTTTCCTGCATTATATATGGATTTGTTTGCAAGCGCGAGCTACGATTTTCCGCTTACAGAGCTGGTCTCGTTTTCCGTAAAACAACTCGGTCTATGGAACGGCTCCATAAAATATCTCACTGACGATTTGGACAATTACGCCGAGACGGGGTACACTCTTGTCGTCCTTGCGGGAACTGAAAAAAGCGCAAAAAACCTTGCGGATAATCTTGAGAAAGAAAATTACCCCGCACAGCTTATCACGGATATTGAAAGCCTCCCCGAAAGGGGTCTGTATATTATGCCGGGAGCTTTATCAGCGGGCTTTGAATTTCCCGAAATAAAGTTTGCTCTCATAAGTCAGGGACTTTCAAACAGCTATAAGCCTAAAAAAAGCAGGCGCTCACGGTCTAAAAACGGACAGGAAATATACAGTCTTTCGGAGCTTAATAAGGGAGACTACGTTGTGCACAGCACACACGGAATCGGAATTTTCGGCGGCATACAAAAAATGAACGTTCAGGGCGTGACGAAGGATTATATACGGATTGAGTACGCGAAAGGCGATGTTCTGTATGTGCCCGTTACTCAGCTCGACCTCGTCGCGAAATATATAGGTCCGCGCGAGGACAGCCGCGTTAAGCTCAACCGTCTCGGCAGTACCGAATGGCAGAAAACAAAGAGCCGCGTAAAAAGCTCCGTCAAGGATATTGCAAAAGAACTCACGGAGCTTTACGCTCAGCGTATGCGCTCAAAAGGCTTTGCTTTTTCGGACGACACGCCGTGGCAGAGAGATTTCGAGGTCAAATTTGAATATGAGGAAACCGCAGACCAACTGCGCTGCGCCGATGAAATACGGCGCGATATGACACGAATACAGCCTATGGACAGACTTCTTTGCGGCGACGTAGGCTTCGGCAAAACGGAGGTCGCGCTAAGGGCTGCTTTCCGCTGTATAAGCGACTCGAAACAGTGCGCTCTTCTCTGCCCCACTACCATTCTCGCGTGGCAGCATTACCAGACGGTACTGCGCCGCTTCGAGGGTTATCCGATAAAGGTAGAACTGCTTTCGCGTTTCAGAAATCCAAAGCAGCAGAGGGAAATCATTGAAAAAATCCGCTCGGGCGAAATAGATATGGTTATCGGTACGCACAGGCTCGTGCAAAAAGACGTGATTTTTCACGACCTCGGGCTTGCGATTATTGACGAGGAACAGCGTTTCGGCGTAAAGCAGAAGGAGCGTTTCAAGGAGCTAAGGAAAAATATCGACGTGCTGACGTTATCCGCTACCCCTATACCGCGAACGCTCAATATGGCTATGAGCGGCATACGCGATATGTCCGTTCTCGAGGAAGCTCCTCAGGACAGATACCCCGTACAGACCTATGTGCTTGAGCACGACAACGCCGTTATTAACGAGGCAATCCGAAAGGAAATCAGACGCGGCGGTCAGGTTTTTTATCTCTACAACCGCACAGACACGATTGAAGCGAAGGCGGCCGCAATACGAGAAGCCGTGCCCGACGCAAAAATAGCGGTTGCTCACGGCAAGATGGACGAGAATATGCTCTCCTCAATCTGGCGTCAGATGCTCGAGCAGGAAATCAACGTGCTCGTATGTACGACAATAATAGAAACAGGCGTCGACCTTCCGAACGCCAACACGCTTATAATAGAAAACGCCGACAAAATGGGGCTTTCCCAGCTTCATCAGCTTCGCGGCAGAGTGGGACGCTCCAACAGGCGCGCTTACGCATACCTCACTTATCCTCCGCACAAAATACTCACAGAGATTTCCGCAAAACGTCTTAATGCTATAAAAGAATTTACGGAATTCGGCTCCGGCTTTAAAATCGCTATGCGCGACCTTGAGCTTAGAGGCGCGGGAAATATACTGGGCGCTCAGCAACACGGACATATGGAAAACGTCGGCTATGATATGTATCTCAAACTTCTGGCAGAGGCGGTAAGAGAAGAAAAGGGTGAGGAAAATATTTCCTCGGAAATAGACTGTCTCATCGACGTAAACGTCGAGGCTCATATCCCGGATAAATACATCGGCAATACCTCTCAGCGAATCGACGTATATCGGCGTATAGCGGATATACGAACCGTCGCGGACAGTGAAGACGTCAAGGACGAATTAAGAGACCGTTTCGGAGAAATTCCGCAGGAGGTTTTGGGGCTTATAGATATTGCGCTGATACGAAACACCGCAAACTCTCTCGGTATCTACGAAATCCGCCAGAGCGACACTGCACTGCTCCTCTATGTAAAAAGTCTCCAAAACGAGGGCACGGATAAGGTGCTCCGCTCTCTCGGCAGACAGGCATCTGTCAACGCGGGAGCAAAGCCGTTTATTTCGGTAAAATTCCCCAAAGGTATGCCCATTATGGAGGTTTTAAAGGCGACCTGCGCAAGGTTACAATAAATTGTCAAAAATGTTACTGATAATTCAGCACAAATTTGCCGAAAATTATTTACTTTTATCAGTTTTTAATGTATAATGATTTAGAATGTACGGTGGTACGTACACTATTTTTCAGATAGGACGGTAATAAAAAATGAAACCATTTCAGAAAGTAATCGCCGCAGTGCTTACAATTCTTATTGTAATTTCAGCGGCAAGCTGTACTCCAATCAGTCTCACAAAGGATTGGGGCTACAAATATGACGACAGCACTCTTTCGGAGCAGTACGATATCGGTGTATATATCTATTCGCTCTATCAGGCATATAACAGTGCGAAAACCTACGCAGAGAAAGCTAAGGGTTACAAGGAAAACGAGCCGTTTACGGACCTTGAAATCAAGGACGACGACGGCAACAAAGCGATAGCCAAGGATTGGATTAAAACCGAGGCAGACAAAATTATGATGAATATAATCGCGCTTGACTATCTTGTGGCTAAAGACGGTGCTACTGTAGACGAGGCTCAGATTAAAAATGCTAATAAGACTGCTCAGGACAGCTGGGATGTAGGACCCTATGCCTCCTACGGATATGTAAGCCCGATGAAAGACGAGCTTACTCCTTACGGCATTTCTTTTGAAAGCTTCGCGCTCTCCTCATACATTGCGAACGTAAAGCAGAACGCTCTTTTCGGTAAGCTCTACGACAAGGGCGGTCTCGAGGAAGTTTCCGACGAACAACTCAACGACTTTGTTATTAAAAACTATTTAAGCTACAGCTCAATCCCCGTTAACCTCTACACATCATCTACAGACAAAGACGGCAATTCAACCTCCAAGAAGTTCGGCGCAAAAAAGATTGAGAAAATTAAATCTGAGCTTGAGGCTCTTGCAGAACAGCTTTCAAACGGCTCTTCAACCTTCGATAAGGTTTCCAAAAAGATTCAGAAGGATTATAATGTAGAGGCAAACTCCGTTACAACCGACTCCGTAAATTCTAAAGAATCGCTCAAAACCGATAATGCCGACATCTACAAGGCGTTAAAGAAACTTGACAACAACAAGTCTACCGTAATTACAGTAGGCGAGGACGGCGACAGCCCAAGCGCTTACATCATACTCAAAAACGACATAAAAGGCTCATCCGAAAAGCACGTTAAGGACAACCGCGCGACAGTTCTCTCCGATATGAAAAATGACGACCTTACAGATTTACTTGAGAAAACAGCCGAGAAGCTCAAGAAGAACGGCGCACTAAAAGTAAACGACGGCGCAGTCGGAAGATACGACTCAGGTATGTTCTTCGTTAAAGAGGAAACTACGGAAGCCGCAACGACCGCTGACAAAGGCGGCAGTTCTGACAAATAATAGGAAAATAACAGGAAAAAATAAGGAAATTTGGAAGGAAGTGCAATGATGAAAAGGACGCTAAGAATTGCTTGTGTCATATTTTTATTGATTCTATGCATCTCTCTTTGCACAATAAATGCATTTGCTGAACCGGACGACGGAGGAGACGCAACTTCCTCTCAGTCTCAGATTGTTACTACCGAAACACCGACTACTCAGCCGGCGACCGAGCCTCCTACGAGAGCGACTACTCAACCTCCTGCAACGCAGCCGCCCGTAACCAAACCTCCCGCAACAAAGGCTCCCGTAACGAACCCTCCTGCTACCCAGGCTCCTACACAAGCCCCTCAATATAACAGTTCGAGCCAAAGCAGCTACGTCAGCAACAATTCAAATTATTACTCGAGTAAGAGTTCGGCTCTCTCATCCCCTACCAAGGCGCCCACATCTCCGGTTTACAATGTAGACGACCGCAAGGTGGATACCGACACTCTTAAGAAAAAGGACTGGAAAAGGATTGCCGAGGAGCTCAATAACGCCGATGCAGACGACGGCAGTGTTGATGACTTCGGTTTTATTAAGAATAATGATGACGACGGCGACAACGGTATGTGGATACTTTACACGGGTATTGCTCTAGAGGTAGCCGCGGCAATTATTATAATTACGCTGATTGTGAGATCTGTAAGAAGGAAAAGGCAACTAAAAAACGGGAACGGACGCGGCGGAAATCACAGAGAGCCGCCGCGCGGCGGCAGACCTGCTCCGCAGAGAGCGTCAGTCGGAGGACCGGCTCCCCGAAGAGCTCCGTCTCCGGCACGCGCGCAACAGCCTCCGACAAGGAGACAGCAAAGGCAGGTAAAAGAACGCAGCAAATACGACACCGACGAGGTTTACATTCCTAAGAATGCAAACGGGCGCGGAGCGCGGCACTATAAACCCAGACACTGATAAAACATAAAACTTACAAAACGACCCTCCGTAAGGAAGGTCGTTTTTCATTTTATTTATTTTATAATTTTATAATAAAAAATGATTTCTTTTTAACTCACATCTCTCCATAAAACAGGACACCCTCCTACGGCAGAAATAAATACTGCCATAGGAGGGCTTACCATTCCTTGTGTGAGTATATCTTAAATGTTAATTTTTACGCTTCACTTAAAAGGTTTATCCTATTATCTGAACGCCACAAGTATATACTCAGAAAGTTCCTGATTAAGGTTAAAGAGCACACCGTTCACCGCTGTCGTGCTCTGTTGCAGATTCACGCAGTCGCCTGATATTAGTATTCCGCCGCTCGTACCCGTGTCTGTAGCTATAGCGGCGTTAATCTTCATATAGCCGCCAGTGTACTCAACGGGCGCGCTGTCCTTTCTGAACACGATTACCAGTTTCGGCTCGAAGTTCAGACGAAACAGAGTTGACGATGTTCCCGTGCCGAAAACAGTCCTGATTTTAAACGGCTCGGAAACCCTGAGCTTCTCATCAAACGATGTTAGGTGCTTATCCTCGTCGGAAATATGCGCTCCGATAACCATGTCTATAATAGCGTTATCGTTCACGAAATCCGAGCGTTTTGGTCTGTCCGTTTCAATCCACTGGTTGAGTCCCAGAGGAGTTTTATTAGTTGATGCCATTTTTCTCTCCCTTATTTTTGAGTATTAAGCTGTTCCCAAGTATAGTTCTTGCTATCAAACGCCGTATACGTATCGTTATTGTTATCAATTGCCGACCATCTGAGTCCTCCTGAATACACATTCATATTAAGATGTGCGGGTAAAATCAGCTCAATCTGGTTTTTTATCCACGATTCCGTATTGCCAGGATAATCGCCCGTTATAGTTACAGTTACCGACTGCGTACTCGGGGATTCGCTTAGAGTATAATCCTGCACGCCGAAGCTATCCATAAATTTATCGAAGCCTGCGAGATTATAGTCCGTTTCACCGAGCGAGGCGCGCGTACTAAGCATATTCCGTCTCTGTTCTATGCTGCAATCGCTCCTCACATCTCCTACGACCCTCTCTCTTATTTCGAGTCCGAAGGTCTCGGCGGTCGAAATAAAACATTCGCGCAGTGCCTCGTCAAGCAGGTCTCTGTAGCTGTCTATCGCCGCGGCATAGGCTGAAAGCTCTGCGTAAATATTGCTTGTATTTCTTGTGTCGTAAATTCCCAGCGGCGCAAGCTTTTTTATCATAGACTCAAGCGCCCTCATCAGCTTACAACTCCTATCATAATACTTCCTAAAACTGCAATCGAGTTATCGTCCACATTAATATAGCTGGGATACATACTGAGCCAGCTGTAGTTATACACGCCCTCGGCGCTTAGCACAGCCTTTCCGAGATGGCTCTCGTAAACATCCTCGCCGACGTCGAGCATACTTATATATTCTTCGACTGACCTGCGTACATTTTCCTTGACTGCATCCGCGCTGTAGCCCTGCTTTAGGACGATATTCACACCCAGATTTATGTTAATAATTTCTGCGGCGTACACCTTGACGTCCACATTCAGCTCTCGTTGTTCATTCATTACAGCCTGAACCTTTTTCACAAGCTCGGTCGTCGCTTTCATCCTGTCTCCGCATATGTAAACGTCAACCGTTCCCACTCCCCGAACCTTCGGGAGAACGCTTGCCGACTTAACTCCTTCAACCGACAGAGCCAGCCGCTTGTAATAGGCTTTATTTGTGCTGTTGGAAATAGTTACATACGAGTTAAGTATTCTCTTTCGCAGCTCTTCATCGCTCTCCCTGTCTGCTCCGCCCGAGAAAGCCTCGGGATTTGTAACACCCTCAATTCCTACAACATTAGTAACCATAGTATATATCTTTTCTGCTTTGACGTTGTACTCAGAGCCGCCCTTCTCCGCCACGCAGCTCACGCTCACAAGAGTATTTCCCGAAGTGAGAATTGCCGCTTCCTCGGTCAGATACCTGTACTGTTTATTTCCCTCGTCGGTTGAAACTACAGTACCCTTAGGAATACTTATATTCTCTTCTATAGGCGCGCTTATGTAGAATCTGACCTCTCCCTTTGCCTTTACCGCCTGTTTTCGGGACAAGCCTCTGTCCCGAGCGTGCAAGTCGAGATACTCCGAGGTAGCGGTACTCGGGAACATCTGCCGCTTAATAAACTCGAGATTGACCTCACTGTTAAAAAGCTCGCCCGCAAGCACTTTCATTCTTATATCAATATCCGAAAGCTCAGGTACCTGATAACCCGAAATCTCGGTATACTTCTCTTTCATTCTCGAAAGTATTTCATCATAGCCGGTCATATACTATCACCTCTGTGTCTATTATTTTAAAACCGTCGTCAGCGGTAAGCATTACCGCTGTCTGTCCGATTCTTTTTTCAATTTTTTTTACATTCACCTTAATTCCGGTTTTTATCAGACCCTCGTTTATGAGTGTTTCGGCGGTACGTTCTGCGTTTTTGGAATTTGTGTCAATGTTTCCTGAAAAAGCTCCCATGCTTCGGTCATAAATAAAACTGTCTTTAGGTATATTCGCCGCAAAATAAATCTGCTGCTTTATCTGCTCTTCTCCATCGACAGTTTCCGCAAAACCGTTCATTCTAACTATAAAATCGCCTAATTCAATTTTAGTGTCCATCAACTTACCTTCTTTCCGTTGATATACACATTTCCGTCGTTTTTCAGTTCAATCGAAGCTCCGCCCGCCGAATACAGCATTATTTCTCCTGCCTGAAGCTTTTTTGTTGGAGCCACCGTTCCAAGACAGAAGCTTTCGCTGTCTGTATTAATAACGACAGACTGCTCCCCAACGGGCGGCACATACGCGATTCCGTATGGGGACACGACGTTTATCTGACCGAAGTCGCTCGACGCGTCAACCTCAACCTTACCGCCGACTGAACCCTTTACGCGTCCTTTCTCGGGTGATGACGACGTTAAGGAATTCTGAGTAACATAATTAAGTATCCACATTTTCGTTTCTCCTTTTCAAAGTGACCGTAGTACGCTCGCCGTCAGGCGTGAGATTATAGTAAATACTGCTTACATACAGGTCTTCCCTTTTTCCGATATACGGGTCGTCTACAACAGCCTTTGCTCCCAAAACGTTCAGTAGTCTTTCTGTGCTCACCACAATAAGCTCGTAGGAATTATCGACTGAGCTGCGTATCATCGTCTCCGCGACAGTAGGAGATACGGATGAGTTAGTTGCGTCTAGATACCTCTCGCGCTTGATTTTTTTCTTTCCCGCGTCCTCATTCACAATATTTAAAATATATCCGTCTCCTGCGGAAAGCTTTACCCATACGTCAGAAAGAGTGTTACAACGTTTATTATTTTCTTTTAAAGAAATATATGCCGTGCCGTCAGTATTCGAGAAATATATCCTTTTATCGCATTGAATACCGTTTAAGTTGACAGTTCCGTCGGACTCAACTCTAGGAGCCTTTCCGTAAGCTCGCATACAAAAGCTATAAAGCGCCTGCCAGTCTGTCATGCCCTTAATTATGTTGAGTGTTTCTTTAAGCACTGTTTCCTTTCCCTTGTACGAATTAATTCCAAACGGCTCAAGGTGGCGCGAGAAAATTATTGAGGTCGAGGGACAGTAGTAGCTTACGGGCTTGCTCTCGTTATCGAGCAGGACAGCCGCCATACTGCGAGCCACGAGGCGCGACATTACCGCTTCGTCGCTCACTAAAGTCTGCTGTTCGTCAATCTGTCCGTGAAAAATTATCTCGTTGTCCTCGCTCACGGTGAGTTCACAAAGCTCAGGTAAATCTCTTATCACAGGAAAGCTCACGGAAATATCGTCGGCGGGAACGTTCTCGTCACGATTAACAGTCATATACGACGGAATAGGAAGCTCGGTTTCCCGGTCGTGAATATCTACAGCCTTAAAGCTCAGCATATTCTCACCCTGCTTTCCTTTTTAAGCTCGTCAACACGACTCAGTTCTGGATTAAGTGCAACAAGCTTTTCTATTTCAACTTTGTATTTGTGCGAAATATCCCAAAGCGTTTCATCATTTTCTACCGTGTGATAGCGTTTTTCGCCGTCAGAGGGTCCGAAAGACAAATCCTCAACAAATTCAAACTTATATGTAATCAAATCCGGCGTAGGGTCGCAGCTTAGCTCAACGCTTTTAAAGAAGGCGTAGAACGGAGCTACATCGGGAAGCGAAAGGATTCCGCTGTTGCTCTGATTTTGCAGGGCTAAAAGCTTATTAAACTTATCTATACAGTCCTCGCCCGCGATCTGTCCGCTTCCTGTTATAACTCTCGCTCTCTCTCCGAAGTCGCGCACCACAGAGCTTCCTCCCGCAACACCCTGCTCGTTAAGGGAGCGGCGCGAGCTGATTTTCAGTGATTGAGGGTTATGCTCCCACGAAGTGCCCTTATACCTCATAACAGCTAAATTCATATTCCTCTCGCCTCCTGCTCCTCGGTAAGCGCGCGGCTGTATCGGCGGCTGTCCTGTTCAAAAATTTCACTTATCGTCCTTGCGTCTACAGAATCGGACGGATTAAAAATATTCTCAGTATTCACTCTGCGCCACCCTTTCTGTCGCTGTAATTTTTAACTTTCTTTTATAGCTTTTACTTTTATCTACAGTAATTTCCGAGGAAATAGACCTGCATCCTCTGTAGCTTACACTGCTTTCGCCGTACACGGCTGTAAGCGTAAAATCACTTTCCGTTATGTCTGAGAATTTATCGTCGGACAAACTTATCTCGATAGTATATCCCTTTTTCTGCGCAGTACTAAGCCACGGCTCTTCCGAGAGAATTTCGTAATAGGATACTGCCGACTCAAATTCTTCTTTTACGCTTAATGACAGAACGCCGTTAATTTTAACGTCATTTATATACACATACGGAGCCGCCGTTCCGCTATCTTCGTTTTCGCTGTCCGGATATTTTTTCATAACGCCGTCTGTGTATATTGCGGAAAGCTTAACATTTACACTTCTGAAAATCGCTCCGTTATTGCTGTCGTAGTCTATCGCACCCACGGTCATATTAGCGATAAAACCGTCCTTATCCGCAGTTTTCAACGCCTTTGTAAGGTTAAGCGCCGTTATGCCGAGAGCCTCACCGGACTCGGACTCGCAGTTATAGAGTATTATTTCCAGCTCAGTTCTGTATATTTCACCCTCAGCGCTCATCTCACTCTCTGCTTTTTTGAAATTTACTACACCGAGAAATCCGCTGACAGGGCGCTCTGCCTTATCCTTTCTATACGCCTTTACAAAACGCACGTCTTTGAGCTTTTCATCACGTCTGGCATTTCTTATGAGGTTGTCCGTAATCGTATATAATTCAGTCATAATCATCCTCCATAGTGCCCGTGCGGGCGGTAAGAACCGCCCACACATACATAACCTTATCCGACGCTCTGAAATTTCCGCTCGACTTGACCGTATAAACGCCGTCTTCGCTTTCTACGGTTATATCAACCGACTTTGCAAGCACCAGAGACGGAGGAGCGAGCATCAGAAATGAGTTGTTATCGAAAGTGCCCTCGGGAAGGCGCATACTGTCAAAATAACTTTTACGGTTGTAATTCAGAGGCTGAATAAACGCTTTTATTACCGCTGTACTGCCGTTCTGAGTAACCCTGACTTTACTGCCGTATTTATTCAGGACTCTTGTTGCCACGTCCATTTCGTCACATCCTTCTGAATATGAAACTGCTGTCTCCGAGTATATCCGAGAGAGAGTTAAGCTCCGTTTTCCACATCTTCTCAGCCTCTTCAATTTTTCGCTGATTAACGGATAAATGAAGACTGCCGAGGGTCACGCTGTCGTCGTCCTCTATGGAGTAGCAGATGTAACGGTAATACGCGTACACGCCTGCCGCAGAGGATAGTCTCGCTATATCGCGCTCCGTAAGTTCTTTCGTACCGACCAGCAATTCTATATACCCGATTGCGTCCTTAACTATCGGCAGCCATCTCAGAGTTTCCTCGTCGCTGAGCCCTGTGAGAAGAGTGAATCTGTTTAATGCTTTCTCAAAGCTCATACGACACCTCTTAGTAGGAAAGAGCCTTTGCGGAATCCTTAAAGATTCTGGAGAAGCCGGCTGTGCAGCTAATTGCCGCGCGCTCGAGCTGACGGTCAATAAGCTTGTCGTAATCCGTCACGATTTCGCCAGCCTGTACCATTTCAAGAGCACAGTTCTTATCAAGACCAATGATTTTGCCCGATGGAAGCGACGGGACATGGAGGAGCGTAGCGCCCATGGGAGTGACCATTTTGCCGGTTCCCTGGAAATTAAGACCGGCTGTGCTGTCCTTCATTTCGTCCATAGCGAGAATGGTCTTTACGGCGTCTGTCGGAGCAAGAATCGTATTAAGCTCGTATGGGTTAAGACCTGCCCATAGCTTTAAGAGGTCGTTATATGTAATCTTGCTCATTGTGTCAACGCTTATGACTTCACAGCCGTCATTGCCGTTTTCGCCGTTAAGAATGACGTCAACCGCGTCCTTGAGCTGTGAGCGTCTTATGTACGCGCCAATCTGGTTTAAAGTAACGGTGAAAAGGTCGAGTCTCTGGAAACGGAGAGCTTCATATGACGCAACCAACATTCTGCCGCGCTTATGGAGCTTAACCAGGTTTTCCTGAACCTTAACAACCGTCTGCGGAATAGCCGCGCCCTCTGCTACGATTTTGAGAGACTTGTCGTCCTCGGACGGAACAGAGGTTATGGAGCGGTAGTCCAGACCGTCGATGTTCGTAACTGTCGCAACAATATCGGGGAGCATATCAGCCTGCTCCATACCCTGACGGATAGCGCGGCTGACGTACTCGGGGAAAAGCGCAGCTGAGTTTGAGGTACGGAAGAATTTCTCCACGCAGTCGCTGTTCTTGCCCGACACCTTGATATCAAAGCGCTTGAGCTGACGACCGAACGCGTCAAGTCCCTCAAGCGATGTGCCCTTGTAGTTTACAGAAGGGTCTAGAGTTTCCAAAACGTCGCTTAAGCTCTTGCCCTTTGTCTGATACATACTTTTTTCTATTGTAATGTTTTCATAATTTGCCATTATGATACCTCCCTTAAAGAATAAATCCTACTTTTGTGTCAGTAGAATAGATTACGTTATATTTTCTTGCGGTTGTCGAGGTCGTAGCTTGTGTTGCGGAAGCCGCGGCTATAGAGGAATAACCCAGAGTAATCTTTTTGCTGCTTTCGATTTCAACATAACCCGAAAGCTGTACCGCCGCATAACCGCCGCTCACGCCGACACACACACCTGCAATCTCATCATTTGCCGCGCAGGGAGCAACCTTAAAGTTATCCGAAACCTTTACGAGGTCGCCTTCTTTAACTGTATCTGCTGCAATAAATGTAGCTACGTTCTCTCCGTAGCCCTTGAAATCTACGTTCATAATTTACCTCCGTTAAATTTTAAATTCTGTGTTTGTATCAGCCTTTTTCTCTGTTTTGTCCATATACAGCTGCGGAGTCACGGGCAAATGCTCCCCGAGCTTTTTGCTGTATACTTCTCTGAACTTTCTAAGGTCTTCTATGGACATATTCTTCGTTACTCTCTCCATAGTATCCCTCGGAATTTCAGGCTGAACAACTGAGCTGAATTTCAGTACATCGCCGACAAGGCTGTTTCTGTAAACCACACCGTCAGCTGCCTGCTTTTTTAAGCCCTCGATATAATCTCTGAGCTTTTTGCTGTCCTTTTCTGTAAGTGTGACAGCCTCACTGTTCTCGATTGATTTAAGAATGTCTTTCATTTTTACTTCCTTTCTACCGAAAGTTTTAATAATACCTGCGTGCTTTTGTGCGGGTACAGCCACAAAGCTCCATTCGTACGCGTCGTACGGATTGATAAGCTCTCCATAGCATAGTTTCCCGTTGTACTCGCTTCCCTTGGTGTGAACACACTCGTGCGAGGATATCGGATTTCCGCAAATACTGCAGACGGTCTCCCCGACCGCGCACCCTACGCTTACCTCGCGTATAATTCCGCTGTCTATCATCTCTCTTAGGGAAGAATTGCTGTCAGTAACGGGCATATACGCTCTCGCGACAAGTCTGAAATAGTCGTCTCCGAGGGAATTTTTCATACCTTCTACGCTCTCAACCGAACAGCTTATTATTCTGGCGCTCTGGTTTCCCGCTTTAGGGTTGTGGTCAAAAATTCCCGTCTTTCCTACGAAAAGCTCGGAAAGTTTTTCAAGACTTTCAACCGTAAACCTCTCAAAGTCTCTGTCTATATCGTTGTCACACAGTACAACGGAAAACACAAATACGTCCTTTTCACTAAGCTCCCGCCTTGTATATTGATTGATTAGTTCAAGCTCGCCGTCATTGAGAGCGGCGCTTTTTACTACCTGTCCTGTTTTCAAATTTCCACTCCCGTCATTACTTCAATTCCGTGCTCAATTTCGTATGCCCTCGCGTTGTTGAGACGCGCCTGCGAAAGTTCGACCTCGTCCTGAAGATTAATTAAATCCCATTCTACGCTTACACCGTCATCAAAGCCCGATAATCTGAGAAACATTTTACAGATTTTCACAATTACGGGCGTGAGCAGGGTTCTGTAATATTCAAGCTCACTCGTAAGAATATCCGCCTGCTGGGTGCTCATTCTTTCTGATGTAGACCAGCTTATTCCGAGCACAAACGGCGGCAAAGCAAGCTTTGCGATTATTTGCTCCAGAAGCGTTCTTACAGGCACCTCGCAGTCAAGCACCTGATTGTCAGCACCTATGACCTTCACGCTTACGTCTCCTACCGAAATAAAGTCGCAAACCTCGGGACTGCGCATAGCCTTGCTCCATTCGTCCGCAATCTGCTGAGCCTGTTTGCTTGTGACCGGACCTGAGCCTGACTCCGGCTTATAGGTAACGGCAAAACGCACGTTACCAACCCGCTCCCAGTTACTTCCTACCGAATCAAAAATCTTTAGCAAAATACCGCTCACATACGGGAGACCTCTGAGAACGGAAGTGCCCCTTACGGTACCCGACTGCGGATTTAACAGAGTAGGCATAATAAGATTCTGATACGGCGCGGGAGTGAGACTGCCGTCGTTTTTGCAGACAACAAGCTCGAGCGGACTGTCTCCCGCGGTTATCCTGACATCTTTAAGGCTGGCGTTGTAGATTGCCGCAATCCCTGAATTATCTCTGTACGGCACAATCTCACCCACCGCCTCTCCGTAGGTCAGAAGCTCATTTAGATAAGTAGTTATAAAAGGATATATTCCTCTGTTTCCTCCCGTTGTCGGAACAGAAGCGAGGAAATGCTCAAGCGATTTCTGAGCCGATTTATCATCTGTTACAACCTCGAAATTGCCTATAAGTCTCACGGTTTTGTCGATTGCCGCGTCAATAATCGGCACAGCCTCTCTCAGAGAGCTGTAAAGCTCATACTCCGCGTAGGTCATAGGCGAGTAGTCGCTAAGAAGCGAAAACGGATGCGTATGTGAGGTTGACGGCACGGGAAACGCGAGAGCATTTTCGTCTGTTTTTCTTCTTTTAAAGAAATTCATTTTTCCTCCTGTCTTTTATCTTTGCAATACGCCTTAGGCGAACTGCTACCTTCGGGCAGCGATAGCGGTAAATCCCGAGCTGCCCTCAAGAATTGTAGTGACAAAATACCTGATATCGTCCATAGCGTGGTCGTTTTCCTTTATCGGCATATCCTGCCCCTTCTCGTCCCAGCGGTAAAGCGAAAACTCCCTTATGCTGTCGGCGCAGGTGTTGCAGATTTTTATTCTGCCCTCCTTGAGCGCCGCGCTCGTCTGACGTATTCCGTTTATGACGTCGTTTTTAGCCGGAGTTACGCTATACTCCCCGTGACGACGGATAGTCGCGATAAAGGACGCGGCTGACGGGTCTACCGTTACTTTCTCGATTTTTCTTTCGCCTATCAGCTTTTTGAGAGCCGCATAGTGCTCCTCATCAGTTTTCTGGTATCCCTCTCGCCTGGAATCGAAGTAGCTTTCCTCAATTCTGTACCACACTCCGTCCTTTAATCCCCATAGTCCGAATGACGCGGGATTTACAGTACCGTAATCTACGGAAACAGCAAAGCTCTGAAACGGAGCCTCGGGCACATCAAAAAAAGAGCCGTCTTTCATAAACGGATATACAGCGCCAGAGACGGCGACCCACTTTCCGAGGATAAATCTCTCGTAAAACGAGCCTGAGTATATACCCTCGTAGCGCTTTATGGTTCTTTCTGAAAGCGACGGATTATCGCGCATAGTGAAATGAAGATAAAGCGCGTTTTTCCGCTTTACATTCTTTATCCACGTTCTGTAAAACCAGTGAGCAGGATACTCGGGATTGCAGTTAAACCAGTATTTGCTGTTCTCGACCGAGCACCTCGCGAGAGCCTGCTCCACAAACGACCTGGGCATCAGCGCCACCTCGTCAAACAATACCCCCGCAAGCGTCATCCCCTGAATAAGGGACGCGCTGCTTTCGTCCTTGCCGCCAAAAATATAAATTCTGTTCACCCTGTTTTGGAATGTGATTATGAGCTGGTTTTTGCTAAGCTTATCCTCAATCTCAAATCCCAGTTCCCTGAGCGTTGCTATCATAGGTGTGATTATATTTCGTCTTGCGGACTGAATAGTTTTGCCGCAAATTGCAAAGTCCCTTCCCTCAAATCGGTAGAATATCCAAAATACGAATGAAAGCGACATACAGAACGTTTTGCCCGAGCGGACAGCGCCGTCGCAGATTATCGCGTCCTTGCTGCTGTACGGCTTTTTGCACCACCACGTCATCACGCGCATTTGCTTTTTTGAAAACGGTTTAATCTCCATCGCGTTCGTCGGCGAGACTGTCAGCACATTTAATCAGAGCGTCATAGAACGGCAAAAAACTTTCTTTGCTTTGAGCTCCCTCAAGCAGCTTTTCAAGCGCCTTAAAACGGTCAAAAAACTTGATTTCCGTCTGGTCTCCCTTGCGTCGTATTTCGGAAATATTAAACAGGTCGAGCGCATCAAGCTCCTCCTTGCAGGGGTTATCGAGAAATATAAGTCTTACAGAGTCCGACACTCCGCCTGTCGCGAGACGTTTTAGTCCTGCTCGGGCGATTATCTCAAGGCTTTTGCTCTGAACGTCTGAAAGTCTTTTAAGCTCGTCGCATATATCTTTCCTGCACAAAAGCGCTTTCCCCCTACCTTCGAGACGCGCGCTGCGTTCGGCTTCCGTAATATTTCCCGAAGAAACGAATTCAACACAAAACATCTTCTCTTTCTTAGTAAGTCCTGCCAAACCTTAACCTCCTTTCAACAGCTCTCATACACATCGAAAAACGAAACGTAAATTGCATAAAAATATGCAATTTTTAAAAATAATTTTCAAAACATTTTTTATTTGTGAATAAATAAATTAAAATAATAAATATATGCGAACGTATCTTCAAAAAATTAGTCGAAAGGACTTGACAAATCTTTGCTGTTTGGATATAATGTTAAGGCTGACTTCGATTATGTATGCGCCAATAGCTCAGCTGGATAGAGCAACTGCCTTCTAAGCAGTAGGTCAGGGGTTCGAGTCCCTTTTGGCGCGCCATATGGTGGGATTAGCGTAGTTGGTTAACGCGCCAGTTTGTGGCACTGGAGACCACCGGTTCGAATCCGGTATTCCACCCCATATATGACTCATTAGCTCAGTTGGCAGAGCACTTGACTTTTAATCAAGGTGTCCGGAGTTCGAATCTCCGATGGGTCACCAT
>CANQOP010000011.1 GCA_947625485.1 uncultured Clostridia bacterium | reverse complement strand
TCTGCGGTTTTTCTTTTGTCGCTTTTTGTCGGAATACAGGACAAGCCTGTTTTCGGCGTAGGTTGCCGTAGCCCGCCTGCCAATCTGAAATTTTCTCAAAAAATTTCAGATTGGAGGATAACAGAAATGTCATTTAATTATGGCAGAGAAGAAAAGAAATGGCGGCTCTGGAAAGAAGCCGAGGAAAAGAAGCTGCGGGAATTGGGCGTCGATGAGGATACCATTGAGCAGCTTCATATTCACGATTGGGCGGTTTTTAATTCCGACAGGCGGTTTTACCGCAGATTGCAGGACGCAGGTACATACCTTGAGGAATTTGCAGCGGAAATGGCACAGCCCGAAATAAAAACCGTGGAGGACTTTCTGGACAGCATTGAAAATCAGCAGCTCTATCAAATCTTGCTTCTTGTGGACAGGCTTACTCTGCAAATTGCCTTGATGAAAATGCAGGGCTATTCTACCCGTGAGATTGCATCATATCTGGGCATAACCGAGAAAGCCATTTACAGACGAATGGATAGGCTCAAAGAAAAATTAAAAAGATTTTTTGAGTAGCGGGGAAAATAGAGGTTTTCCGAGGACTATGGGGTGTAAGGCAAAAATGCCTTCGCCCCATTTTCCTTTGTGTGGCAAAAACGGGGACAGTTCCTTGACAACCGAATAGCCATTCGCCAAATACTTCCTCTTTGTGATTGTGATGAGCATAAGCGTGTGCAGCGGTACGCCATGACCCGCCGACAAGCGGTAAGCGATGAAAGGTGGTGAGCGGAAAATACCGACTCAAAATATCGGGCGGCTCCCGATTTCGCCATAACCCACAAAGAGAACAATGGTACTCCCGTCCAGTCACAGTCCGAGCGTGATCAAACCGTCGCAGGCAATGAGGGCGGCTCTGTCAGAACGACAGGTGGGGTGAAACTCCCGTGGCGTCAGTTCGCTGCTGACCGTTTGGCGACTTCTCATCGCATTTCGGGGTGTCGAGGACAAATAGAAATGCGTCATCATAAGAGCCAAACGCAGGCGGTCAACAGAACAGAGCCATGTTTATGCGCTTCCGACCTTAAATACTCCCTGCGTTTGGCTTCTACATAGGCAGAAGCCATCTGCCTAAACCAGATGGGAGGTCAAACACAATGGAAAGAACAATCAAGCGTGGCGACATCTACTACGCCGATCTGAACCCTGTTATTGGCTCTGAACAGGGCGGCACAAGACCTGTGCTTATCATTTCTAACGATATTGGCAACAGGTTCGGCCCAACAGTGATTATCGTACCGATCACAAGCCGAGTACACACAAAGGCAAAGCTGCCCACACATACGGTAGTGAGGAATTTTGAGGGACTGGATAAGGACTCCATTATCCTGTCGGAGCAGATACGGACGGTTGATAAACAACGCCTGCGAGAGTATGTAGGAACTCTTGACGGGCGTTTTCTTGTTAAAGTTGATACCGCATTGGCAATCAGTATCGGACTTCAAAAAAAGGATTAGCCCCCTCGTTATATGGGACAATCACAGGCTCATATATTTGAAAGCGAGGGAGGTGTTGACTACTGAAGCATAGAGAATTTGTTTATGTGGGCGATCCTGTTCCAGATTTGGACGGACAGGAATACGCAGCGTTCCTTATGAATATTCAAAAGTCAATCCTCTTTTCTTTGGAGCAAAGAAAACTATTGACCCCTTCACAGCGGGAACGCTGTTTGGCTCAGCTTGAAAACCAATACATTCAAAATGAAAGGAAGCAACGCCAAGTGTAGCCGCTTGGCGTTTTTACATATAAGAAAATGTGCAAATTTCAAATTCGCACATTCGACAGAGGGAACTACCCGCCCTATAATAGAAATAACGACAGCAGAGATTGTCGGGAAAGGAGCTTTGGAATGAATAGATATGAACTCTTAAATCAAGAGCGAAAAATAGTTGACAAGAAAAAGCGTGTCGCCGCATATTGCCGAGTTTCCACGGACAACGAGGATCAAGCAAACTCCTTTGAAAGTCAGCAGCGGTATTTCAGACAGTATATCGAGCGCAATCCCGATTGGGAGCTTTATGAGATATTTGCCGATGAGGGCATCTCCGGCACGAACACGAAAAGGCGCAAAGAGTTTAACCGAATGATAGTCTGCGCCAAAAACGGCGATTTTGATTTGATTATCACAAAGGAGATTTCCCGTTTTGCGAGAAATACGCTTGACAGCATTTACTATACCCGTGACTTAAAAAAGCACGGTGTGGGCGTTGTCTTTATGAATGACAATATCAATACGCTGGACGGCGACGCAGAGCTGCGTCTTGCGATCATGTCCTCTATCGCACAGGAGGAAAGCCGAAAGACCTCGGAGCGTGTAAAGTGGGGGCAGAAACGCCAGATGGAGCAAGGCGTTGTGTTCGGCAGGGATATGCTCGGCTACGATGTCCGTGGCGGCAAAATGTATATCAATGAAGAAGGGGCGAAAATCGTCCGTCTGATCTTCCATAAGTTTGTCAATGAGGGCAAAGGCACTCATGTAATCGCCCGTGAGCTTCGGGAAGAAGGCATTGCGCCTATGCGGGTAAAGGAATGGCAAAACACCGTTATTCTCCGTATTATCCGCAACGAGAAATACTGCGGTGATTTGGTGCAAAAGAAAACCTATACGCCAGATTTCCTTTCTCACGAAAAAAAGTACAACCGAGGGCAAGAGGAATTTGTTATTATCAAAGACCACCATGAGCCTATCATTTCCCGTGAGATGTTCGACGAAGCCAATCGGATATTAGACGAGCGATCCTTGTCGCCGGAGGGAAAGGCAAAGCACTCAAATCGCTATCCGTTCTCTGGAAAAATCAAATGCGGGTGCTGCGGCTCAAGCTATGTGGCAAGATATAAAACTCGCAAAGACGGGAGCAGGTATAAAGCGTGGCGATGCTATGAAGCCGCACAGCACGGAAGTCCCCATGTAGATAAAGCGGGAAATCAAGTTGGTTGTACGGGGCAAAGCATTCGCAACGAAGATGCCACCCATCTCATGTGTCTTGTTACGAAAGACTTGAAATTCAACCGCCAGAAAATCACGGATAACCTGCTTTCCGTTATCAAATCCATTATCGCTATGGATACCACAGGGCCGGATGTAGAAAAACTGAAAGCGAAAATCAAAGCTATCGAGGACAACCGAGCCAAGCTGATTGACCTCTATATGTCGAATGTCATAACCAAAGAGGAATTTTCAGATGCCAGAGTAAAGTACGACAATGAAATTGCCGAGCTGCAATCGGTCATCGACAGCATTGATAAGCAGCAGACCATGATAAAACAGCAGCAAGAGCTTATCCAAGAGATTAGCGCCGCCATCAAAGAGATTGTCGACGGTGTGGAATACGAAGATGAGTTTTACAAGCGGATTTTGGATAAGATGGTCGTAAATGACCGTGACAATATAGATGTGTACCTGCATTTACTTCCAATCAAGTGGAGCTATACGGTTGCAAAAGCGTCAAAAAAAGCGTTAGCCCCTAAAATGACGCATTTTAGGGGCTTCTCTACCTATATCGGTAAGTGTTGCTCTTAGCTCGGGCAGAGGCATCGCGAAGCGCTGGCTCAGATAGCGCAGGGACGCGCCCAACTCGCCGTCAGGTCCGCCGTACTGGCTTACAATGATTTTTGCAAGTTTAAGATTTGTGTTTTTAATATTTACAGGATACTGTAATTTCTTTTCGTATACAAACATCAGTCAACCTCCTCGTTTTCCCACGGCCACGGCGACTTAATCCATGTCCACTTATTGCTCTGCGTGTTGCTGTCGAAAAGCGGTCCGTACTTCGCCTCAAAGGTCTTTCTCAAGGGTTCAAGCATCTCTGAAAGCTCTTTGATTTTTGCGAGAGTTTGAGCGTCATTCGGGTGGGTGTCGAGATAGAGCTGAAGGTCATCTATCATAAACTGATAGGACGACAGCTTTTTAAGCAAAATTTCTCGGTCAGTCATTTCTACCTCCTGAGCATTTTGAGCCGTAGAACGGCTTGTCTAAAATCGGATATGCTGTACCCGCTTCAAGTGCCTGAGCAGGAGAATATAGTTTTGAATTGAACTGCTGGAACGGGACATACGCCATAGTCTCAACTGTATTTTTGGGAAGCGGCGAAAGCCCGTACTCAGTCATAACTGAATCAAATATTTCCAAAGTTCGCACTCCTTATACTATTTAGTATTAGTCTGAAGTTTCACTTCGATATATTATATGTCAGAGGACAAGATTGGTTCTCGATATATTCAAAAACAGCAAAGGAGCTGTACCAAACGGTACAGCTCCTTATTATATACTTCTTATTTACTTGTCATACCTAAAAGAGAGTACTGGATAGCCGTGGCATCTTTAATACTAAGTCTTGTATCGCCGTTAAAGTCCGCGAGCGAAAGCTGTTCGCTGTCTAACTGTATGAGGCTCGCCAGATATTTCTGAATAAACGTCACATCTGTAATATTTACAGTACTGTCTCTGTTTACGTCTCCCTTAGAATATATCGCTGTGGTTGTCGGCATTGAGTAATCGGTTGAGGTAGGCTCAGTACTCTCGGTAGTCGGCTTCTGGGAGCTTGTAGGCTGTGTTGTAGGAAGGGTTGTCGGAGCAGTAGACGCAGTCGTCGGCAAAGTTGTCGGCGCTGTGGTCGGTACGGTTGTGGGTACTGTCGTAGGATTAACATCAACGCTCTCAAAGCTCGCCTTATCTACGGCAATTACCATAGAGTAAGCGGGAATAGTAAACGAGCCGTTGGAAACCTCCGAAAGCTTAGTAATACCTGACTTTGTGCTGTTTGCAAGGATTACCCACTGGCGGTTCGAGTCGTTCAGAGTATAGTTTATACTAGAAGCGGAGCTGTTTGCAACTACAGCGAGCTTTTTCCACTCGTTAGCTTTATTATTCGACCACACTGCGGCATATGTTTTTCCACTGCCTGAGTAGAGCCTGTAATTTGAATACGAGTTATTGGTATTGTCTCTGAGAGGAGAGAATTTTTCGCGAATTTTGCGCACACCCTTATAGTAATCGACAATATCCGCGTTTGTACTTGCAAGGGACCAGTCAATCATATTAAGCGTGGCGGACGACGCATATGAGTTCTCGTCATTGTCCTTGGAACGTCCCATTTCCTCGCCTGCAAGCATAAACGTTACACCCTGTGACATATTGAGCATACCGCCTACGAGCTTGTTTTGGGCGACAAGCGTATTGTGGCGTTTACGGAAATAACCGCTGAGTCCCTGAGAAAACGCAAGTCTGTCCCATAAGGTCTGGTTGTCGTGACACGACGCGTAAGTTACGGTTTGTGACGGCTGTTTTGCCTTCCACCAACCGTCTCTTGTATTCGCAAGCACACCGTTAGCAACATTTCCTGCCGAGCTTGTGTTTCCCTGTACCCAGCCTTTACCGCTGAGCTCAAATACACTGCCCTTCAAACCGTCGCGAACCTGATCGTTAAAGAACGCTATACGTTCGCTGAGGTACGGAGCGCCTGCCTGATTAGCAGCGCGGAACTGCTGCCCTGTGCAGGTCTTAGACGGATAGTTACAGTCGCCGCCTGTCCAGCCCTCTCCCCAGAGAGTAAGGCGCGGGTCAACCTTGTCCATTTCTGATCTGATGAGATTCATTGTCTCAACGTCGTGAATAGCCATAAGGTCAAAGCGGAAGCCGTCGATATGGTACTCATTAACCCAGTAGAGACACGACTGAACCATAAAGTTGCGGTACATTCTGCGCTCGGAAGCCGTTTCATTTTTGCATCCTGAGCCGTTGGAGTATGTGCCGTCTGCTTTCATTCTGAAATAGTAGTTGGGAACAGTAGCCTCAAAGCAGGAGCTGGGAGCGTCTGCAACGTGATTATAAACAACATCCATAACAACGGAAATACCTGCTTTATGGAGCGCCTGAACCATCTGCTTACATTCTTTTATACGAACGTTACCGTCGTATGGATTTGTCGAGTATGCGCCCTCGGGAACGTTGTAGTTTACAGGGTCATAGCCCCAGTTAAACTTGGCGTCGGGATTTTTTTCGTCCACTGAATTTGAACTGAAATCATAGAACGGATTAATCTGCACGGTAGTTACACCGAGGTTTTTGAGGTAATCCACCATAGTCGGAACTTTTCCCTCGTTGTTGAGAGTAGTACCTGTCTCTGTGAAAGCCGTAAACTTTCCTCTGTTTTTACTTGATACGCCCGAGTTAGGAGCATAGGAGAAGTCCTTGACGTGAACCTCCCATACGAACGAATCCGTAACCTTCTCGGGAACAACGTGCTTATCGTTTTCCCAGCCGTCGGGATTGGTATCCGCAAGGTCAACGATTTGTGAGCGGTTGCCGTTCACTCCAGTTGCGACCGAATAAATATCCTGCGTTTCCTTTGTGGTTGTTGTGCTGTTTGTGACGTTCTTTGCGGTAATTGTGTAGGTGTAGTACTCATTCTTGTGGTCGCCGCTTAGCGTCGTGCTCCAGATACCGGTTGACGAATTAAAGCTGAGCGCAGTGGTACTGATTTTGCGTGCGCCCTGCTCGCTGTCGCTGCCCCTGGTGTAAAGATTTACGTTCACGGAGGTAGCTGTCGGAGCCCATACCTTGAAGGTCGTGCCCTGCTTGGTATAGGTTGCTCCGAGATCCTTTCCGTCATAGCCGTACTTTGAGTCTAGCTGTTGAGACGCAGTAGTATATTTGGTGTCACTGCCGGTAGGCGCTTTTGAGGTCTCGGAAGCGTTTGCAAACACAATTGACGTAGCCAAAAGTGAAATACAGATGAGTGTGATTAGGAGTTTTTTTGCCATTAGTTTATCCCCCTTCGGTTAATTTCTAAACTTTCTAAATATTTTTTGGGTGAGCAAAAACGCCCTGCCCTATTTGATATATAATTGGTTTTTTACTGCATACGAAGTATCATACTTAGTGTATGCGCGCCGATGGTATGAAACGGTCTTAGCCGATAATTTCTATAAGCTTAGCCTTTACAGCCTGCGCGTCCGCTTTTCCGCGGCTTTGCTTCATAACGTTTCCGAGAAGTGACATAAGCGCCTTTTCCTTGCCGTTCTTATAATCTGAAACAGCGTTCGGATTTTGTTCAATTGCATTCCGGCACATCTTAACAAGCTCGCCGTCGTCAACTCCCCCGAGGTCGCTCTCGTCGATAAATTCTGTGCAGGATTTTCCCGTGTCAAGCATTTTCTCGAGAGTTTTCTTCGCGAGGTTATTCTGTATCTTTTTATCCTCTATCATCTTTACAAGCTCGTTAAGCTGAGAGGGAGATATTGAAACATCAAAGCTCTCCTTATCCTTTTCAGTCTCAACGCGGCGGAAAATAGAGCCGATAATAAAATTAGCTGCTGTTTTCGGATTTTTAAGTCCCTTAATAGCCTCGTCAAAGTATTCGCTTACATTGCGGTACTTTGTAAGAAGCTGAGCGTCCTTTTCTGAAATTTCGTACTCGTCAACATATCTCGCCTGCTTAACGGCGGGTAGCTCAGGCAGAGTTTTTCTTATTTCCTCGACCTCTTCCCTGCTTGTTAGTATAGTCACAAGGTCCGGGTCTCGGAAATAGCGGTAATCGTTAGCGTCCTCTTTACCGCGCATTGATGAGGTTGTGTTGGTCGCGTCGTCATAGCGCAGCGTTTCCTGAACAACCTTTCCTCCGCTCTCGATAACGTCAACCTGACGTTCAAACTCGTACTCCATCGCCTTTGTAATATTGTTGATAGAGTTCATATTCTTGATTTCCGTGCGCGTTCCGAGCTTTTCACTGCCCATTGGGCGTACGGAAATATTTACGTCGCAGCGCATAGAGCCTTCCTGCATACGGCAGTCGGAGACCCCGATATAGCGCATAATCTGCTGGAGCTTCTCTACATACTCTCTCGCCTCGTCAACTGAGCGGAAGTCAGGCTCAGTAACAATCTCGATGAGCGGAACGCCGCCTCGGTTGTAGTCGACGTATGTGTCTCCGTGAGCGTGTACTAACTTGCCCGCGTCCTCCTCTATATGAATCCTCAGTATTCTTATTTTCCTGCCGTTACTGAGCTGTATATAACCATGCTCGCAAAGCGGCTTGTCATATTCGGAAATCTGATACGCCTTAGGAAGGTCGGGATAACAGTAATTCTTTCTGTCCATCTTCGCGACCTCTGCAATTTCGCAGTTGGTTGCGAGACCTGCCATAACAGCGTATTTAACGACCTGACGGTTCAGCTTCGGGAGCGTACCAGGCAGACCGATGCAGACGGGACAGCAGTGGGTATTCGGCTCTCCGCCGAAAGCGGTAGTACAACTACAAAAAATTTTAGTTTTTGTCGATAACTCAACGTGAGTTTCAAAGCCGGCAACTAATTCGTATTTCATAGCTTTACCCCCCACTTTGTATTCTTAAAATTCTCGGGAACTGCTTTCTCATAAGTGTTAGCCGCGTTAAGAATAGTAGCCTCTTTGAATTTGTTTCCGATAAGCTGCATACCGATCGGCATACCGTTTTTGTTAAAACCGCACGGAACAGAAACAGCCGGGAGGCCGGCGATATTTACGGGTACGGTACAAATATCTGTCAGATATGTCTCTACAGGGTCAGAAACCGCGTGACCCATCTCGAACGCAGTCATAGGAACAGTCGGAGCAAGCACGAAGTCGCACTTTGTAAACGCGTCGTCGAATGCCTTTACGATAGTACCGCGTAAATTCTGCGCCTTTTTATAGTAAGCGTCGTAGTATCCCGCGGAGAGCACATAAGTACCGAGGAGAATTCTTCTCTTAACCTCGTCTCCGAATCCCTCGCTTCTGGTGCGGCACATCATATCGTGAGTGCCGTTGTAGTGCTCGGTTTTATAGCCGTAGCGTATACCGTCATAGCGGCCGAGGTTTGAAGAAGCCTCCGCGCACGCGATAATATAGTATACCGGAAGCGCAAACTTGAGCGCGGGCATATCAAAGTATATAACCTCTGCGCCAAGGCTCTCGTAAACCTTAACTGCTCCGAGAATTGCATCTTTAACGTCGTCTCGGACGCCCTCGAAATATTCGCGCGCAATGCCGATTTTCATTCCCTTAATGTCGTTATTTATTGTATCGTAGGTTCTTACTCCTTTACTGCCCTGACAGGTACTGTCCTTAGGGTCGTAGTCGGATATAGCGTCAAACACGATAGACGCGTCCTCAACAGTCCTCGTGATAGGACCGATTTGGTCAAGACTGGACGCATACGCGATAAGACCGTAACGCGAAACCGCACCGTAAGTTGGCTTTAAACCCACGATACCGCAGAATGACGCGGGCTGACGGATAGAACCGCCGGTATCCGAACCCAGCCCGTAGGCCGCAATATCGCCGCTTACCGCCGATGCTACGCCTCCCGACGAGCCGCCTGCACAATGCTTTGTATTAAACGGATTAGTCGCGCCGCCGAAGTAGGAGGTTTCGCAGGAAGAACCCATAGCGAACTCGTCCATATTTGTCTTTCCGAGCAAAACGGCGCCGTCTTTTTCGAGCTTATCCCATACAGTCGCATTAAAAATCGGCTTATAGCCTGTTAAAATCTTGGAACAGCAGGTCGTCTCAATATCCTTTGTGGAGAGGTTATCTTTTAAAGTCATAGGAACGCCTTCGAGAAGTCCGATTTCCTCGCCTCCCGCAATTTTAGCGTCAACCTTCTTTGCCTGAGCAAGAGCGGTATCCGAAGTCACGTTCACATAGGCGTTGAGTTCTCCGTTAGAGCTTTCTATTTCTGTTAAATATTTCTCTGTTAATTCCTTGCACGATATTTCCTTGGAGGAAAGCATATCGTGAATTTTCTTAATTTGTGACATACTTTTCTCCTTACGCGTGATTTCTTACAAGAAAATGGTCCTCCGCCTGTTCAGGGGCATTTTTGAGGATTTCCTCGCTCGGGAGCGAAGGAACAACAACGTCCTCGCGGAACACGTTGGAAAGATTGTTGATGTTATCGAACTCCTCTCCTGAGTCGGGAGCATTATTAATAGCGTCGGCAAACTCAACGATTTCCTGCATTTGCTTGGTTAGGTCGTCGAGTTCCTCCTCGGCAACAAATAATTTAGAAAGAATTGCAATGTTTTCTACATCTTCGCGTGTAACCATTATATCAGTCCTTTTATAGAAAAGCGGACGGCACCCAGAGGTCGGCAGTCAGAAAACTGTTCGCTGACCGCTGCTCACCGACCGCAAATTTTATCTTAGCTTAATATGAACTTCCCTGAGCTGCTGCTCGGATACCTCTCCGGGTGAGCCGAGCAGAAGATCCTGAGCATTGGAATTCATCGGGAACGGAATAACCTCTCGGATATTTTCCTCCTCGGTAAGAAGCATAAGCATACGGTCAATACCGGGAGCCATACCTGCGTGCGGCGGAGCGCCGTACTGAAACGCTGTATAAAGCGACCTAAACTTCTCCTTGAGTTCGTCCTCGGTGTAGCCTGCGATTTCAAACGCTTTAACCATAATATCAAGGTCGTGGTTACGGACAGCGCCTGAGCTTAACTCCACGCCGTTACAAACAATGTCGTACTGGTAAGCTAAAATTTCGGTAGGTTCTTTATTGAGGAGCGCGTCCATTCCGCCCTGAGGCATTGAAAACGGATTGTGAGTGAAAATAGTCTTGCCGTCCTCGTCAATTTCATACATCGGGAAGTCAACGATAAAGCAGAGGTCAAAGCGGCTCTTGTCGATAAGGTCAAGACGGTTTGCAACCTCTGTACGAATCTGTCCCGCAAGCTTCGGAGCTATGGCATAGCTGTCAGCGATAAAGTAAATAACGTCGCCGGCTTTCGAGCCGTTGCGCGCGATAAGTTCCTCCCTGTCACCCGGCTTTAAAAACTTGTCAATAGGTCCGTCAAAGGTTAAATCGTCGTTTACCTTTACATAACCGAGGCCCTTCATTCCGATAGAAAGAGCAAACTCCTCCATACGCTTGAACCACTTCTTGCTCTGGGCAGCCGCGTTCGGCACATTAATTGAACGCACACACTTTTTGCGGAACGGGGCAAAGTCGGTCTCAACGAACATATCGCTGATTTCCTTAATTTCGAGCGGATTGCGCAGGTCGGGCTTATCCGTACCGTACTTTAGCATAGCTTCCTCGAACGGAATACGCTTAAACGGCGCAGGACTTACTTTCTTATTCGTAAATTTAGTAAAAGTATCGTAGAGCACTTCCTCCGCTACCTTGAAAACGTCCTCCTGAGTAGCGAACGCCATTTCAAAATCGAGCTGATAAAACTCGCCCGGACTTCTGTCGGCGCGAGCGTCCTCATCTCTAAAGCAGGGAGCAATCTGGAAGTATTTATCAAAACCGGATACCATTAAAAGCTGTTTGAATATCTGCGGAGCCTGAGGAAGAGCGTAAAATTTACCCTTATGCTTGCGGGACGGAACAAGATAATCGCGCGCGCCCTCGGGCGAGGAATTTGAAAGAATAGGCGTATTTATTTCGAAAAAGCCCATTTCCCCCATTTTGTGCCTCATAAAGCTGACAACCTGCGAACGGAGCAGAATATTATCGTGTACCTTAGGGTTGCGCAAATCAAGAAAACGATAGCGAAGACGGACGTCCTCGTTTACATTCTTAGAAGTAGCAACCTCGAACGGAAGCTCATTTTTGCACTTTCCGAGCACCTTAATATCCTCTGTATGAACTTCGACGTATCCCGTGGCAATCTTAGGATTAATAGTATCCTCGTCACGCTTTACGACCTTGCCGCTGAGAGTAACGGTGCACTCGCGGTTGACGTTTTCAAGCAGCTTATCGTCGTGCACGACAACCTGAAGCACGCCGTACTGGTCGCGTATATCAAGGAACATAACGCCGCCGTGGTCGCGGATATTCTCCACCCAACCCGCAACGCGCACGTCATTACCGATATTTTCTTCTCTTAATTCGCCGCAGTTTACAGTGCGGTAAATGTTCTCAATCGTCATATATCTTATCCTTTCAGAGAATTTTCCGATATTATCGCATTATCTTTTGGTATTATACCATAAAATAACATTCCAATCAAGATTTATTGTAAATTATTTTACTCAAAAAGATGCGCAATAACGGCGGCCAAAGCGCTTTGCAGAAAGCCAAAAGGCATTTTACCATATTTAAAATGCAACTTACGCAAAATTACTTTATTTTTTTATAAGAATATGTTAAAGTGAATTTAACGCTATTGGAGGTAAAATATGTTTAATGTCACTATACAACAGGTTGACCCGAGCGACAAGGAGGAAATCGTTGTAAAATGCCACGAAATAACGGACGAGGTTTTGGCTGTAGTAAACAGACTAAGGCGAAATGATTCCATTCTTCTCGGAAGCAGAGACAACGAAACCTTCAGGATACCGCTTAAAGAAATTTTTTATATTGAATCGGTTGATAACAAAACGTTTATATATTTAAAAGAAAACGTTTTTGAATCAAAGCTCAAGCTGTATGAAGTCGAAGAGCTGGCGCGCGGAACAAAAATGTTCCGCTGTTCAAAGTCTACGATACTTAATATTGGCAAAATACGTTCAGTATCGCCGTCGTTGAACGGGCGGTTTTCAGCTAAACTTACGAACGGCGAAACCGTGATAATATCACGTCAGTACGTTCCTGTACTAAAGAAAAAGCTTGGAATGTGAGGTATTTAAAATGTCCGATAAAAAAAGCATAATTAAATTTTCTGCAAATATATTTTTCACAGTGACGGTCTGCGTAATGTTTATAATAAGCCTTTGCAATCTTTTTCTGCCTGGATTTAACTACTACCCAAAGGAATTTCCGTGGATTGTAATGGGCGCAGGATTGATCGGCGCAATTCCTTCCTGTCTGCTTTGTTTCAGAAAAGAACCGACAAGAGCAGAGTTTATCATGCGTTGTGTTATACATTTTATCCTTATCGAAGCAGGAATAATGATTGAGGGCGCTCTGCTCGGATGGTATTCCGATTTTTCAGAGGCGCTTTTAATAACGGCAACGGTAATTGTTGTATATATTTTGGTATGGACAATAACGTATTTTTGCAGTCTCTCAACTGCAAAAAACATTAACAGGGCGCTCGGAAAGTTCAACACAGACGAAGAGGAATAATGTATTTTACCTACCGCAACCGACATCTTACACAGAGTTTTTGACAGCTCGGTGCAAGGTGTCTTTTTTTTGTCCGAAAACTTCTGCTACAATAATGTCACGACAGGAGGAAAGACATATGAAAAACATTATCGAAGTAGAAAACTTAGTCAAAAACTACAAAGACGTGAAAGCTGTCCGGGGCATAAGCTTTACCGTAGAGGAAGGCTCGTTTTTTGCATTTCTCGGTATCAACGGAGCGGGCAAATCCACTACGATAAACATACTCTGCACAGTACTTGAAAAAACCTCGGGCAAGGTAATGATAGGAGGCTATGACCTCGACGCCCAAAGAAATAAAATCAAGGATTTAATCGGTATTGTATTTCAGGGCTCGGTTCTTGACAAACAGCTGACGGTCAGAGAAAACCTGATTTCAAGGGCGTCCTACTACGGTCTTAACAGAAAAAAATCCAATCGAAGGATAGAAGAGCTAAGCCGTATTTTTGAGCTGAACGAAATTATAAACAGGAGGTACGGTCAGCTTAGCGGAGGACAGCGCAGACGCGTTGACATAGCAAGAGCGCTTATTAACCGTCCCAAGATTCTCTTTTTAGATGAACCTACCACAGGCCTCGATCCTATGACAAGGGTTAAGGTATGGGATATTATCCACAAACTCCGCAAAGATACGGGACTTACGATATTTTTAACCACCCACTATATGGAAGAAACATCCGAGTGCGATAAGGTCGTGATAATTGACAGCGGCGCAATCGCCGCTAACAATACTCCCAACAAACTCAAACGGCAGTTCGCGACTAACAGGCTTATATGGTACACAGATGAAAACTCAGATGCACAAAAAATACTTGAAAACGAAAACCTCAACTATGAATACAGCCTCGACTCGTACAAAATTCAAATCAATGATACAAAGACGGCAACCGATCTGATAAGGCGGTACGAAGAAATAGACGACTATGAATTTTTAAAGGGAAATATGGACGATGTATTTCTTAACGTTACAGGAAAGAGATTAGGTGACTGAAATGGAAAAAGCTCTCAACGCATATATAGGTATCACGACAAGAAATATGAAAGTATTTTTTAAAAATAAACTTGCGATTATACTGTCCATGCTCACGCAAATTATAATTCTCTTTTTGTATATTCTTTTTCTCAAGAACAATTACATTGACGCAATTCAGGCAAGCATCGGAGAGCTTAAAAGCCTTGTAACCGACCGTGACATAGACGCTCTCGTCAACTCGTGGCTTGTATCGGGAGTAATAGGAACGTCAGTCGTAACAGCGGCTCTCAACGCACTGTCGGTTATGGTCTCCGACAAGCAGGAAAAAATTGATTTCGACTACAAAGCAAGCTCGGTCAAAGACGGAGTTATAGTTATGTCCTACTTTTCAGGAGCGGTTCTAAGCACCCTTATTACAAGTTCTGTTCTCCTTACGGCAGGACTCGTTTTCCTGTATGTGACAGGTCCTTTCAGCTGCACAGCTACGGACATTATTATACTCTACGGACTTGTAATTCTGGGAGCTGTATCCGCGTCCATTATTCTTATGACGATTGTTTCATTCTTTAAGAAAAGCTCTACGCTCAGCTCTTTTGGAATAATGGTTTCGGCAGGAATAGGCTTTGTTGTAGGAGCGTACATCCCTGTTTCGCAGTTCGGAGAAAACACTCAGACCGCGGTAAACCTTGTACCGGGCTCTCAAATTACAGGTATGATAAGAAATATTCTTGTAAAACCCGCGATAAAAAATATATCCGACGCGCTCGGCGGTCTGGACAACGGTTTATTTAAAAGGAACGCAACGGATATGTTTGCGCTTAAACTGAACATTTTCGGAAACAGCGTAGATATGAAATTTATGCTCATCTACTCATTAATTGCCATAGCATTATTTCTTGTCCTCAACATCATTCTCTATCGTTTCAGTTCCAAAAGAAAGGTATAGTATATTAAGGAAAAAGACCTGCGCTGATTGCGCAGGTCCTTTGCCGCTTTATTTTAAATTATTAAAGGTCAACCTTCGGAAGTCCTGCAAAACCCTTTTCGAGATCTGCGTCGGACGGAATGTAGTCTGTCATAACTCCGTCATTGTACTTCTCATACGCCACCATATCGAAGTAGCCCGTTCCTGTAAGACCGAAGAGGATAGTTTTCTCCTCACCCGTCTCCTTGCACTTTAATGCCTCGTCAATAGCAACCCGGATAGCGTGACTGCTTTCGGGCGCAGGGAGAATACCCTCAACCCTCGCAAACTGCTCAGCCGCATCGAATACGGAAGTCTGCTCAACGGAGGTAGCCTCCATAAGACCGTCGTGGTAAAGCTGTGAGAGCGTAGAACTCATACCGTGATAGCGCAGACCGCCCGCGTGGTTAGCCGACGGAATAAATCCGCTTCCGAGAGTATACATTTTTGCAAGCGGACAAACCATACCCGTATCGCAGAAGTCGTAAGCAAATTTACCGCGCGTAAAGCTCGGACAGGACGCAGGCTCTACAGCTATAATACGGTAGTCAGCCTCTCCCCTGAGCTTTTCGCCCATAAACGGAGAGATAAGACCTCCCAGGTTGGAGCCGCCGCCTGCGCAACCGATGATAATATCGGGTTTTATGCCGTATTTGTCCATTGCAGTCTTTGTCTCAAGACCGATAACCGACTGATGCAGAAGTACCTGATTCAGCACGCTTCCGAGAACATAACGGTAGCCTTCAGTCGTTGTAGCAACCTCTACCGCCTCGGAAATCGCACAGCCGAGACTTCCTGTTGTGCCGGGATGTTCGGCAAGAATTTTCTTTCCTACGTTCGTTGTATTTGAGGGCGACGGAGTAACGCTTGCGCCGTAAGTGCGCATAACCTCGCGTCTGAAAGGTTTCTGCTCGTAGCTTACTTTTACCATATATACCTTGCAGTCAATGCCAAAGTAAGAGCACGCCATTGAGAGCGCCGTACCCCACTGTCCCGCGCCTGTCTCGGTGGTAACGCCCTTGAGTCCCTGCTTTTTAGCGTAGTATGCCTGAGCTATTGCGCTGTTGAGTTTATGACTGCCCGAGGTATTATTACCCTCAAACTTGTAGTATATCTTAGCAGGCGTATCGAGCGCCTTCTCGAGGAAGTAAGCGCGAATAAGAGGAGAAGGACGATACATTTTGTAAAATTTCTGAATTTCTTCGGGAATATCAATATAAGCGTCCGTATCATTGAGTTCCTGTTTTACAAGCTCGTCACAGAATACCGGCGCAAGCTCCTCGGCTGTCATCGGCTCAAGTGTTCCCGGGTTGAGCAGCGGAGCAGGCTTGTTCTTCATATCGGCTCTCATATTATACCATTTTGTAGGTATTTCGCTTTCGTTGAGGTAAATTTTGTAAGGTATTTTCTTTTCTTCCATTATATAGCCTCCAATTTAGTGATTTAAACTATTACTATGATATAATAACACAATTTTTCCTCAATGTCTATGCCTTTTTGTGAAATTTATTATATCCGATAAAGAGAATCCGAGTACAGACGCTTTATTTGATTTGTTATTAAAACTATGATAGTATTAGTGTGTTAAAAAGCAAAAAGGAATGATAGAATGTTAAACATAGGCTGTCACCTGTCGGTATCGCAGGGTTACGAAAATATGGGAAGGCAGGCGCTTGCACTCGGCGCAAACACCTTTCAGTTCTTCACGCGAAATCCGCGCGGCGGAAAGGCTAAAAGCATCGATACCGAGGACATAAACAATCTAATAAAATTAATGGAAGAACATAACTTCTCAAAAATTCTCGCCCATGCTCCCTATACCCTCAATCCTTGTTCAAAAGACGAGCGTACGCGTCAGTTCGCGTTTGAGACAATGGCGGACGATTTACGGAGAATGGAATATCTTCCCGATAATATGTATAATTTCCACCCGGGTTCCCACGTAGGTCAGGGTACAGAGAAAGGGATTGAGCTCATCTGCGAGCTGCTCAACTCCGTTTTATGGGAGGATATGAGCACTACAGTCCTTCTGGAAACTATGTCGGGCAAAGGGAGCGAGGTTGGAAGCCGGTTTGAGGAGCTTAGAGAAATAATTAACCGAACAGAGCTGAATACCAAGCTCGGAATATGCCTTGATACATGTCATGTTTTCGACGGAGGCTATGATATAAAGGATAACCTCGAAGGAGTGTTGGAGGAATTCGACCGAATAATAGGTATTTCCCGACTCAAGGCACTCCATTTAAACGACAGTAAAAATGTACTCGGAAGTCACAAGGACAGACACGAGAAAATCGGCGAGGGTTATATCGGTCTTGACGCATTCGAGCGTATCGTCACACACCCCATTCTAAGAACCCTACCCTGCTTTCTTGAAACGCCCAACGAGCTTGACGGCTATGCGCGCGAAATCGCGCTTCTAAAATCTTTTTGAAAACTGTAACACATTTCAGCCTTTCGGATATTATGTAATGTACGGCGAAGAGATAAAACTCTTCCCCACGAAAGGAGGAAAACATTTATGTGTAACAACGGTTTCGGTGGAAGCGGCTGCTGCTGGATCATTCTTCTCATTATCATCATCTGCTGCTGCTGTGGCAACAACGGCTGCGGTAACAACGGTTGCAACGACGGTTGTGGCTGCAACAACGGTTGCGGTTGCTAATTGTTAAAGTTTAAAGAGGCTGTCTCTCAGGAGGCAGCCCGTTTTATTTTATGTAAAATACAATATGCTTGATAAAATAAACAAACAAAGAAAAGGCGGTGTTTCCACCGCCTGAGTTAGGTTTTAGAATATCCTTACTACTGTAACCGATGTGTTGACGACAGCAGTATCACCTGTGCCTTCAGCCCCGAGAGTTACAGGATCTTTACCTGTATTCACGAGTGTGAGCACGTCTCCTACCTGAGCGGTAACTATAAACTGTCCGTATACATTACCGTTTGCGTCATCGTAGGTCGTGCCTGCTATCGGAGTGCCGTTACGATACATTGTGAACTGACTTTCCGCGATTTCACCATTCACGTTGTATTTAATAAGATAAACGCCTGTACGACCGATGACAATATCATTGGCCCCACCAGTATGATTTACTGTACCCGAGAGAGGTCCGTTAGCCGAGAAGGTAGCGGAAGAATTTACGGCGACAGTCTGTGCTGCTGTATTATAGATATAAGCATAATCGCCCGTTACCCCTACCATGTTCCCGCAGGTTACAGCACACGGATTAAAGTCGCAGTTACCGCAGCCATTGGAACAGCCGCAAGAACAATTAATTGTGTTCATACAAACATTCCTTACATAGTTTTCCGCCGCATGCAACAGCGGATATTACATAGTATGTCCATTCATAAAATATGTGACATAATAGTATTTTCTCTTCACTTCTTAAACCTAACTTAACCGTTAAAAAAAGATAAAATTGCTGCATAAACGCGAAACCTTTATCAAAAGAAATAAACATTCATTTATTTTGTCAAAACGGAAGTATCAGCGGCGGGATTGACGAATCGCTTTCTGATAAAGGGTATATAGCATATTACATTATCGGCGAATAATACAGAGAATATTTTTGGTGGAGCATGTAAAACATAAATATTGAAACCTAAAAATTAAACACAATAACGGAGGTAATATTATGAAAATACTGATTAAAGATACCACCAGAGAAGAACGGGAGGAAATCATACGCAGGTCGCTTGACTGCGGCGGTGGAGGATGTGAAAACTGCTCCTCCTGCTGTCTCGGCGGCGGCGACCCTTACAAAATGTATAAGGACTATATTGACGGAAAAAAAGAGATAGCTGAGATCAACGCCGAATACCGGGCAAAGTATTTGCACGGATAGCGAAAGAACAATGCATTCGGATGTCTTTATACGGCATACGGTATTTTAACCAAAAATGGTGCAACTGTATAACATATGCTCCCGCTTATTAGAGCGGGAGCAGAAATTTTTAAATAAAACACGTACTTTTTACATATTATTTAAGGATAATAACAAAAAGCCCCGAAAATCGGTTACCGTACCAATAAAGCGGGAGCTAAAAAACTGCGGCAAGTCCTTTTGGACTTACCGCAGTTTGGTGGGAGAGGGTGGATTCGAACCACCGAAGCGAAACGCAACAGATTTACAGTCTGCCCCCTTTGGCCACTCGGGAACTCTCCCAAATATTAATTTGATTTACTGAGTATATTGTCAGCAAAAAAATGGAGCTGGTGGACGGACTTGAACCCCCGACCTGCTGATTACAAATCAGCTGCTCTACCAACTGAGCTACACCAGCGTTTCTCACAGCTTGTTTATAATATCATAAACGCAGATTAATGTCAACACATTTTTAAAAAGTTTTTCATTTGAATATAATTTATACCTCATGAAAACTATGAATAATTATACATTCAAGTTAATAATTGTTTACATAAAACAGTAATAATTTTATGCATATGAAAGTATATTTGAAAGTATATTTTTACAAATTATATTATTCACTATTTAAAAAGTGACTAAAATGCAATGCAAATTTTGGATAATTCGGGTATAAAAGGACAAATTTCGTATTTTCATACAATTTATTCTTGCTTATCCCAAACGCATGTGCTAAAATTTAAGTAATGATTTATCTGATATATTCAGAAATTAAAAGGAGGAAATCATTATGTACAATTTTGACTATTACAACTCACTTGATGGTCTTAACGGCACAACGTCTTTGGCAGCAGCTACAGCAGTTGTCGGAATATTGATTGCTGTCATTTCTATCGCATTAATTATCGGGATTATATCCTACGTCTTTGAAAGCATTTCGTTATATACGATTGCAAAAAACAGAGGAATTGAAAATCCGTGGCTTGCCTGGATTCCTGTAGCCAATGCTTTTCTTCTCGGCAAAATAAGCGACTACTATACTGTTAAAGAGACAGGCAAGAGCAACAACTTCGCTATCATAATGTTATGTCTTTCAATAGCTACGTTTGTACTGCCATTTACTTTTATCTTTGCTCTTCTTGCACCGTTTACGGCTATTGCACTTGCTGTTTTCGAGTACATCTCCATTTACAAGTTTTACAGGAGTGTAAACCCGAATAACGCTACTTTGCTCCTTGTTTTAAGCATTATCTTTTCGATAGCGTTGCCGTTCATTCTTTTTGCTTACAGAAATAAACCTGACGTATATATTCCGCAGCAGCCGCAGTATGCTCCTGCTCAGCCATATCAGCAGCCGTATCAGCAATCTCCTTACCAACAGTCTCCTTATCAGCAGAATGTATATCAACAGCCGGTTCAGCCGCAGACTCCCGTTCAGCCTCAAGCGCCCGCAGAGCAGTCTCCCGCCCAACCGCAGCAAGACGAAAAGCCCGACTGGGAAAAGTAATTTTTCTTGTAATAAATTTTTATGCCGTCCTCTTGGACGGCATATTGTTTTATGTGGCAAAATGTGCTATTATGTCATAAAGCGTATTTTTAGGGTGGATTATGGGTAAAATAAAATTAATAGGCGTCGATTTGGACGGCACCGTTCTTGACAGCAATAAAAAAATAAGCAGGGACAATATCGAAGCTTTCAGGGAATGTAAAAAACGCGGTATCCATATTGTTCCCGTAACCGGCAGACCTTATTCGGGATTATTCGATGAATATAAGGAAGCAATCGGCTGCGACTACTCTATCAACACGAACGGAGCCACTGTCATTGACATAAGAAATAACGAGCGGATTATATCCCACAGTTTAACACAAAGCAAGGCGCTTGAGCTAATGGATATACTATCGAATTTTAACTGCTACTACGGAATTTTCTACAAAGATTACGGTTACCTCTGCACTCGCGAATATTTAGGCGAGCTTATGAAATACGAGGGAACTTCTCTGCATAAATATATATTGAAAACGCGACGGCCCGTCGAGAGCCAACATAACTTTATTTGCACTGTCGACTACTGCGACAATATCTATGTAATTGCAAACAGCACTCCCGAGCGCGAACGTATCAGGTCGGAAATTGACGGCGTAGAGGACATTTTTTATTCGTGTTCTCAGGCTGACGACCTTGAAATCGGCGGAAAATGCTCGAAGGGCTGTACTCTTACAGAGCTGGGGCAGATGCTTGGTATAGACCAAAGCGAAATTATGGCAATCGGAGACAGCGGAAACGACCTCTCTATGCTTGAAAGCGCCGGAATTGCAGTCGCGATGGAAAACGCGAGCGAAAGTATAAAGGGAGCCGCGGACTTTATTACTAAATCGTGCGAGGAAAGCGGAGTAGCACACGCGATTAAAACTCTTGTGCTGTAAAGGGGAATTTTATGAGTTTACTTATCACTATTTTATGGGTATTCTGGATATTTTCATTAGCGGGCTGGGTCGTTCATTTTGTACCGCGCACTATAAAGAACCGCAAGGCGGTTAATCCCGGCTTTATTACTCTGCCGTTTTTGCCGTCATACGGCTTAGGCGCCGTGGCGTGCTATCTGCTGCTTTCAAGGATTAATAATTTATTTATGGCATTTTTTGCCTCCATGATTTTACTTACCGTATCAAAATATCTTGTGTCTATGCTTTTTGAGCGGGCTTTCGGGTTTAAGTGGCACGATCCGTCAAAAAAATTTTTAAACCTCAACGGCTATGTAAGCGCGTGGGAGCCGCCCGTTTACGGAGTTGCCGCACTGCTTGCAAAGTTATACCTGTTTAAACCTATCAGTGATTACGTTCTCTCTGTGCCGAGTTGGGTCGCCCTACTGATAGGCGCTGTTTTAACAGGACTTATCATCTCCGACTTTATCATTTCGGTTTTTATAGTTTTACATCTTCGCAAAAATCTTAAGCAAATGAAGAATATTTCCGCGCTGCTCGACGACAACAACAGCGATAAATCTGACGAGGAGCTGCTTGCTCTTTACGAAAAGAAAATGATACAGAGCAAGCGTTTCCGCCGTCGTCTTGTAAACGCGTTCCCCGATATGGAGTCTGTAAACTACGAAAAGCAGCTCGCCGATATGAAGGTGCGCTTTGACATTATAAGAGAGCGAAACGACGAGGTATACAGCAACAAAATCGAAAATCCGAAGGACAGACCCTTTGCTTACGGACTTTCGTTTACTAAGCTGTTCTGGCTATTCTTTATAGGCAGTATTTTCGGTACAATACTGGAGACAATTTGGGCATATTTCACTCTCGGTCAGTTCGAAATGCGCGTAGGAATGGTGTGGGGTCCCTTTATCCCCGTTTACGGCGGCGGCGCAGTTGCAATTACCCTCTGTTTATATAAACTTCACAAGCTGGGTGATTTAGTTATCTACCTTGCATCTGCGGTGATTGGAGCGACGTTTGAATATTTTTGTTCCTATTTTCTCGAAACCTGCTTCGGTATTATAAGCTGGGACTACAGCAACACTCCGTTCAACATCGACGGACGTACTAACCTCACGTTCGCGTTGATATGGGGTCTGCTCGGACTTACGTGGCTGAGATATATTTACCCCACCTTCAGTCGTTTGATTGAAAAAATCCCCAAAAAAATCGGAAACTATGTAACAGTTGCTCTCGTTATATTTATGATTATTAACAGTATTATGTCGATTGCCGCCGTCTACAGAATGAGACAGCGCGTTAATAACAAGCCCGCAGAAAATGCGTTTACTCAGTGGATTGACAATACATTCGACGATGATTATATGAACTTCCTGTTTCCTCATATGGCAACACCTGAGGAATGGCAGGAGGCGCTTTCCAAATAAATAACCTTTCATTACTAAAAGCCCGCTTTTCGGCGGGCTTTCTTTTTTACATTTGCTCAGCCCTGTGCAGTACTGAACTTCTGCTTTAAGGAGCTAACCTTAGACTGGTCAACCTGCTCGGTCGTATACCAACCCTTAGCCTTCATTTTTGCGTAAATCTGGTCCTGCATACAGAGTGCGTCATTTAATGACTGATTAAATGTGCGGTGCACGTCGACCGTCGAGGATTCGATTGTGCCGTGCATAAAAAGGTCGCAAACGCCCTTTTCGAGCATAAGCATATTTTCCATTAAGTTTCTGTCTTCCATAATTTTCCTCCGATTAAAGTAAGCTGTAGAAGCTCTGGAAAATTTCCTGATGCTTCTTTCCGAGCTGCTGAGCGAATGTCTTTAGCTCGCTGTCCTGAATCTGGTTTGCAGTTTCACTGCATTTTGTCTGAAAATACTGCTCGTGTCCGAGAGCGTCTTCAACATAAAGTAGTTCTTTTGTCGTCATAATTTTTACCTCCTGTTTAAGATATTTATAGTATTAACAGGAGATAATTTTTTATTCAGATTTTAACAGATTATGGATAACAGAAACACCTGCTCCTTTTACTTTCTTTACTCATCCCGCGTTGCCGTGCGGCAGAAAATATGCTAAAAATAAAAAACGTGCCTTAAAACCAGGCACGAACTGAAATTATTTCTATCCTATTTTAACCACGGGTCATTTTTTCTCTTTCACAGCGGTAGAACGCGTTTTGCATAGCGCCGTCGAAAAGCTCGCATATGCGTCTCAGCTTTTCGCATATATCGTACTGCATATGCGAACCGAGCCAGTCAATAACAAAACCGATAATCATACATTTATAGTAAAGAACTAAAACTTCCCTGTCCTCTTTTTTTATATTAAAATCACGGCTTATTACGTTTATATAATCGGAAACTGCCTTCTGCGAAACGCGGTCAAGATAATCCTCGAACAACTCGCGGTTAGCTGAATTGTATATGTGATAAATTGCACTCTTATTTTCAAGTGCAAAATTAATTGCATAAATAAGTTGTTCATATATGGACGCAAACGGCTGGTCGCTCCTGATAAGTCGCTGCACCTCGTCTGTAAATATCTCCTCAAGGAGAGCAGGAATATCGCTGTAATGGTAATAAAATGAATTGCGGTTAATGCCGCACTCCGCGGCAATATCCTTTACGGTAATTTTATTTACGGGTTTTTTGTTTAGTAAACTCATAAAGGATTTTTTTATTGCCTCACGAGTAAAATTAGCCATTTTTATTCACCTGCCCATCTGATTTTGTATCATTTTATCACATAAAATTAAAAATTGCAAATATTTTTCACTTGCAAATGTGAATATTTTTATACATTTTAAACAATTTTAGGCATAATAAAAATTTTGACCATTAAAATTTAATTTCTTTACACTTTTTTTGTAAAAAGTAATTAATTTATGCCCGCAAAAATAAGTTAAAGGCACCTGAAATTCAGATGCCTTAAAATGGTCCGCCCGACAAGATTCGAACTTGCGGTCTACAGAGTCGGAGTCTGTTGCATTATCCAACTGTGCTACGGGCGGCTGTCATACATATATTACCACATTTAAAGAGAAATGTCTACCGGTTTAACTCCGCCCACTCCTCATAAGCTCGCTCTTGCTCGTCCTGCTTTTGCTCAAGCTCCGTAGTAAGCTCCATAAGGCGCTCGTAATCCGCCGCAATTTCATTGCTCCGGAGTTCCTGATTTAGCTCGTCAATCTCTCCGTCAAGACGTTCAATAAGCTGTTCCAGCTTTTTAATGTCATTAAGACGCTTGCGCTCCTTAGCGCGTTGCTGTTTTTCAAGCTGATAAACGTTCGGCTCCTTTTCCTTTAAAACCGCCTTCGAGATATGTTCCGATGAATCGGCGCATTTTTCCAGGAAGTAGTCGTAGTTACCGAGATACTGGGTAAAGCCGCTTTGGTCAAGCTTTAAAATTCGAGTTGCCAGTCGATTGATAAAATAGCGATCGTGGCTTATGATTAGCATGGTGCCATCATACTCTGAAAGAGTTTTCTCAAGCTGTTCGCGCGAGCCGCTGTCGAGGTGGTTGGTTGGCTCGTCGAGCAAAAGAAAATTATAATCTCCCAGCATTAGCTTTAAAAGGCTGACTCTCGCCCGCTCTCCTCCGCTCATTTTTTTAAGCGGCTTAAAAGCCTCGTCTCCCTTGAACAGAAAACTTCCGAGACAGGTACGTACCCTTGTTTCAGTCAAATTCGGGAAACTGTCCCACACCTCGTCGAGAGCCGTCTTGTTTAAATCGAGATTATTTTGCATCTGGTCGAAATAACCGATGTCAACCTGCGCCCCAAAGTCAACCATTCCGCTGTCGCACGCGACCTTTCCGAGCAGCATATTAAACAGGGTAGTCTTTCCGCAGCCGTTGTCGCCGATAATAAACACGCGCTCGCCTTTTCTTATATGAAAGTCTAGATTTGAAAACAGCTTTTTTTCGCCGAAACTCTTTGAAAGTCCCGTACCGATGAGAACATCGGTTCCGCTCTCGCGCTTGGGTTCAAAGCGCATATGTAGTGTTTCAAGCTCTGAATCGGGAGCTACGAGCTGAGCCTTAATTCTGTCCGCCTCTTTCTGCTTGCTTGCGGCTGTTATGAAGTTGCGCTCTCTTCCCCACCGTTTTTGCTGTTCAACAATACTCTCAATGCGCTTGATTTCACGTATATCGTTTTCATATTTATTTTTAAGGCTGTCGAGATACGCCTGCTTTTTCGCTCTGAACTCGGTGTAGTTACCCTTATACATTATGGTCTTTTTGTGTTCAAGCTCAATCGTCTTGTTGGTAACGCTGTCGAGGAAATATCGGTCGTGGCTCACTATAAGCATAGAACCTTTAAAATCCTTTATAAAACTCTCGAGCCAGCTAACCGAGGCGATATCGAGATGATTGGTAGGCTCGTCAAGAAGCAGAAAATTAGATTTGGAAAGCAATAATTTCAGAAGGCTTAGTTTAGAGCGCTGTCCTCCCGAAAGCTTGCCCGTAGGCATACTAAACATATCCTCTGTAAATCCGAAACCGATAAGCGCCGAACGCGTTCGGCTCTTGTATGTAAGACCGCCCTGTCTCTCAAATTTCTCAATCAGAGCGGTTTGACGTTCGATATTTTCATCGGTCGGCTGCTGACCGACAAGAGCGTTTATGCGTTCAATCTCAGCCTCCGTATCAATAAGATACTGAAAGCCCGAAATCAATTCGTCATACACGCTTCTCTCGGGGTGAGTGCAGGCGTGCTGCTCCATATATCCTACGGTAGTTTCCGATGAAGTAAACACCTGACCGCTGTCGGGCGAAAGCTCGCCGTTTATTATGCAAAAAAGAGTAGTCTTTCCCACGCCGTTAGCGCCTATGAAGCCTACCTTGTCACCTTTTTCAATCTCAAAGCTCATATTCTCAAAGAGTACCTTATCAACAAAACTCTTGTATAAATTGTGAACACTTAAAGAAGGCATACTCCCACCCCTTTCAGCATTTAAGCTGTTGTGTATAAAATAGTGAAATTAATAATATGCACAATGATAACCGCTGTGTAAATCACAACGCCGCTGTATATAATGAAATTCGTAAATCTGTTCTGCTCCAGCTTAAAGATTTTAAAGAAAAGCCATATAAATATGCTCAGTGCAAGCGGAAGAATACACTTCACGAAAAAACCGACTAAAGGATAGTCCATTATCCATGCCATTATGGGATTGGCCTCCTGAAAATAGCCCGTGTCAATAAGAACCTGAGTGCAGAACCAGTCGGCAACATTTAAAAAATACAGAAAGAAAAGCTTTGTGCCAAGACCGTATTGGCGCGGCGCTTCCTGCTCGCGGTAATCAAGTAATAATTCTGACATAAAAACACCTCACGGGTATTATTGCCCGTGAGAGGTTTTTTATTACAGTTTTGGGTTTAATTTTTTCTCCACGCTCTGCCCATAAACAGCAGCATAAGCGGATAAAGCTCGAGACGTCCTGCAATCATATTAAAACAAAATACTATTTTCGACAGAATATTAAACTGACTGTAGTTTCCTGCCGAACCTACAAGCGAAAATCCGGGACCCGTGTTGTTTAATGTAGCGAGCACCGAGGTTATGTTGGTAGTAAAGTCAAAGCCGTTGAGCGAAATAATCATCATACTGATAGATGCAAAGAGAATATAGATAACAAGATATACGCTTACATTGCGTGTAACCTCGTGGCTTACCTTCTTTCCGTTCATTTTAACCGTGTGAACGGAACGCGGGTGAATAATAAGCATAAATTCTTTCTTTACTTCCTTTAGAAGAATAATAACTCGGCTTACCTTAAATCCGCCGCCCGTACTGCCTGCGCAAGCTCCGATACAAGTAAGAAGTACAATCAGCGCCTGACTGTACGCAGGCCACTTATTCGTATCGTCAATAGCAAAACCTGTACTCGATAGAATTGACGAAACATAGAAGAAGCTCTGGTGGAAGGAATCAAAGGCGGTCGGATACAACTTCATAATGTTTATAGCTATAGTAACCGTTGAGAATACAATTATACCGAGATAAAACCAGATTTCCTCGAGGTGGAGTATGTTTTTAATTTTCCTTGAAAGAATTAAAATGTAGAAGTAGAAGTTCATACCGAACAGCATCATAAACACAGCGACAACGCCCTGCAGGTAGTAGCTGTCGAAGTATGCCATAGAGCTGTTGTAGCAGGAGAATCCGCCTGTTCCGGCAGTTGAAAACGCGGTAGTAACAGCGTCGAAGAAATACATTCCGCCGCACATAAGCAAAACAGTTTCGATAGCGGTCAGACCTATATAGATAGCATAAAGCAAAATAGCGTAGCTTCTCAGCTTAGGCATAGTCTTATCAACATCGGGACCCGTGGACTCGGCTTTCATAAGGTTAATACCCGCGTTGCCTCCGAGCTTTGGGATAAGAGCAAGAAGGAAAACTATAACGCCCATACCGCCGAGGAAGTGGCTAAGCGCGCGCCAGAAAAGAATACAGTTATCCAACGCCTCAATATCAGTCAGAATCGTAGCTCCCGTGGTCGTAAAACCCGACGCCGCTTCGAAAACAGCGTCTATATAACTGGGAATCTGACCGCTCATATAAAACGGCAGAGCGCCCATAAGCGAGAGCAGAATCCAGCTCAGCGCCGTAGCCGCAAAGCCGTCCTTTCGCTCAAGATTCGGACGCTTCGGCTTATTTATTAAAATAACTCCGCCGAGCGCCATAAGCGCAAGACCGATAAGCAGAAAATATATATACGATTTTTCGTGATACCATAGACCGACGAGCGTCGAGGCCTGCATTGCAAGACCCTCGATAAGCAGCACCCATCCTAAGATATAAATTATAATTCTTTTATTCATAATGCCTCTTTATTTAAGGAGGTTATACCCCTTTGAGATAAATCTGAAAAATACGATTATTTCAGAATATCCTTTAAATCAAACAGTCCTTTGTGCTTTGTAACGACAATTACCGTGTCGTCAAGCTCAATAGTATCTTTACCCGAGGGGATAATGATCTTCCCGTTTCTCGTAATGCAGGCAATCTGCAGCTCGTCTTTAAGCGACAGCATCGAGAGAGGAACGCCGATAGCCATATTATCCTCTTTTGCCCGAAACTCTAGCGCCTCCGCCTGGTCGTTGCAGATAGCGTGGAGAGTCTCAATATTGCTGCCGACAGAGTTTTGCATAGCGCGGACGTACTGAATTATGTACTGACCCGTAAGATGCTTTGGGTGAATAACGGAATCGAGCGGCAGACTGTCAATAATGCTGAAACTGATGTTGTCGATTTCGGTAATGATTTTAGCGTCTGGATTGACGTCCTTTGCGAACAGAGATACAATGATGTTTTCCTCGTCGGTATCCATAAGCGCTACAATGGCATCGGCGTGCTCAATTCCTTCGGACACGAGCAGATCCTGGTTCATAGCGTTTCCGTGAATAATAACAACATCGTGGAGCGCGTCGCTCAGCTGCTCACAGCGCCCGCGGTTTGTTTCAATAATTTTTACCCTTATACCCGTATCCAAAAGGGATTTAGCAAGGTAAAATGCAATCTTACTGCCGCCGAGAATAAGAACGTGGCGGCTTTTTGCGTTTACAACGCCGAGGTTCTTGAACAGCTTTGCCGCTGCATTACTTTCGGAAATAATCGAAATTACATCGCCCGCTTTTATCTCGAAATCGCCGTTCGGGATAAAGCATTCCTTGCCGCGCTCCGCCGTGCAGATACGCAGGCCGTCCTTGAAAATATTCGCGCAGTCAATAACCTTTTTATTGGCAAGGACTGAGTTTTCCCTGATCTTCACCTTAATGAGGTCTACCATACCCTTTGCAAACGACTCAATTTCCAGCGCGCCCGGAAATTTAATCAGACGGCTGAGCTCGCGGGCACAGGTCTGCTCGGGATTAATCGCGAGGGAAAGCATCAACTCGTCCTTTAGCTTAGGAACATCGTTTGTGTACTCGGGATTACGCACGCGCGCTATGGTCTTAGGTGCGCCCGCATTCTTAGCGATAAGACAGGTATACAAATTAAGTTCGTCTGAAGCTGTAACCGCTATAAGCAAATCGCAGTTTTCAACATCGGCGTCCCTCAAAGTGGCAAAGGTTGCTCCGTTTCCCTTGAGAGTCATAACATTCGTAGCGGAAATTCTCTCGAGCGCCTCGCTGCTGACGTCAATAACCGTAATACTGTGACCTTCCTTGTCGAGCTGGTGCGCGATCGTCCTTCCGACACGTCCGCAACCTACAATTATAATATTCATACAGATTACCTCTTCATAGATTATCTTTTTACGGATTACCTACTGTTAAATATTTACTACATATTTTACTATATTCGATTTCCAAAATCAATAGCTTTATGTTATTGTTCAGGAACAACAGCGAAAAACACGAGGTCGTCAGTCTCGCTGTTGTTTATCAAACTGTGAGAATGGCCCTTGGGGCAGTAATGGCACTGACCCTCGATGAGATACTCTGTCGTATCATCGTAAATACACTTTGCCTTACCGCTTATTATATAAATAATCTCACTGCTTGTCTCATGTGTATGAAGTCCTATAGACGAGCCCGCGCCGAGTGTGCCGCGCATAATTTTGTTAAGCCCGTCAAAAGCCATCCCTGCTCGGGTATCTCCTTCGCCGCCCTTGAATTTGTTTATTACGGTTTCTTTCATTTTATCAAAATCCAATAACATAGCTATTCTCCCTTAACGCGTTTCCCATGTTATACTTTTTCAATTATACAGCAACACATTATTTTTTTCAACATATAACCTTCCTAAAAAGGATATATTAATCCATTGTATTTTTATGGCAGAATAATATAATTTAACCCAATATATTGACACTAAAAAAACAATAGTATAAAATTAATGCGTTAGTTCACTTTTAATATGGCGAATATTTTACTTTATATAAAAACGGGGAAAAATTATGACAAAAAGGATTATATCGACGATACTGGCTATCACGCTCTTATCTACCGGACTCTTTACTGTTTCAGTAAATGCAGCAAAATCTGACAATTCCGCTGATTTTGCGGTTATTGACAACGCAATAACCGAAACCGTAGAGGACAATAAAGTTGTCTACAAAAATCAGGACGGAGTGGAAATCAATATATTGACTTCCACAAATAGTAAAAAAACTAAAAATGATATTCCCGAAAAATACGATTTGAGAGATTATAACCGCGTTACACCCATAAGGGATCAGGGCTCGGAGGGTCTATGCTGGGACTTCGCTTCTGTCGCGTCTATAGAGTCAAATATAATTACCAAGTCGTTATCAGAAGATTCCCCTGAAAATCTTGACATTTCCGAGGGAGGACTTGCGTGGTACACATTTACTCAGATAGAGGATGAAACTTCAATTCTATACCCCGATTATGAGGAGGACGAATCCAAGGGAACTCTGGGCGGAAACCCTATTAACGTGGGACAGACGCTCAGCAACGGTGTGGGAACACACCCCGAAAGTCTGCTCGAATACTCAAAATTTAGCGAGGGCTATAAAGAGGCATACAGATATTATTCGGATTTTCGTCTCAAAGACTTTAATGATTATAATGAAAATGCAAATGATGTAAAAAAGAATATAATTAATAACGGAGCAGTTACACTGTCTTTTAACTGCTTTGACGACAACTATTACGAATATAATGGTTTTACATCATATTATGATAACGGAACGCCTCCGGGCGATGACGATGGAATGTCGCATATTGTCGCTATAGTAGGTTGGGACGATAATTTCAGCAAAAACCATTTTAATCCCGAGTGTTCCCCCGAAAACGACGGAGCGTGGTTATGCAAAAACAGTTGGGGAAGCGATTGGGGTAATGACGGATATTTCTGGATCTCCTACGAATCTGCCCAGCTTATGTACAGCCAGTTTATAATGCAACAAGCAAATGAGTTTGACAATCTCTATAATATCCAGTCTACCGCCAACACAAACATAGATACCAAATATGTCGCCAATATTTTCAAAGCAAAGTCGAACGAAACTCTTGAACAGATTTCATTCAAAAATCTAAATCCTATGAATTATCACATATATGTTTACAGCCTTGAAGACGACTATGTTTCCCCCGAGGACGGCAAGCTGCTTGCCGATTTTACAGGCTCAGCGGAATGCAGCGGAATACATTCCGTAGATTGTCCCGAAGGAATAAAGCTAAAAGCAGGGAAAAATTTTTCTGTTATAGTAGAAAATCTCAGTGATGAAGCGTACATCGCGGTATGCTCAAAATCCGAAACCGCTGATAAACTCACATATTTCAAAGACCTCGATTCACAATGGACGGACAGCACAAACTACTTGGAATACGGTTATGCTTCAATTAAGGCTATGACCTCAAATGAAAACAGAGCTGCCGACAAATCCAAACTAAAAGAAATAATTGAAAAAGCAAAACAGCTTGATATGTCTTCCTATACTTCGTATTTAATTGATAACCTTAATTCCTGCATAAAAAACGCCGAAGCGGTTATGAATAATACCTCGGCGCTTCAATATCAGGTTGATAATGCTTATTATCTTCTTTGCGGTATTACAGACGAAATCCGCAATTACTATTACTATATAAATTCAATGGAAGATTTTAAGTATTTTTATCATCAAATGCACGATAATAAAAAAATTCTCTCCCAGCACATTATTTTGAATACCGACCTTGATTTTTCTGATTTTGACAATTTCACTCCGTTATTTTCAAAATCGGCTTTGAGCGGGTACTTTGAGGGCAACGGTCATACAATAAGCAATCTGACTGTAACCGGTGATGAAAACACAGCGTTTATCAGTAAAGTTTCGGGCGGTAAAATACAAAACCTCAATTTTAAAAACATAACCGTAAACGGCGGTCATACGTCATCGGTAATAGCGGCGTACTGTGAAAACAGCAGTATAACAAACTGTACGGTCACCGACTCAATTGTAAAATCCAAAGACTATAACTCAGGCGCAATAAGCGGAAGTTTCTCTCAGGGTGAAATTGAGTCATGTTCGGTAACATCTAATTTAATAAGCGCAACATCATATTTAGGCGGTATTTACAGCCAGGGCTGCGAAGTAAAGCTGACCGATTGCACACTAAAGGATAATATACTTAAAGGCGGTAATTTCGTCGGAAGAATTTCGCCTGACAGAAAAGACAGCTTTTCGGTTAATTTGGATATGAACAATTACGGCTGTACCCCTTTTATTGAAATGACTGACGACTCCTGCACTATCTCTGATTTCGTATGTAATATTTCAAGTATATCAGCCGAAAACACTTCAGTTGAGAAAAAGGGAGATAAATACTACGTTACGGAAACTGCGGAAGAAGCGTCTCTTTACGTTCATTTTGACAGCGAGGAATCAATTTATTTTACTTATTATGCGGATTTTGATACGAAAGAACTTTTTATCGCACAATACTACGGCTCGGGCGAAAACATAGTATTTCCCGATAAAATATACGGATTTCCCGTAACGGGAATTTCGGATAATGTTTTTGAGATCACCGATAAGGAAAGTATTATTTCTATTGAGGTTTCCGACGGTATAACTGAAATCGCCGACAAAGCCTTCTCAAATTTATCGTCACTGGAAAGTGCTGTAATCGGAAACAACGTTAAAAAAATTCCTCAAGGGCTTTTTGAAAACTGCTACAACCTGGTTTCCGTAAAACTCGGACAAAAGGTAACGGACATTTCTGATTTTTCCTTCTCATACTGCAATGCCCTGAGCACAATCCATTTACCCGATTCCCTTGAAAATATAGGAAACTTCGCTTTTTCATTATGTGAATCAATTAAAAATATAAAAATACCCGACAGCGTTAAAACCATCGGAAACAACGCGTTCGAAATGTGTTTTTCCCTGGAAAAAGCTGACTTTGGAAGCGGTGTTGAAGAAATCGGTCTTCAAAGCTTTTACTGCTGCAGGGCTTTAAATTCAATTATTCTTCCCAAAACCGTAAAGCACATAGGAAGCTCCGCGTTTATGGAAACAGGCGCAACTACGGTTCAGCTCAACAGCACAGATATTGAAATAGACGAAAATGCTTTTGGATATTTTGCCAGAACATCTCTCGACGGTAAAACCGCAAAAGTGCCCGATTATGTTATCAACGGTTATCCCAACTGCGCAGCAGAACAGTATGCGAAAGAAAACGGCATTAAATTCGTCGATATTAGTAAAAACTCTCCTGAACTTGGAGGAGTATTTGATTATAACTCTTTTATCTGCGGTGACGTAAATCTGGACGGCGTTGTAAATATCATTGATGTAACCGTTCTTCAAAAGTATTTGGCTGAAATCAAAGGTTTTAACGATGTGCAGATAATCAATGCTTATGTACGTGAAAACACTCAAAGTATCTCTATTAACAACGCAACGCAAATACAAAAATATGTTACTGAACTTATAGACACCCTTGAATATTCACAAGGAGTAGGCTAATTATCTATATTTTAAAATATTCCATACAATAATCTTTAAATCATTAATATAATTATTATCAGGTTTTCTAAAACAACAGAAAACCTGATTTTTTTACTTCCCAAAGGACACCATAAAAAGCCCACGGCATGAGCCGTGGGCTGATACTTACTGGAACATTGGTCTAATCTCCAATCAATTTTTTCAGATAGAACACAAATTAACTAGCGCATTGGACTATTCTCCATATAAAATATATTTATAAACACTAAACAAAAATCCAAATTAACTATGAACGAATCATGGGACTATCCCCTTTACAAAAATTTCTGATTTCTAAATTTATAATTAAATATTACATCGGACCTGTCTCCGTAGAACTAAATCAAAATTTTTATAATTTATCATCGTTGCTATTAAATTTTACCGCCCCTTTCAGGGCCGAATCAGTTAGGCGGTAAGCTCCGCTTAATTTCTTTAATCTGAGTTATTAAAGGTCTTCGTAACATATTGTTTAACCTCCTATCCTCTTCTGTTGTACATAGTATATAATAGTTTTCATCAATTGTCAATACTTTTATTTAATTTTTTTAAGTTTTTTAAAAATTTTTTTATTTTAAAATTTTCAATTTTTCTCCTGTAGATAAAATTAATTTGAACAGAACACAGAAATATATACATAGAGAAGTAAACCCACATCATAATGAGCGCCGCCGTACCGAGACTTCCGTAAATTGAAAAGCCGTGAAAGTAATCCACATAAACTCTGATACCGAGTGACAGCAACGCCCAGCAAAGCGCTGTCAATACCGCTCCGGGGAGTTGCAGTCTGAACTTCGCCCAACGCTTGTCGCTAACCTTATTTCTGAGATAGAGTTTTAGCGCAAATGCAACCAACAATACAATCAGAGCAAACAATATCAGATATCTGAGCGTGTATAACAGTTCAAAAGAATAGGGCAACTCTTTCAGATAAGGCGATATTGCATTGTCAAAAAATTCGCAGACTACAAACCCTCCAATAGCTATTACGAGCACAAGAAACATAATAAACGTGTACCCCATCGCCAAAAGCCGCTTCATAAACCAATTTCGATCGGGTATCCTGTAAATTCTTCTAATTCCCTCAGTTATTGAGTACAGTCCTCTGCCCGACGACCACAATGCAAGCACAATCGTTGTGTATGCAACCCCGACGGAGTTTTCATATGTCTCCGTAATTATTTTTTGAATATACGTTTGTACATCGCTGGTAAGAATATCATTAACGTATATTTCAAAAAGATTTTGCGGAACTTTAAAGATAGATAAAAGCGCAAACGCAAACATAAGAAAAGGTACAACCGACAATATTATAAAAAAAGTCGACTGCGCGGCAATAGCGGCAATGTTATCCCTGTTGCTTTTATTTATGAAATGCTTTATATTGCCTAAAATGCGAAATGTTTTTTTCATAAAATCACTTTCCGTAATCCGACATATTAAAATATATTATATGCGGTTATAATTATATTCATAAGTAAATAAGTAAATAAGTATTGCAAAAGCCGACCGGCATAAAAACCAATCGGCTGAACTTTGCTTGGATTAAACGGGATATACCTTGTTCGCTTTATCGGCGAGGTCGGAATTAATGCCTGCCTTGGCGTCTCGGCGCTTTTCAAAAAACTTCGTTGCGACCTCGGGAAACTGAGCGTAGGAGAGCACGTCCTCGTCCTGCTCAATATACTGGGGAATCTCAGCGCGGAGCTTTTCAAGCTCGGGCTCAAGAAGGTCGGCGGGACGGCATGTAATCTGCTCTTCGTCTCCGATAATCTTCTTTGCAAACTCCGGGTCAATTGGCATAGGAGTTGTGCCGTATCTGCCCTCGATAATGCCCTTGAACTCCTTGGTAACCATCTTGTAGCGCTCGCCCGCGATAATGTTGAACACCGCCTGAGTGCCGACGATCTGAGAAGTCGGGGTAACGAGCGGCGGATAACCCGCGTCCTTACGAACGCGCGGAACCTCCGCAAGGCACTCGTCGAGCTTATCCTCCTGACCTGCCTGTTTAAGCTGGCTAATGAGGTTTGAAAGCATACCTCCCGGAACCTGATATATAAGCGCCTTTGTGTCGGCTGTAAGAATTTTTGTATCAAGCAAACCACTGTCAATGTACTTTTTGCGCAGTTCCATAAAGTAGTTGCGGATTTCCGTAAACGCCTCGAGGTCGAGACCCGTATCGTATTCCGTTCCCTCAAGAGCCGCAACCATAGACTCTGTCGGGGAGTGCGACGTTCCCTGTGAGAGCGGAGAAATAGCCGTATCTATAATATCTGCGCCCGCCTCAACGCCCTTTAAGAGACACATTGAGCCGAGTCCAGACGTGTAGTGCGTGTGCAGAGCAATCGGGAGATCAACCTCTGACTTAATAGCCTTAACGAGGTCATAGGTCTTGTACGGCGTGAGAAGAGCCGCCATATCCTTAATGCAGATAGAATCCGCACCCGCGTCTGCAATTCGCTTAGCGTACTCAACATAATACTCGTTTGTGAACACGGGACCTGTGGTGTAGCTTATGGCTACCTGTGCGTGAGCGCCCTCCTTCTTAGCGGCTTTAATAGCGCTCTGAAGATTCTTAATATCGTTTAGAGCGTCGAAGATACGAATAATATCAATACCGTTAGCGACGCTTTTCTGTACAAAATATTCGAGAACATCGTCGGCATAGTGACGGTATCCGAGCATATTCTGTCCTCTGAAAAGCATCTGTAGCTTTGTGTTCGGGCAGTTCTTTCGGATAATACGCAGTCTCTCCCAAGGGTCCTCGTTCAAGAAACGCAGACAGCTGTCAAACGTAGCTCCGCCCCAGCACTCGAGTGAATGGTATCCGATTTTATCAAGAAGAGGAAGTACGGGAAGCATTTCCTCTGTGGTCATTCTTGTGGCGATAAGCGACTGATGCGCGTCGCGAAGGCCTGTCTCGGTAATTAAAATTTTCTTTGCCATAGCTTACCTCTTAGTTCATTGTGAGGAGAACCTTACCGGTCTCAACAGCCTCGCCCTTAGATACGTTTACAGATGCGATAGTGCCGTCCTGAGCAGCCTTAACAGGTGTCTCCATCTTCATAGCCTCAATGAATACGAGATCCTGACCTGACTTTACAGTGTCGCCTGCCGAGACCTCAACTCTTACAACTGTACCGGGCATAGGAGCGGTTACTGTTACAGAGCCTGCGTTTTCTGCGGCTTTCGGAGCAGGCGCGGCTGCGGGTACAACTGCCGGAGAAGGAGCGGCAACTGCCGGAGCAGATGTTTCTCCCAGCTCTTCAACCTGTACATCGTATGATGTGCCGTTTACGGTTATACGTAAATTTTTCATAGTGTATTACCCCTTTATATAAAAGTATTATTTAAATAGTCGAGTGCTTTTTGGAGAGAGTTTCTACTCTCTTGCCCATAAGCATATCCAGAGCGGAAACAATAGTAGAACGGATTTCTTCTCTTGTAACAATGTCGTCTACGTATCCGCATTCACAAGCCCTCTCAGCGGAAAGGTTTTCGCTTGCAAACTGAGCGGCAACAGTCTTCTGCTCCTCTACGCTCACATTCATTTTCTCGGGAGCGATGATAAGCGCAGCCGCCTCGGGATTAACGGGACTGATAACAGCCTCGGGTAGAGCATACACAACGTCTGCGTTCGCACCTGTACCCGCAAGAGCTATGTATAATGCGCCTATCGCTGTTCCCGTAACCACGGAAATCTTCGCGGTGGTCGCCTCGGCGTAAGCGGAAGTAACCTTAGCGGCGGATTTTATATCCTCAAAGCCCTTTGAATTAACGAATGTAACAACAGGGATAGAGAAAGCGTCGCAGAAACGGACAAACTTAGCAATCTTTGTGCTGTCGTCCGCTGTAAATGCCTCGCCGTTTGTATTAACTGCGCCAATAACCTGACCCTCAACTCTGGCGAGAATAGTCCTCGCAGCTGAGCCGTACTCTGCTCCGAGCTTGAAGATTGAGCCGTCGTCGACGAGCGAGTGACATATGCAGCCCTTGCTTCCGTCGGCTTCAACAGCCTCGGCTAGAGGCGTGGCGTTCAAGTTATTTGCAGGGAGATAGCAGATAAGCTCGCGCGCCTTAGCAACAGCGTCAGCCCCGTCCTCAGCAACTACGGAAGCCACACCGGATTCTGCATTGCTCTTTGCGTCGGCATTATTTCCCATTGTATCAAGCGAGAGCTTGCTGTCTTTAGTCACGATTACGAAATCGGCGGAAACCGCGTTGAGCGCGCCCGTACCTAGGCAGGAGCCGAGCACAACGGAAATCTGAGGAACAACGCCCGAAAGCTTTGCAGCGCTGTTGAGAACTTCTCCGTAACCTGCGAGGAGCGCGTTGCCCTCGTCGAGACGACCGCCCTTGCTGTCGTAGAAGCCGACAACGGGAGCGCCCGTTTTAAGCGCAAGGTCATAAATTTTCTTAATTTTGGCAGCCTGTGCCTTACTCATTGCGCCTCCGCAGAAATCGCTGTTTTGAGCAAAAGCATATACGGGTAAACCCTCTACCGTACCGAAACCCGCTACCACCTCAGCGTATGTATCCTGAGATTTAGCGAGAGTGTTGACGCTTGTGAAACTGCCCTCGTCAAAGAAAGAGGTCAGAGTTTTATAAGCGCCCGTGGCGGCGATATCCGCCTTTGCCTGGGATATGTTCTCAATACTCATCTTGAATCCTCCAATATCTGGTGTTGCAAATGTCCCCATATCAAAGAAACATTCAAAGCTTTGCTTTCAATAAGCAGAGGTCGTGCGCAGCACGACGGGTTCGGCGGGGTACCAAACCCCGCGAACCAAAGATGTTCAACGCCGCTTTAGTGGCGGGGAACATCTCTCTGTGGTTCAAAGCTCTGCTTTCAATAAGCAGAGGTCGTGCGCAGCACGACGGGTTCGGCGGGGTACCAAACCCCGCGAACCAAAGATGTTCAACGCCGCTTTAGTGGCGGGGAACATCTCTCTGTGGTTCAAAGCTCTGCTTTCAATAAGCAGAGGTCGTGCGCAGCACGACGGGTTTGGCGGGGTATCAAACCCCGCGAACCAAAGATGTTTAACGCCGCCTTAGTGGCGGGGAACATTTCTCTGTGGTTCAAAGCTCTGCTTTCAATAAGCAGAGGTCGTGCGCAGCACGACGGGTTCGGCGGGGTACCAAACCCCGCGAACCAAAGATGTTCAACGCCGCTTTAGTGGCGGTGAACATCTCTCTGTGGTTATATACGTTTATTATTATATTTCAAAATATGGTAAATCGCAAGAAAAAAAGTGCGCAAAACTTAAATTTGCACACTTTCAATATATATTTTTTGGTAATTACGATGAATTTGTAGGATTTTATAAAAACAAAAGTCGGATAACTAGCGGCTGTGTCCCGACGGATTTGGATTAGCGGTAAGCTTTCGCACCTCGTCGGGCGTAAGGTCGCGCCACATACCCTTTTTCAGCTTGCCCATCTTTACCGAGCCGATTGCAATACGCCTCAGTCTCAGCACGTCCAAATCAAAAAACTCGCACATTTTTCTTATTTCGCGGTTTCTCCCCTCGTGTAGCACCATTTCGACGTTCGTTCTGTCCTCTTTTCGGCTTATGACTCTGATTTCGCAGGGCGAGGTTTTCCTGCCGTCAATAACTATTCCGCCGCAAAGCTTTTTAACCTGCTCGTCCGTCATATCGGGACGTACGGTAACGTGATAGACCTTGTTAATCTGCTTTTTTGGGTGCGTAACCGTGTTCGCGAACACTCCGTCGTTTGTCATAAGCAAAAGTCCCTCGGAGTCACGGTCAAGTCGACCGACGGGATAAATTCGCTCGGGAATATCTTTGACCAGATCCGCAACGCATTTTCTTCCCATTTCGTCGCTCATAGTAGTAACGTAGCCGCGCGGCTTGTTCAGCATTATGTACCGCTTGCCTCCCCTGCGTTTCATCACAACACGTTTGTTGTAGACGTAAACCTTATCGGCGTCCGGATTAATTTTATCGCCGAGCTTTGCGGTTTTGCCGTTTACTTTAACGGCTCCGTTTTTTATCATTTCCTCCGACTTACGGCGTGACGCCACGCCGCAGTCTGCCATAAATTTCTGTAATCTCACGTAATCATAACGCATTATTGAAAATTCCTTTTATAAAATCCCAGAGGGATTTATTTTCTTTTTGAGAATTATTTTTAGACGCCGCAACGAGCTTATGCTCTGCGAGCACCTTTCCGTCAAGTGTATATAAAATTTTACCCACAGTGTCGCCCTCACTTAAAGGCGCGTATAGAAAATTATCCATATAAACGCTTCTCTTAACCTTATCAAAATCGCCTGACGACACAATAACGTTCGTCACCCCTTCGCCTCCGACAGTGGTTTTCTCCGTAGTTCCGCCTACTGTATCGACGTCGATGTAGAAATCGGAATCGTCTAAGCACTTCATCATATAATGCTCAAAACCGTACTCATAGAGCGCAATATGGTCATTCCAGTCGTTCCTGTCCCTGAGGGTAACGGCGACAAGCGTAAGTCCGTCCTTTTTCGCCGCAGTCACAAGGCATCTGCCCGCCGCCATAGTATATCCCGTTTTTCCCCCTATGCAATACTTATACATAGAGAGCAGACGGTTATGGTTAGAATATGTCACGACTTTATTTTTCGGCTCAATAAATTTTACTGTGTCACTGCGCTCAGAGGTTAGCTTACGAAAATCCTCATTTTTGAGCGCCGCAGACATAAGCAGAGCAAGGTCATATGCCGTAGTATAGTGGTTGTCGTCGTCAAGACCGCTCGGTGTTACGAAATGCGTGTGTTTCATTCCGATTTCTTCGGCGCGCTTATTCATACGATCCGAAAACTTTCCTAGACTTCCGTCTATCGAAATCGCCGCCGCGTTTGCCGCGTCGTTACCTGAGCACATCATTATCCCGACCGCTAAGTCGCGCAGAGTAACAACCTCTCCGACTTTGAGGTACATACTGCTGCCCTCGGCAATCATTTTCCTCTTAAATTTAACCTTTTTATTGTCTTTAGCCGCGTACTCTAGAGTGAGCAGTGCAGTCATCAGCTTGGTTGTGCTGGCGGGTCTCATACGCGCATTCGGATTTTTAGAGAAAAATACCTGCTCGTTTTCGGGGCAGTAGAGCACTGCAGTCTGAGCGCCGACGCTCAAATCTGCCGCGCTTACGCACACAACGGACGAAAAAACAATTAAACACGCTATCGCAACCGAAAAAAATCGTTTCATTTGTTTCATAATATCACCCATACAAGTTATTACACATATAAGGTTATGAAACAAAAAGCAAAATTAGAATACCTCTTCCTCAGGCTCCGCGGCTTCGGAGTCAGTCACCTTATTTTTAGCGGATTTGTCGCGCTTGAAAAGACCCGTAACCTTGTCAACCAAATCCGGCACCATTCCGACAACTCTGTCCGCCGCTCCGTCGTACTTATCAATAGAAATCATTCTTACGTCGCCGTTCGAGATAACCAGAAAAGCGATAGGCTGGATTGTCACTCCTGCGCCGCTGCCGCCGCCGAAACAGTCCTTGCTCTCCTTTTTTGTCGGAAAGTCCGAACCGCCCGAAGCAAATCCATAGGTCACCTTGGACACGGGAATAACGGTCGTGCCGTCGTGAGTTGTAATCGGGTCGCCGATAATGGTATTTACGTCCACCATTTCTTTGATTTTTTTCATAGTGGTATCCATTAAACCGTTGATTGGATGGTCCATATTTATTTCTCCTTTATACTTTTATGTTTTCAGGTTAACAAACAGTTTAAGAGCGGATATGCCCTTTGTAATAAGATGTTTAAGGATATGAATTATCCTTATCTTTGCCTTAGCCCTCGCGTATGCGCGCGTTTCGGGCTTGTCCGAGAAAACGGGAGTGACACTTACGTTATAGTGTTTCACCGTAACTATATCTGTAATCACCCTAAGCGCGGGGAAAAGCGCCGCGCACACCCTGCCGTACTTAATAGCCGAATCGGCGGCGTCCTCGCCCGAAATATCGAGCTTTACGGTGAGCTCCGTAACGATTAAATGAGAAAATATTCCCTTTAAAGCTCCCGCAACGATTTCAGCGAGCTGCCTTATAATATCTATTATACCCGAAACGCCGCGCTCCTTATACAATTTATTTATAAATGACGGTTCCTTTTTTTCGGGTTTTTCGGTCTTTTTTTTCTTCTTTTTTTTCTTTTTCTGCTTTTTGGGGGACTTTTTCTTAGGTTTTTCTTCTTTTTGCTTTTGGGGTGCAAGCTGAATTTTTAAAAACGCTATTCTTACAAAAACTTTTAACTTTTCGTCGTATTCGGCGTACCAGTACACATTCAAAAGCGTAAGCGAGAAAAGCAAAAGAAGTATGCCCAATATTATATACAACGCAAGCATTTATTCATCAGTTTCTTCGTCGGTCATTTCAACCGTATCGTCACTTTTATCTTCCTTTGAGTTATCCTCGGGCAGCGGCGGGAGTTCTTCTATAGAGGAAATGTTAAAGCATCTCAGAAAGTTTTCCGTAGTTCCGTAAATCAACGGTCTGCCTGGAAGCTCAAGCCTGCCCTTTTCTTCAATCAAATCCTTTGCCGTAAGCGAGCCGATAACGCCCGAGCAGTCGACTCCGCGTATCTGCTCAACAAAGGTCTTGGTCACGGGCTGGTTGTAGGCAATTACGGCGAGCACCTCGAGCGCCGCCTGCGAGAGCGGAGTATTGCGTCTCATATCCATAACCGTGCGGACAGCGGGCGCGTATTCCTTCACGCTTACCATCTGATAGCTGTTTCCGAGTTTTACTATAGTAATGCCTCTGTCGGCATTTTCATATTCCTGTCTTAACTCTTCGAGGTAAGTTTCAGCCTCATCTGCCGTGATTTCCAGAGCTTCAGCTATCCTCGACGGCTCCACCGACGCGCCGTTTGCAAATAGTATCGCCTCTATAGCGCTGTTTATTTTTTCGGTTTTCATTTCTTGTCCTCCAGCATATACACCTGAGCGTTATCTCCGTCTCCGTCAATCCTCACGCGTTTTCCCTTAACCAGCTCAAGCACCGCGAGAAAAGTCGCAACTAAGTCTCCCCTGCCGTCGGCAGCCGAGAACAGCTCCGCGTATTTTACGCGCTTTCCGTGCCATAGTCTGCGCATTACAGAGATTATCTTCGAGTTTACCGAAACAATTTTGCGCTCGATTATACCGGAAAAAGCAGACTGCGGCGGCGGAAGCTTGCGCTTTCCGCGCCCTACCGCTCCGATATATCCCTTAACTATATCAGACGGGTCGTGAATACGGTTATATGTGAGGTCGAATTTGACGGGAGACACGTCCCTGAAAAATGTGTCAAAGTCATAAATTTTGCTGAGTTTTTCAGCGATTTCCCTGCAAAGACGGTATTCAATGAGTTGTCCCGTGAGTTCTCTTTTAAGCTCCTCCGCCTCTTCCTCGTGCTTGGGCAGGAGCATTGCAGACTTGATATACACCAGACGGGACGCCATCGCGAGGAACTCTGACGCTATGTCCATTTCGTTCTCGCGCATAAGTTCAATCTGCTCCATATACTGCTCCAAAAGCTCGGAAATCTGTATATCGTATATATTAATTTTGTTCTTTGCAATCAAAGTTAAAAGAAGGTCAAGCGGCCCTTCGTAGCAAGGCAGCTTGTAATTAAGTTGTGGGATTGCTTCCATAGCCGCCTCCGCAAATCATTATATTCGTGCCGTTTTTCACCCGACGCGCGCTTTTTTATCAACCGAACGCCGCAAACGGCAGCGCCGTAATCCAGTCTACAAAGTTATACAGCGCGATTGAAATTTGTCCTATTGGTAAAATATCAAACCATACGAGCACCAGAATTGCTATAAAAAACACGTTTTCGTATTTATAAAGCGTGTAAACCCATTTATCGGGAAGAAACATAAAGAGAATTTTTGAGCCGTCGAGCGGCGGTATCGGAAGAAGGTTAAACACCGCAAGAGTGATATTAAGCTGAACATAATATAAGAAGAACAAAACGACATATTTTCCAAATCCGGAGTAAAAGGTGAACGGAGCGAATGCGAGGATAGCGTTAAGAATAAGTCCTCCCGCAAGAGCCGCTACGAAGTTTGCCACAGGACCCGCGAGTGCTGTAATTCCCATTCCTACCTTAGGATTCTTAAAGTTGCGGTCGTTAATCGGCACAGGCTTAGCCCAACCGAAGCCGAGCAGAATTATCATAAGCGCGCCTACAGGGTCAATGTGCTCTAGCGGATTTAGGGTTAAGCGCTTGCGGTATTTTACACTCGTATCTCCGAGCTTGTAGGCTGTAAACGCGTGCGCCCACTCGTGGAACGGCATAATAAGGAAAATAATCATAAGAGCAACAAGAATATATATCAGAATTTCGGCAAAATCAACCGTTCCTGCCTGAATCGAGCGGATAAAATCAAATAGCATTGCAAAGTACTCCTATTCTATCTATATATTTCATAATATTATACAATACATAAGAAAAAAATACAAGACTGTAATTTTTTTAAAAAAGTACTTGCATTTTCACAGCTAATCATTTATAATATGGTAGTTGATTTGTAAATATTGTTATTTTCAATAAGGAGGTGCAGACACATGGCAAAATGTGATTTCTGCGGTAAGGGCGTAACTTTTGGTATTAAGGTTTCTCACTCGCACAGACGTTCAAACAGAACTTGGAAACCGAATGTACAGAGAGTAAAGGCTATCGTTGACGGCTCTCCGAAGCACGTATATGCTTGCACAAGATGCTTACGTTCAGGTAAGGTAGAGCGTGCAATCTGATTAATCCGCAATAGTCAAGGCTACCCGTCGGGTAGCCTTTTTGCTTTTCTTTTTACTTTTTATGAAAGTTATAATACAAGCCGCCCGCGGGCGGCTCTGATGCAAAATTATTAACCCTTGACCTTGGCGAGGAACGCTCGTACGCGGTCGTTCTCGGGGTTGTCAATAACATCCTCGGGTCTTCCCTGCTCCACTATATAGCCCTCGTCCATAAAAATAACGCGGTCGGAGACATTTCTTGCAAATTCAATTTCGTGCGTTACAATAACCATCGTCATCTTCTGACTCGCGAGCAGTCTCAGCACCTTTAAAATTTCCGAGGTTAGCTCGGGGTCGAGCGCGGAGGTCGGTTCGTCAAAAAAGAGAATCTTAGGTTTCATAGCGAGAGCACGTGCGATAGCCACTCGCTGCTGCTGTCCGCCCGAAAGCTGACACGGGTAGTAGTCCGCTTTGTCCTCTATACCCATTTGCCTGAGCAGGGACATAGCCTCCTCTGTAACCTCTTTTTTATCGCGTTTGAGAATGTGCACAGGCGCGTCAATTATATTTTTAAGCACAGTATAGTGCGGAAAGAGGTTGAAATTCTGAAACACGAGGCCGAAATAATTCTGAATACGCCTGAGGCTCTCTTTTGGAGCGTAGACCGCCTTTCCGCTCACGTCCGTTACCGCTTTTTCGCCGCAGTACATAAGCGTTCCCGCGTCCATGGTCTCCAGCATAGTCGCGCACCTGAGCAAAGTCGATTTACCGCTGCCGGAGGGTCCGAGGATAGAGACGACCTCCCCCTCCTCTACTGAAATAGATATATCCTTGAGCACCTCGAGGTCGTCGAAGGACTTTTTTATGTTGTTAATTTCCAAAAGCTTCATAGCAACCTTCCTATCTGCTGTAGTAGTTCATTTTTTTCTCGATTTTGCCCATAACAAAAGACACGACGAGGTTGAAAATATAGTAGAACAATCCCGCAACGAAAAGGGGCATAATATTGCTGTCTGCCGCGGAAATCTGTTTTGCGAGAGTAAACATCTCCACGAACGCTATCGCAAATGCGAGAGACGTATCCTTTACGAGTGTGATTATCTCATTTGTAACGGGAGGCAGGATATGGCGCACCATCTGGGGAAATACAATTTTAACAAAGGTCTGCTGACGCGAATAGCCGAGCACCTTCGCCGCCTCGTACTGACCTTCGGGAACAGCCTCTATTCCGCTGCGGTAAATCTCTGCAAAATACGCGGCATAGTTTAGCGCGAAACCGATAATCGCGGCGTAAAAACGGTACTCGGTGCTAAGCGGCATACGGAACAGGAAATACGGTCCGAAGTAAACCACCAGCAGCTGGAGCATAAGCGGAGTGCCGCGCATTACGGATATGTAGAATTTTGCCACAAGCTCAATTGCCTTAAAACGGGAACGCCTTAGAAAACAGATAAGAAGTCCCAGAGGCATTGAGAAAATCAAAGTAAGCGCAAAAAGCTCGAGCGACGCCCACATTCCCGACGAAAGCTGAACTATCACGCCGAAAAACCAGCCAATCGCTCCTCCGTCACCGCCCGATACGCCGCAAGAACTGAGCATAGCGGGAATAAGCAGCGACGCAAATATTATCACGGCTATCAAAGGTTTTTTCTTCATTACACTTCACCTGGATTTAATTAAAATCAGAACAGAAAGTGCCACAGGAATTAAACCTGTGGCACTACCTTTTGAAAATCAGTCGTTGCCGAGGCAGATTGTGTCCTCTAAGCCCTTGTATTCATCTTTGCTGTTTGCGATTTTAGCAACAGTACCGTCCTCATACATTTCCATAAGAGTTTTCTCAACGATATCGCGCAGAGCCTCGTTTCCCTTCTTAAAGCCGATAGCGTACTGCTCGGTGGAAATCTGGTCGCCTAGAATGGTAAACTTACCGTCGCTGTCCGCAACCTTATAGTTAGCTACACCTATATCCATACATACAGCCTCAACAGAGCCTGACTCAAGATTTAACAGAGCTGTCTCGTAGCTCGGAATCTGCTGCAGCTCCTTAAATGAAGCGCAGAGCTTCTGATTAGCCTTTGTTGCGTCGTCGCCCGCAAGAGCCGCAAGAGCGGAGGAGTCCGTCTGAACCGCAACGATTTTGCCTGCTAAGTCGTCGAGCGACTTAATGCCGGAATTTGTATTTACCACAACAACCTGAGAATTGTCGATATACGGCTTTGACCACGTATAGTCGTCCTCGCGTCCGTTCATCGTAAACCCGTTCCAGATACAGTTGATTGTTCCCGAGTTAAGCTCCATATCCTTGCTGTCCCAGTCAATAGGCTGCTTAACAAGCTCCCAGCCTAAACGGTCACAAACTTCCTGAGCAAGGTCGAGGTCAAAGCCTGTGTACTCGTTCGATTTCTTATCCTTATAGCCGTACGGAGGAAATTCCGCGTCGAATCCTACAGTAAAGGTCTTTCCGCCGTCCTCTGTTACGGTAGCCTCCTCTGCCGCCGCGTTATTTGCAGCACTGTCGGAGCCTTGGTCGTTATTGTTGCCGCAGCCCGCAAAAATTGCTGTAACAGCAAGCATAGCAACAAGTAATAATGCTAATGTTTTCTTCATAATTTGCACCTCTTGAATTTTTTTGAGCAAACTAATTTTAGCATATCATCACGCTAAAGTCAACTGCAAATAAAAAGAAAGTCCGCGCATTATTCGCAGACCTTCCTATATCCTTCGCGCATAAGTAACCATACCGCGCTGATACACTGTTAAAATTAAATGTATATTTGACGAAAACCTACTACCATTATGTTATTTGCTCACATCAATACCGACGAGAGATTTCTGCATAATCGTTGCGTCGATTATATCAATGTTGCAATTATTATCATAATCGGAATTCCAAATATTTTTACAACCCGAAAGTCCGACCACCTCACGCTGCAGCACCGTAACGTCGCATATATCAAATACGCCGTCGTTATTGACGTCTCCGAGAATTGTAGACGGAAATTTTTTTACAATTTTACATTCAATTCCGTTATCCTCGCAGTAAGTCTGCATTTCGCTGCCCTCGGCAGTATAAACCGTCACCTTGTCTGAGCCCTTAAAAATATCGTTTCCCAGAGTTACCGCAGAGTCAGGCACATAAACCGCCTCAAGATTTTCGTCGAATGCAAAGCACCTGCTGCCGATAATCTCGCAGCCGTCGGGAATGTATACGGATTTTACAGCAGTGCGCGAGAAAGCCGTCGGTCCGAGCTCCTTGAGCGTGTCGGGAAGAGAAACGTATTTAAGCGCGCTGTCGCTGTAGAAACAACCCGAGTAAACCGTAGTTATCTCAGTATTTCTCAAGAGCGCTGACTCAAGGTTCGGACAGTAGGAAAAAGCATTCTGCCACAGAGCCGCCATATTCTTGGAAAAGTAAACGCTTTTTAAGTTCTCGCAGCCGTAAAAGCCCCACTTCCTCACCGCGGTCATTCCATCGTGAAGATGCGCGGTTTTTATAACGGAATTCTGATAAAAAGCCTTCTCCTCCACGCGCTGAACATAATGACCCGAAACATAATCGGGTATGACCATATCCTTATTTGTACCGTTGTAAGCAGATACCGCGTATGTATCCTCCAGGTCAGCCTCAAACTCGAAGTCCGGGTATTCATCGGACACAACCGACGCCTGCACAGCAAACACGGCAGAAAAAACAACAACAGCGGAAAGTATAAATGAAATAAATATTTTAGTGCGTTTTTTCATATTTATCACCTTTATTATTAAATCTTAACACTAAAATTCCTTAATTTGATATTATCATATACCTGCAATATTTTCAAGAATAATTTTGCATACTATTGCTTCAAACCCGTAAATTTGTTAGAATGTAAGCAAAAACAGAAAGCGGAGTAAAATATGTTACCGACTATCGAATTTTTCGGATTCAGGCTAAGTACATACGGAATATGCACGGCGTGCGGTCTTTTGCTTATGGGGGCGGTGTCGTTTCTTCTCGGCAGGCGTTACGGGATAAAAGCCCAGGACATAGTTTTCGGCGAGCTTACGGCGCTTGTCGGCGCATTCATCGGGGCGCACATTCTGTTCGGACTCACTAATCTCGGCGATATATTACACTATTTGGACAGATACATAAAAGCGCACAAGAACTTCGACTACCTAATAAGGATTTTTCAGGTGTACGTCGGCGGAATGGTTTTCTACGGAGGACTTCTCGGGGCGCTCGGTTTCGGAGCGCTTTATTGCCGCTTACGTAAAATTGACCTCGGACATTACAGCGACTGTTTTGCAGTCGGGATTCCACTGTTCCACTGTTTCGGGAGAATCGGGTGCTTTCTAAGCGGCTGCTGCTACGGAATAGAGAGCAGCTTCGGATTTACCGCAGCCAACGCTATTGTCGAGAGCTGTAACCACGTAAACCGTTTTCCCGTTCAACTTCTTGAAAGCGCGCTTAACCTTGTTATTTTTACTGTTCTTCTTGTATTATTCTTTAAAAGAATATTATCTGATAAGCTGATTTATGCTTATCTTATTATGTATAGTATTGTTCGCTTTTTCGACGAATTTCTTCGGGGAGACGTATACAGAGGAATTTACTTCGGACTGTCTACGAGCCAGTGGATAGGTATTGTAATATTTATGGTAAGCCTGATATTAATTCTAAAAAAGAAAAATAACAAGTATGATTTCAAGCATTATAATTCTTAATCAGAATTATAATATTTATTCATAATGATAGAATACTAATCGGTGATAATATGAAAAAATGTGACTATTGTGCCAAGGAAATCAGCTACTTCGAGCAATACTGCTGCGATGAATGTCAAAAAAAGGCAATTGAATTTTATGATATGCGGGAAAAATTCACGAAGGTATTTTCTGTTATAAACGCCGTTTGTGTTTTCGCTATTCCAATCGGGCTGTTCGTGCTGTCGTTCACGGCTGAAATCGGCTTTACTATGATAGCTCTCGCGACGACTATCTTAGGCACAACGGTAATGTTCCTTCCCTTTCCTGTCGAAAATATGATTAGCTCAATGAAAATTAAAAAAGCAGTAAAGGTAACGCGCATAATCGGGCTTGCGCTGTTGATGCTCGGTGTTATTCTGATAATCGCCGATATTTTAATGTTTATTTTAAAATAAATTTTTTAAAATTGTGAATAAAAAGCCTTCTTTGGCCAACAATAACGTAGACCACAAAGGAGGTTTACTATATGTTAGACAGAATCGCACTTATACTTTCTATCATCGGCGGACTTAACTGGGGACTTGTCGGCATTTTCCAGTTCGATCTCGTTGCATTTATCTGCGGCGGTCAGACAGGAATTGTCAGCAGAATTATCTATATCCTTGTAGGTCTCGCAGCAATCTGGTGCATTTCTCTTCTTTTCAGAGAGAACGAAGCTTACGATGACAATAAGGTAAGAAATCACGCTTAAATTATCGTTATTCGGTAAAAAATTTCTGCCGGACAAAACACCTCAGGATTATTGACTGCCCAAAATTATGCGGACAGTACAAAACACACCCTAAGGTATTAAAAATTAAATTATAAGCAACAAAAACTGATTCCGTTTTTTAATCGGAGTCAGTTTTGTTTTAAGTTAAATGTACTGATGATTGAGGGAATGAATGAATTTACCTGATTCTAATATTTCTTTTTGTACTGTTTTATGTGGAACATACTCTCCGAACATAAAATTGCCCCTATGGCAGTTCCTTTTATTCTACCATAGGGGTACATCTTTTATTGTCCGTAATTACTTTATTTCAATTTTAAATAATGTAGTTAAGCCTTTTTAATTGTCTTAAGCAAAGAACTGATTTTCGGGGCGGTTCCGTAAAGCAAAACGCCTACACGGTAGATTTTTGCAGAAATCACACCAATTCCGATTACAGATACAATAAGAATTACAATAGAAATCACTATTTCATAAATCGGTACGGTACTCATTGCAATACGGGTAAACATTGCCATTGGAGAAGTAAACGGAACATAAGAGCAAATAGTCATTAAAGCATTGTCCACGGAACCGTTTGACATCGAGTAAATAACAACGAAAAAAGCAAATATGAATAAAAATGTAAGCGGCATTACGGAAGTATTAATATCCTCAAGTTTTGAGACAGTAGAGCCGATAGCGCCATAAAGGAAAGCATAAACAAAGAAACCCAAAATAAAGAAAATAATCATATAAATAAGAAGCTCTAAAGGCATATTAAAAATAGATTCAATAATTTGATTGCCTTTCCAATATGTTTTATTTACGTTATAGAAGAGAAAAGCAGAGCCGAAAACAGCAACTAACTGAATTAAACCGGCGAGGCAGGAAGCTATAATCTTTCCGAACATCATACTGACCGGCTTTGCGCTGGTTATGAGCAGCTCCATAGCTCTTGAACTTTTTTCTGTCGCAACATTGGTAGCTACCATCTGACCGTAAAGAATTATAACAATATACAGAGAAAAAATCATAATATATGTATAAAAGAAATTTTGTTCCTGGTTTTTGCCCAAGCTTGTAGTATTGTGCTCAATACCGGTATCAAATATCTTCTGAACACTTTCCATAGGAATACCGTTTTTCTTCATTTCATCCATACGGTAAATATTTTGTAATGCTTCATCTGCAATCTGTGTATTCGTGTCGTAGAGAGAAAGATTATTTACATAATAGTCATAAGAGGTTAAACTGTTTAAAACAAATGCACATTCCGCTTTATCAGATGTAATTTGATTTTTTATCTTATCAAGATTTTTTTCTGAAATATGTACATCATAATTTGTAAAAGCCTCTGCGAAGGATTTCTGTATAATATCCGCGTTTTTCGAGGTATCTGCAATAACAAGCATTACAGGCTTACCTTCATTGCTTTCTGTATCATCGATTGAAAGCATCTGGAAAAATTGAGGCGAAAACATCAAAACCGCTATAAGCAATACAAGAAATAAGGTTATTCCTATAAACATTTTTTTCTGAAAATAATTTTTTAATTCATATTTTAATATAGTCGAAAACTGCTTCATCCTTATTACCTCTTTACATCTGACTTTTTGCGTACTCAACAAAAATATCGTTTAATGACGGTTCAAAAACCTTAATTTCATCAATATCATATTTTTCAGTGAGAATTTTCATCATATTTTGTTTTTCTTTTTCGGAAGTAAGCTGAATTTTAATTTCTCCCATATCAGTCATCGAGCAGCAATCTCCAAGCTCTTTAACTATTTTGTCAGCATTTTCAGAACGTACAATAAGCTTATCACGCACGTAGTTTCTTTTTATATCGTAAAGCTCGCCCTGCAAAACAATTTTACCGTTGTTTAGAATCGCGATTTTGTCACAAAATTCTTCTATGTAATTCATCTGGTGGCTTGAAAATAATACTATTTTTCCCTTTTTTATCTGTTCCTTGACAACGTCTTTTAATATCATTGAGTTAACAGGGTCAAGACCTGAAAAAGGTTCGTCCAAAATAATAATTTGCGGGTCGTGCGCAAGAGCTGTAATAAGCTGAATTTTTTGCTGATTACCCTTTGAAAGCGTATCAAGACGCTTGTTTCTGTACTCACTCATACTAAGCCTTTTAAGCCAATAATCAACAGATTTTACCGCGCTTTTATGGTCCATACCTTTAAGCTGGGCAAAATAAACCAACTGGTCAATAATTTTCTTTTTGGGGTACAGTCCCCTTTCCTCAGGCAGGTATCCGATTTGTATTTTATTATAATCAATTGGTTTTCCGTCAATTAAAACTTCACCGCTGCCAGCAGGGAATACTCCCATTATAATCCTAATAGAAGTTGTTTTTCCTGCTCCGTTTCTTCCAAGCAAGCCAAATGCTTTTCCACCCTCAGCGCTAAAAGAAATTCCTTTTAAAACTTCCTTTTGCCCAAAGCTTTTTTGCACATTTTTTAATGTAAGCTCCATATAAACCTCCTATTAATCGTAAAATTTTTGCTACATCAGTTCATTTCAATACAGTACTGTATTTTATATATTAAACCGCGTACCGAGATGTTATAACATATTTATTTTTTAAAATAAATACCTTTTAAATAAAATTACCGCAAATTGCAGTCTTCATTTGAATTTAATTGCTATTTTCGTACTGTTTATGTGACTATACCCTTCGGATATAAAAATTCCCCCTATAGCAGTTCCTTTTATTCTACCATAAGGGGGCTTTTTCTATTGTCCGTTTTACCGAACTTGTTCAAAAATACCGAGGTATTTTTTTAATTTTCGTTTTATTCGTTTTAATCTAATCAAAGTGCCTCTACGATAGCCTTTGTATCCCTTGCAATAACCAGTTCTTCGTTAGTTGCGATGAGTTCGACTCTTATCTTAGAGTTGTCTGAGGAGAGAAGTCCCTCGTTTCCGTGGATACAAGCCTCGTTGCGCGCGTCGTCAATTTCTACTCCGAGCGGCTTCAGATACTCGCAAACCGCCTTGCGAAGTACAGGCTGATTTTCGCCGAGACCTGCTGTAAATACTATACCGTCACAGCCGCCTAAAGCTACATAGAACGAGCCTACATACTTTGCAATCTGATAATAGAGCATTTCGTGGGTAAGCTTTGCGCGCGAGTTACCGGCTGCTTCGGCAGCGGCAATGTCGCGGTCGTCGCTCGATACTCCCGAAATTCCGAGAAGACCCGATTTCTTGTTCAAAATAGCGTCCATCTCGGAAGCGGAGAGGTGCTCCTTTTCCTCAATAAACGTAACTACGGACGGGTCGAGCGAGCCCGAACGCGTGCCCATCATAAAGCCGTCGAGCGGAGTAAGTCCCATTGTTGTGTCAATTACCTTTCCGCCGTCTATAGCAGCGATTGAGGAGCCGTTACCGATATGGCAGGTAATGAGTTTTAAATCCTTAATATCCTTACCCATTCTTTTAGCCATCTCGGAGCTTACAAAGCGATGAGATGTGCCGTGGAAACCGTAGCGGCGCACGCCGTATTTTTCATAATACTCGTAAGGAATAGCGTACATATACGCTTTCTCGGGCATTGTGCTGTGGAAAGCCGTATCGAAAACCGCGATCTGCGGCGTCTGAGCGCCGAACACTTCCTCGCTCGAAAGGATGCCCTGAATGTTTGCGGGATTGTGCAGAGGAGCCAAAGGCGAGAGCTTCTGAATTTCCTCGATAACACTTGGAGTAACTAGGCACGATTCGTGGAATGTGCTTCCGCCCTGTACTACGCGGTGACCTACCGCGCTTACCTCGGAGAGGTCCTTAATCACGCCAACCTTCGGGTCGAGGAGCATATTTTTAACCTCTGTAAAAGCCACGGCGTGGTCGGGAATAGCGACCTCCTTTTTGATGTTTTCGCAATCAGTCTTGTAACCGATACAGGAGCCTTCGCCTCCGATACGCTCACAGTTGCCTTTTGCGAGAACTTTCTCGCCCTCCATATCAATAAGCTGGTACTTGAGCGACGAACTGCCCGCGTTAATAACAAGAATTTTCATTGTTTTGTCCCTTTCTATTGATTAGATTTTTAAATTATAATATAATAATATATAATAAACTATCATCAAAATTTTTGCAAGTTTTTTTGCGCATTTATGCAAAAAATGTGTGTTATGAAAGAGTGTTTATATGAAAGCTTCGGCAATTATCTGCGAATACAATCCGTTTCACAACGGTCACAAGTTTCTGATTGAGAACATTAAAAATCACACAGATAATGCTATAGTCGCTATTATGAGCGGTAGCTTTACCCAGCGAGGAGACGTCGCAATTTTCGATAAGTTCCGACGTGCCGATACCGCCGTGAGAAACGGTGCGGACTTGGTAATCGAACTGCCGACGGTTTACGCCGTAAGCTCCGCGCACAATTTTGCGCGCGCGGGAGTTGAAATTGCCGCCGCCCTTGGATGCACGGACAAGCTGTGCTTCGGCGCTGAGGACGATATAGAGCTTATTAAAAAAGCGGCTAAAATATTTTATGACGACAGCTTTAACGAGCTTGTAGAGAAAAATATGAACAGCGGCGACTACTATCCGCAGGCGGTCTGCAAATCCGCTGAAACGCTCGCTCCAGAGCTAAAAGGCGTGCTCACTAAACCGAACAATATTCTCGCGGTTGAATACCTGAAGGCTCTGAGAGAAACAGATATACAGCCGTTTGCCGTAAAACGAAGGGGCGCGGCTCACGACGGCGGCGAAGTGATAAACGGATTTGCGAGCGCAAGTAAAATAAGGGAATTGATACTGAACGGAGAGAACGCCGGCAATCTTATACCTCAGACTGACTTGAGCAATCCCGCGGATTTTAAAAGATTGAACGGGGAAATTTTATACAGGCTCAGGACTATGAGCAAGGAGGAATTATCAAAACTTCCCGACGTAACCGAGGGGCTTGAGAACAGGCTTTACGACGCGGTTCGTTCGTCGGGGTCAGCCGACGAATTGATAAGTAAGGTAAAAACAAAACGCTACACGCACGCAAGGCTGAGGCGTATAATAATATCCGCGTTTCTCAATATAGACGCTGATATGCAAAAATGGTCTGTTCCGTACATACGTGTACTCGCTTTCAGCGAAAAGGGTTCAAAGCTGCTGGGCACGGTAAAGCGCAGCGGAAAATTACCTTTGATTACGAACGTCGCGGACGGTTACGGCAGACTTCACGGAAAAGCAAAGGAAATCTTTGACGCAGATTTGCGCGCAACCGACCTGCACTCACTCGCAACCAATGAAATCCGACCTTGCGGAGAAGATTTCACGAGAGGAATAATTAAAATCTGACAATTTTAAAATTAAATAAAGAATAAAGAACCGCTACATAACCCTCGGGTTATACAGCGGCTTAATTTGTGCCATTTTATAAGTTTTCTTTAACAATATCTTTTACGGAGTCGAGCGCTTTGTCTATCATAGTCAGGTCTTTAGCGCCGGCCATAGCCATATCGGGTTTACCGCCGCCGTTGCCGCCCGTGATCTGAGCGACCGCCTTTACTATTTTACCAGCATTAAGACCGAGCGTAAGCGCGTCCTTGCCCACTCGGCAGGCAAACGTAGCCTTTCCCCCGTTCTGAGCGCAGAGGACAATAACCATTTTCTGATTCTTGCTGACGCACATATCGGTTAAATCGCGGAGCTGGTCTCCCTGAACGTCCTTTAAGGAGCTTACAACAACGGTAACTCCGTCAACCTCAACAGCGTTCGCGATAATACTATCCACTTTCGAGAACGCGAGCTTACTGTTCAAAGCGGCAATCTGTCTGTCCTTCTCCTTGAGTTCTTCGGCAATTTTAACCGCCGCAGACGCGAGATTGCGCATATCGGGCAGTTTAAAAGCCATCGCGGCGTCACCTATAACGTTAATCATTGCGTTTGTATAGTCGAGCACGTTCTTACCGGTGATTGCCTCTATACGTCTTACGCCTGCCGCGACAGAACCTTCCTGACGGATTTTGAACAGCCCCAGCTTAGCGGTATTGTCAACGTGAGTACCTCCGCAAAGCTCAATTGAGAAATCGCCTGCCTTTACTACACGGACAACATCGCCGTACTTTTCGCCGAAAAGCGCCATAGCGCCGAGTTTTTTAGCCTCGTCAATAGGCATTTCGAGCGTGTCTACCTTAATATCGTCAAGAATAACCCGGTTTACAAGCTCTTCAACATCTATTACCTGCTTTGCAGTCATAGCCTCAAAATGAGTAAAGTCAAAGCGGAAGTAGCCGTCGGTTACGAGCTGACCCGCCTGCTCTACGTGAGTACCGAGAACTTTGCGCAGAGCCGCCTGCAGAAGATGCGCGGCGGTGTGGTTGCGGCGAATATCGTTGCGGCGTTCTACGTCAATAGAGAGCTTTACGCTGTCTCCCACTGTGAGCGCTCCGCTCTGCACAGTTACAGCATGCAGGAAAATTCCCTGAGCGTTCTTTGTGGTATTGTCAACGGAAATCTTCGCGTTATCTGCCGTGATTTCACCCGTGTCGCCTACTTGACCGCCCGACTCTGCATAGAACGGAGTTTTATCGACGACAACTATGGCGCTTTCTCCCTCCGTCACAATATCTACGCGCTCGCCGTCGCGTATAACGGCGAGAACCTTTCCCTCCGACTCGTTTTCGGTATATCCCGTGAATTCTGTAGCGGTAATATCGGAAAGGTCTGTGGAATCAGAAATCCACGCGTCAGCGCCCGCGTTCTTTCGCGCGTCGCGGCTGCGCTTTTTCTGCTCGGAGAGCAGCTCGCGGAAACGCTCAACGTCTACCTTTATACCGCTTTCCTGAGCAATTTCACGCGTGAGGTCTATCGGGAATCCAAATGTGTCGTTTAGCTTAAACGCGTCCTCGCCCGAGATAGTAGCATTGACGTTTCTGTCGATTATCTCGTTGAGCAGCGCAAGTCCTTGGTCAATAGTGCGCGAAAAGTTCTCCTCCTCAACCTTTATCAGCTTAGTGATGAAATCCTGTTTTTCGCGCAGCTCGGGATAAGCGGACTCGTTCTCCTTAATAACAGTATCGCACACCTTATAGAGAAAAGGCTCGTGATAGCCGAGAAGCCTGCCGTGACGCGCCGCGCGGCGGAGCAAACGGCGGAGAACATAGCCCCTGCCCTCATTCGAGGGCATAACTCCGTCGGCAATCATAAAGGTCGTCGAGCGGATATGGTCGGTAATGACGCGCAGAGAAATGTCGGTCTTATCGCTTTCGCCGTATTTTACCCCTACAATCTCGGAGATATTCTTCATAATATTCTGAACAGTGTCTACGAGGAAGAGGTTGTCCACGCCCTGCATTACGCACGCAAGACGCTCAAGTCCCATACCCGTGTCAATATTCGGGTGTTCTAAAGGCGTGTAGTTGTTCTTCCCGTCGTTGTCGAACTGAGTGAATACAAGGTTCCAGACCTCCATATAACGGTCACAGTCACAGCCTACCTTGCAGGTCGGCTTACCGCAGCCGTGCTCCTCGCCGCGGTCGTAGTAGATTTCGGAGCAGGGTCCGCACGGACCGCTTCCGTGCTCCCAGAAATTGTCCGACTTTCCGAGACGAACCATATGGCTCTCCTCAACGCCGACTTTTTTTGTCCAAATGTCGTATGCCTCGTCGTCGTCCTCATAAACGGATATGAACAGCTTTTCCTTTGGTATCTCGAGGACATCCGTAAAAAACTCCCATGCCCACGCGGTAGCCTCTTTCTTGAAATAGTCTCCGAACGAGAAGTTTCCGAGCATTTCAAAATATGTGCCGTGGCGGTCTGTTATTCCGACCTCCTCAATGTCGGGCGTTCGGATACATTTCTGGCAGGTCGTCACCCTTGTTCTGGGCGGTGTGATTTCGCCTGTAAAATACTTTTTCATCGGAGCCATACCGCTGTTGATAAGCAAAAGGCTCTTATCGTCCTTAGGAATCAGAGGGAATGACGGGAGTCTGAGACATCCCTTGCTCTCCATAAAAGACAAGAATTTTTCTCTCAATTCGTTAAGTCCTGTCCACTGCATTTATATCTCTCCTTAAATTAAATACATAAATAACGCAAAAAACCCTTGCCCCATAAAAATGGGACAAGAGCGTTCTCCTGCGGTACCACCCAAATTGACGGCAAAGCCGTCCTCTCGTGTTATCCTTAACGCGGATTAACGTCGTGCTTATTCACACAAAGCTCAAGAGTAGCTGCAAGGGATTGCCTGAAGTCTCGCACCGCCCGACTTTTCTCTTAAAAGCAATTTGTCCCTGCTCGTTCCGTCACAGCCGATTTTATTAACCTTTGATATTATAAATCTTAGTCCTTTGGTTGTCAAGTGTCTCGCTCGGAAATCCTGCGCTTTCTTAAAACGCTTCCCTCAGGAATATACTTGTCGGAAATCATGGTCAGCCGCTCCTTGGCGTGCGGGGCGCTTTCTACCTCTTCGTCATGCTCATTTATCAATTTTTCGCACATCGCATTGAACGGAATACCGCTCGGCGGAAGTACGTCAAGCGTATCTCCGACAAGAAATTTATTGCGCTGAGTTATTTCGCACTGCTTACCGCCCCTCTCGCAGAAAGCCGCGACGTCGTACTTCCTTATATAACCGCCGTTGTCCGTGACCTGCCCCGGCTCTTTCCCGAAGTAAAAGCCCGTATTATATTCTCTGTGGCTGATTTTCTCTGTCTCATCACGAATCCAGTCGGGCAGAACAAATCCCTCGGGATTTTTTATATATTCGTTCACGGCGTGGCGGTAAGCGTTTGTGATTACAGCGACGTAATAGCTCGACTTCGCTCTGCCCTCGATTTTAAAGCTGGAAACGCCCGCCTTGACAAGCTCGGGAATATGCTCGATCATACACAAATCGCGGGAGTTATAGAGGAATGTTCCCTGCTCGTTTTCCTCAACAGGAAAATACTGACCCTCGCGGTTTTGCTCAAAAAGGTGATACTTCCACCTGCACGGCTGAGTGCAGTCGCCGCGGTTGGCGTCTCTGCCCGTCATATAACTGGATATAAGACACCTTCCCGAAAATGAAACGCACATTGCTCCGTGTACGAAGGTCTCGATTTCAAGCTCTTTCGGTGTTTTCGCGCGCAGCTCGGCAATTTCATCGAGTGAAAGCTCCCGAGCGAGAACCACCCTAGACGCGCCCAGATTGTGCAGGGTTTTTGCGGTAGCGTAGTTTGTAACTCCCGCCTGAGTAGATACGTGCAGAGCTACGTTCGGGGCGTATTTTTTAGCAAGCTCCATAACGCCTATATCGGCAATAATAAACGCGTCAACTCCTGCGTCCTGAGCCGTTTCAAGAAACTCCGGCAGAGCGGACAGCTCATTATTTCTCGGCAGAGTGTTGCATGTAAGGTGCACCTTTACGTTATTTTTGTGCGCGAAATCGCACGCTTTTTTAAGCTCATCCGCACTGAAATTTACCGAAGCAGTGCGCATACCGAACTTCTTTCCTGCCAGAAAAACAGCGTCGGCGCCGAACTTTACGGCGGAATTAAGACACTCAAAATCTCCCGCAGGCGCTAATATTTCAGGTTTAAACATACAATTACCCAATCCGTGAAAGATTATAATTCTGCTCCCATAGCGTCGACGCATAGTAAGGCGTGCCGTTTTTGGCGTGACAGAAATAGAAGTAATCCGTACTCCTCGGATAAATTGCCGCGAGAATGGCCTGCATACCAGGGTTGCATATAGGGCCTGCCGGAAGTCCGTTAAAGTTATATGTATTGTAGGTACTCTTGAAGGTCTTGCGAATATCCTCCGGCACCGACTTTTTGCTCCTGTACGGGTAATACTTAGTAGAATCGAGGCCGAGCTTGGCGACTCCTCGGTCTGCGCCTCTCTCAAGTCGGTTGTGAATAATTGAGCTTATGTAATACATATCCTCGGTATTAGCCGCCTCAGCCTGAATAATCGACGCTATAGTCAGTATCTGATTAAGGCTGTACTTGCTTTTCTTAACGAGCTCTCCGACGTTGATTGCCTGACTGTAGCCTGAAACGTTTTGGTCATCGTAAATACGCGTTTCATAGTCGTTGAGCATACGCGTGATAGTAAGCTCGGCGCGTTCGTTTTTGTAGCACTCATATGTATCGGGGAATAAAAAGCCCTCAAGCTTATAGTATCGCTTTTTCGGATTTTTAACAGAAGAAATAAACTCGTAATCCTCGTCGAAATAATCGGAATTGCACAGCTTGAGGAAGCGCCTGGTATCCGATAAAACACCCTTTTTAACAAGCGCGTCGGCAATCTCAACCGCACTCATACCCTCGGTAATGGTGACCTTTACGGTGTCGGTGCGGTTAGACATAGACTGCAGGTAATTTATGATAGCCTCGTAGTCCATATTGGTGGCGATATTATAGTCGCCCTGAGTAAAGTCCTTATTTTTTGTGATCGTTGCATAAAGATTAAAGAAAACGGTCTCGCCGATTACTCCCTTACTCTTAAGCTCCGTACTCACGTCGTCGAGCGTAGGATTTTCGGGAATACTGATTTTTACGGTATTGTTCTCGGGGCGGTTCATAGCGAGCATATCGCTCACGCCGAACATCATAAAAATCGCGAGAGCCGCTCCGACAAGAAACACTGAAACCCACCATATTATGCGGAAACGTCGGGTGTTCTGGCTGTCGATATATTTCTGCTCCTTCTTTTGCTCCTTCTTCTGCTCCTTTATCTGATACCTGGAGTCGCGCCGCATTTGCTCGCGAATATCGTCGTCGGAGTACGAGCTAAGCGACTCGGAAGCCTCAACGTCAAGATTCTCGAGTTCGCGGTATCGGTCGCCTACGGCAAGATCGTCCTGATCGATGTTCATATGAAAATTGCGGACTTTATCGCGGCGAAATTCGTCCAGAGATTTTTCCTTAGAAGAATTATTTTCTATGTTATCCATATTTTCACCCTTTTCTGGTATCAATAATATATCGTTCCGTGACGACAACATCAATCGGTCGGTCGTAAAAACCGCGCGGAAGCTTATCCACTATACAGCGCGAGTAGCAGACGCCGACCGTCACTCCTCGGAAATCAAGGATAAAACGGTCGTAGTAGCCCTTTCCGAAGCCTATCCGATAGCCCTCTCGGTCGAACACAAGTCCCGGAACAACACACAGCGCGCCGTCGAAGCTGTTAAGCTTTTCGCATTTTTCGGGATTCGGCTCTAAAAGTCCGTAATAGCCATTTTCGAGGTCGTCATACGATGTAATAAAATAGTAGTCTATCGTCGTTTTCTCAGTGTTACAGCGCGGAACGGCTACCCTCTTCCCGTTTTTTAACGACTCGCCTATAATGCGCCGCGTATCAACCTCTATGTCCTTGGACACAAAGGCGAGCACAAGCTGCGCGCTCTTAAACTCGGGCAGTGAAATGAGTCTGTCGGTTATAGCGTCATCAAACTGCGCCTTTTTATCGGGCAATAAATTTCCCCTGAGCTTTTTATATTTCGAGCGTATCTCGCTCTTTTTCTGCCTGATATTTTTTACGGACATTGCATACTCTCTTTAACGTGCCGAGCAACCTCCGCGCCGGCAAGTCTCTCGGCGATTTTCAGACCAAACTGCACGGTACAGCCTGCGCCCTTGCCTGTAATTACGTTTCCGCACTCAACGGCCGGCTCGCCCGTATAATTTACCTTTTCGGGATTTACCTCGTGGCCCGGGTAACAGGTAGCGCGCTTGCCGTCGAGAATGCCCCTATGTCCGAGGATAGACGGAGCGGCGCAGATAGCGCACATTAATTTTCCGTTCTCCACACAGAAGTCGAGCACATTCTGAACAAATTCAGACCTCTCGAGATTGTTCGTTCCGTCAAGACCGCCCGGCAGAATGACCGTATCAATTTTGTCGAGTTCTACCTCGTCAGCGGTGATGTCCGCCTCCACCTTAATGTTGCAGGACGAGGTGACAGTCTTGTCATAAACTCCTACTGTAAGAATATCGAGCTTTGCACGGCGAATAATATCGACCGTCGTAAGCGCCTCGGTAATTTCAAATCCGTCGGCAAGCATAATGTAAATCATAGCATATTTCCTTTCAGTCAAGCGTGAGTCCCGTATAAATAAAATCGGGTCTGTACCTGGTCACATATTTTACCATAGCAAACCTTTCGGGCTTGCTTTCTATAAATTTCTGATTTGGCGAAAGATGAAAAACGAAGCTTTCGCAGTCCACACTGCTGAGCAAATCCGTAAGCAGAAAAGGCGCGTTCATATCGTCACAGATAAACTCCTTAACATAACAGGTGTTTTCTTCCGCCTCGGCTATAGCGTAGCCGTAATTGCTCCTGATTATTTTTGCGCCGTAGAGGGCGTTGTATTCAAGCGCGAGCTCAATATGCTCATTATCCCAGAAAAGGAAATTATTCCTTAAAACCCGGTTTCTGATACCGCAGTAGCCGTTTACGACAAGCTCCGAAACCTCGTGCGGCTTTGCAAGTTCGGCAACCTCAGCGCGAGATAGGCGTGCCGTGTTCGAGGTAAGCTCGAAAAAGCCGAGTTTTCTGTAGTAGCCGTAGAGCTCGTCGCTCGCGGGAAGGGTAACACACAACTCCGCGCCCGTATTCGCGAGAGCGCTCTGAATAAGTCCGTGCATTAGCCCAAGACCTCTGTACTGCTTTGCCGTAGCCGCCGCATAGAGATAGCATGCGGTTCTGCCGTTTATTTTAGCAGGGAGCATAAAAAGCATAGACATCAGCTCGCCGTCAACAGCAAGATAAGCATTTTTTAAATTTCTTTTAAGGAATAAATTTACAGCCTCGTCCGTATCCTCAAAGCAGCTTTTCCATAATTCTTTTATAGAATTAATATCATTCTCCGAGGCTGTCCTGATTTCAATCATTTTTAACTCCGATGTAACGCTTGAGAACAGCGACAGGGTGGTAAGACAGCTTCGATTTTCTTAGCGACTCAAGACCCATATCCTCTTCTCTGTTGATAAATTCAAAGCCTATAAGCGTTTTTGCAAATTCGTTATTGACCTTTGCGTAAGAACCGTCATATTCTACAAGCGCCTTTTCAAAAACAACGTCAAACGTCGTTCGGTCTATGCGAGAGCCGATTGTCATAGCGACCGGAGCATCGCCGACATAAAGCACTCCGCCGTGCATTTTCAACGCCTCATAATTATCAAGAGTTTCCTTTATAGCGGCATACTCTTCGTATGTAGAAATATCATAGCCGTTATTCTCGCACCATTTTTCGGCGACAGCCAGCGCGTCAGCCTTATTATTTCCTGAAATGATGGTGAATTTCCAATTCGGATAGCTTCGGTTAAACTTGGAAATATGATTGCGTTTGCTGTGGTACTTTTTACCCGGCAATAGGCAGAGGTCATAATTAGTGTAGATATAGTCCTCATCGCCTGTTAATTCTTCAAAAGTATATTCAAAGCCTGTCAACTCCACGAGTTTTTCCCTCTGAGCTTCCGTAAGCATAACGAAATGCGCTTTGCAGCCGCGAGCCGCTGCGTCCAGGTAAATCTCGTCTATAATATCCTTAAGGTCGCCGTCTCCGACTGGAAAGCTGTATCCCCATGGGATATTGTTTCTAAAATACGCGAGCAATAAAAAGCCGTCACGCACACAAATTTTAATGTTGTATCTGTTACGCCATATATATATATTAACAGGATTGAAGTCGCATCCCATTGTTCCGTACTTTTCCGTAATCGCACGCAACGCGGGTAAGTCCTCAATCTGCGGTGTTTTAAAATTAATCATAAATTGATTTCCGTAGCCTTTCCGCCCACAAAAGAAAAGTTCAAAATCAACACAACCCTACCGTGGGCGGATAAGTCGTGTATAAAATTCTGTCATCACCCTGAAAGCCTTCGGCAGCTGAACCGGCAACACAAATCTGATAGCGCGATTTATCACACTATCTTCCTATTACATTTAAAATATCGTTCGTAATTGACTCGACAGAGCGCATTTTTCCGTTTTCAGTGCACGAAATTCTCTCCCAACCGAGCTTTTCGGCGGCGTAGAGCGCGGATTTTCTGCACTCCAACAGAAATCGGATATCTTTCTCGTGCAAATCCTTTTTACTTTCGTCTCCTGAATATCTTTCCGAGAGGAGCCTCTGCGAAACGTCCGGCTCAACATCTAAGTAAATAATTTTATCGGGTCTCGGTACCTTGATTTTGTTATACTCAAAATCTTCCTGAAAATCTATGTAACTGTCCCACTCGTTTTCAGGCAGCTTTGACATCTGATAGATAATATTGGAGGTCGAATATCGGTCGGCGATAATAACCGCGCCGTTTTCGTAGTCCTCTTTCCAGAATTTGAGGTAGCTTGCAATACGGTCAACAGTATAGAAAGCAGCCGCCGCATATGCGTTTACATCGGAGGGCTTGTCCCCAAACTCGCCGCCAAGGTACATCTTCACAAGAGCGGAGCTTTCGTTATTGTAATCCGGAAATGTAAGCTTTCTGACCTTCTCACCTTTCTCCTCAAATACTCTGCGGAGAATTTCGCTCTGAGTCGCTTTACCCGAGCCGTCAAGACCCTCTATCACTATGAATTTACCTGCCATACTTCTCTCTCATTTCCTTAGCCTTACCGCACGACATTTTCCCCTCGGGACACGGACCGAAAAGACAGCTCGGACCGCATTTTCTGAAAATGTGCGGAGCAACGCGCAGGCACTCGAGCAGCATCTGCTCGGCGACCTCTCTGATTTCCCACTGCGCGCGGTTGCAGCAGCGATGGGCAAAAAAATTCTCAAGACTTCTTGCGTTAAAGGTACACACTATTTTCGTGGTACAGGCGTTTGGAAGCACAAAACGCGCGTCTTCGTTCGCCTTTTTTACAAAAGCGTTGTACTGACTTTTATCGTCAGCCTTGCACGCCTCCATAATCTCTTCATCTGTTCCTGTATATTTATTGGGGTAAGTCTCGTTTATTAAGCCGACAACAAGAGCGTCTCGTATATTTCGGTAAGCCTCCGACTGCATATCAATAACCTTCTTGTATGCGGAATACGCCTTTTCGTTTTTCTCAATCTCGGGCGGAGTTACAAACTCAAACTTAGTGCCGTCAACATAGCGCTGAGACTGCTGGCTGTAAGACGCTATTCTATGGCGCACGAGCTGGTGCGAGCAGGCGCGGCTGATACCCTCGATACCGAAAGTGAAAGACGCGTGCTCGAAAGGACTGCCGTGTCCTATATTCGAGAGCATATCAATAAAGCGCGAGGTACTGTCCTCGTCAAGTCCGTCCTTTATATGTTCAATATCCGACGCGGAGTAGCAAAGCTTCGCCGCCATAGCGACAACCTGCTCAGGGTCGGGAGTATATGCCAATAGGGTAACCTTCGGTTTCATCATTTTCCCCTTTTCTACAAATATTTACACAGATTAATTATACCATTACTATGCTTAAAAATCAATACATTTTAAGGCGTATAAAAAGGTCAGGTTGTAGGATTACAATAGATGTGTTACAGTAAAGGAAAAAAGAGTAGCGAATAGAAAACCTCTGTGTTACAGTTAAGT
>CANQOP010000010.1 GCA_947625485.1 uncultured Clostridia bacterium | reverse complement strand
TTCGCGAACAAGAGTTATTATATTACAACCACTTTCAATTGTCAATACCTTTTTCCTTTTTTCTTTGAAAAATTTTTATTACACGTCAAGAATGTCTGAAATCTCCTTTTTTTCATCAAAACAAGTGTTTTTTCATATTACTTTTAACATTACTATTGAAATTTAAAATTGCATATTATAAAATGTAAATAGATAAGGAGTGGTTTTATGACTGAAAATTTATATCAACAGAACACAGACATTATTAAAGGTTTTTTCAGAAAGCCGATAGTCCTCGCAACATCGATAGTTATGTTTGCGACAATCTTTTTGAATGTTATCTGGGGAGTTTTTGTATCGACTATTCCGGAGCTGAGGCAGTTTATTAGCAGAATTTTAACAATGGAAGGCTCACGGTTTTTTTTCAAGTCGAGCGACGTCAGCTTTGATGTTGACATTCCTGTCATAAGTATTCTCTTTGCGGTTGCGTTTCTGCTTTTCTACATATTCAGCAGAAACCCCGAACGCAGACTCAACTGTCCCGCTATTCTGTATAAAGTTGTTTCTATTGTGCAGCTTGTTTTTGATTGTATATTATGCGCGTCGGTTGTTCTTTTTATGTCCATTATTTTAATTTATATGTTTATACCGCAAGCGCAGTTTATAATTATCCTTGTTCCCATTCTTGCGGCTACAATTGCTGTTGTTTTAATAAGCTCTATCTCCCGCGTTATGTTTGCAAATTCAATTAAAAAGAGTATAACCGGTATATACCTTTACAGAAACGGAGCCAAAGCTTATGCAGTTATCCAGTTTATCACTGTTGGCATTTCCCTGCTGGCTGCTGTATCCTCTTTTATTTTAATCTCTGTTTTTAGCTCCCAACTCAATCATTATTTTCAGATTAACCAGACACTCTTATTTTTACCCGTAATCACGTTTGCAATTAGTATTCCTTGCTCATTGTTCGAGGGTATCCTTGCGATTAAGTACGACTCATACATAAAGAAGATGTCTCAGAACTTTATAGCCCCTGTTCAGCAGCCTGTTTATCAGACGGCTTATCAGAACCCCTCGCCCGAGGTTTATAATTCATATGAGCCTCAGCAGTACGAGCAGCCCTCTGCTCAGTATGAGCCGCAGTCTCAGGCTGTATTCTGCTCAAACTGCGGCAGGCAGCTTAACCCCGACGACTACTTCTGCAATCATTGCGGAACTCCTGTTAAAAAATAACTGAGATCCCCCTTTTCGGGGGATTTTCTGTTTATTGATTTTTAATGAAGTTTTAATATATATTATGCTATACTAAGGTTGGAGGTATTCTATATGCGCATACTTATCGCTGAGGACGAGAAAGACCTTAACAGGCTGATTGTCCAGAAGCTCAGAAAAGAGAATTACAGCGTTGACGCGTGTTTTGACGGAGAGGAAGCTATAAGCTATCTCGACGTTGCGCAGTATGACGCGGTTATTCTGGACGTAATGATGCCCAAGGCTGACGGCTACGAGGTTCTCAAGTATATACGGAGCAATGGGGACAACACGCCCGTACTCTTTCTCACTGCGCGCGACGCGGTCAGCGAACGCATACGCGGTCTCGACAGCGGTGCGGACGACTACATTATCAAGCCGTTCTCCTTCGACGAATTTTTAGCAAGAGTCAGGGCGGCAACACGAAAAAAGCACAATACGACCGTCAACGTTCTCAAGGTTGACAACCTCTCTCTCGATATAGGCAAGCATCTTGTGGAGCGCGGAGGAAAAGCTATCGAGCTTTCACCGAAAGAGTTTGCGCTGCTTGAATATCTTATGCTAAACCGAGGTATTGTGCTCACCCGCGAACAGATTGAAAACCACATCTGGGATTTCGACTACGAGGGCGGTACAAACGTGGTGGACGTTTATGTGCGTTATCTCCGAAAAAAAATCGACACCGACGGTGAGAAAAGCCTCATTCAGACGGTGCGCGGAAAGGGTTATGTTATTAGATGAAACTCTCTTTTAAAGCTAAAATCACAATGTGGTCGGCTATCGTCACAACAGCGATTGTGGTGCTTGCTCTGATGACAGTATTCTCTGTCAGCAGCTCTCAGCTGAACGCTGTGATAAAGAACGAGCTTGTCTCAACTGTGGAAAGGAGCGCACAGTATATAGAGCTTTCCGATGACTATGACGATGATACGGTAAAATTCAGCGGAGGTTACATAGAAATCGACGACGACTTCGATTTTGAGCCTGATGACGCAAGGCTCGCGGTCTACGACAGCAACGGAAAGCTGCTTGCGGGCAGTGACGTAAACAGTATATTGGAAAAAAGCCTCGGCTTTCCTGTTGCTTTGGGTCAGAGCGAGCCCACCCTGCAAAAAGCGGATAACGTCTCGTACATCGTTTATGACGTTTATCCTATCTTTAATAATAAGAAGGTCATTCTTAGGGGAATAGTCTCGGCAGGTCAGAACGCGGTTCGTATGTCCTCCGCGTTTTCAACCTCAATATGGCTTTTGCCGATGCTGCTGCTCGTCTCGGTGCTCGGCGGTTATATTATTGCGCGCAGGTCGCTTAGACCGATAAAGGAAATTACGAAAACCACAAGCGAGATAGTGAGCTGCGACGACCTGGAAAAAAGAATTTCAATTAATTCGGGAGACGTCGAGATACAAAGTCTTGCAGACACGTTCAATTCTATGCTCTCCCGCTTAAACAAGAGCTTTGAACTGCAAAAGCAGTTCATATCGGACGCGTCGCACGAGCTGAGAACTCCTATGGCGGTTATTATGGCGCAGTGCGAATACTCGCTCGACGAGCCGCAGACCGACGAAGAATACAGGCAAGCTCTCGGCACAATAGAAAAGCAGGGCGCGAGAATGTCAGCTTTAATCGACGATATACTCGAGATGTCGAGAATTGAGAACAACTCGGAGCGCTACACTCGGGAACGATTCGACCTCTCGGTGCTCGTAAAATCCATATGCGAGGACCTCGCGCTCATTAAGGAAAAAGGGATTACGCTGGACTGCTCCGCTGAGGACGGAATTTTTATAAACGGAAATATGTCCCTTATGTCCAGACTCCTGGTAAACCTCGTTACAAATGCATACCGATACGGCAGAGAAAACGGAAAAACACACGTCAAGCTGTTTAGAGAGGGTCAAAGCGCAGTACTGGCAGTAGAGGATAACGGCATAGGCGTTTCAAAAAGCGACCTCAGCAAAATTTTCAACCGGTTCTATCAGTCCGATACGGCGCGCAGCGCAAAGGGCAACGGTCTCGGACTATCTATGGTTGAGGATATAGCCAAATGGCACGGAGGTGAGGTCTTTGCACAAAGTGAACTTGGAAAAGGTTCAAAATTTATTGTAAAAATTCCTCTTTTTTAATTTTTCTTTAATCTTTATAGCATAAAATATAGACACAACAGAAAGAAAGGAGAAACTATTATGACAAGAACTGTTGATAAAAAGCTTATTACATCCATTATCGCAATCATTCTTAGCCTTATTTTTGTTGCAGGCGCCGCGGCTATACCCGCTAACGCAGCAGGGAAAATCAGTAAAAGCAAGGCTAAAACAATTGCCTTAAACGACGCAGGCGTTAAGAAATCCGCCGCAACCTTTCTCAAGGCAAGACTTGATATAGAAGACGGAATAAAAGTTTACGACCTTGAGTTCGTAACCTCAAAGAAAAAGTACGACTACGAAATCAAAGCCAAATCGGGTAAAATTCTTGAAAAAGCAGTCAAAGTATTCAATGTTGTTACGGCGGGAAAAAAGAAAATCGGCAAGAGCAAGGCTAAAACAATCGCCCTAAAGAACGCAGGGGTTAAGAAATCCGCCGCAACCTTTACTAAGGCATTTCTTGATTACGACGACGGCATTAAGATTTACGAAATTGATTTCAGAACCTCAAAGAAAAAGTACGAGTACGAGATAGCCGCAAAATCGGGCGCTATCCTTTCCAAAGAGGAAAGGGTGATCAAGAAGGTTGCTAAAAGCTCGAAAAATGTCACTAAGAATAAGGCAATATCAGTTGCGCTCAAAAATGCGGGCTTCAAGAAAAGCCAGGTAAAACTGCTCAGAGCAAAGCTCGATTACGACGACGGCATTAAGGTTTATGATGTAGAGTTCGTTAAAGGCATGTACGAGTACGATTACGAAATCAACGCTAAAACAGGCAAGATTATGTCAAAAGATATTGATGTTTGGGATTAATAATAAGCATTCTGTTCCCGACAACCGCTCTTTATGAGCGGTTGTTTTCCTTTTCGGATTTTTATGACTGAGGATATAGCCAAACGGAACGTGGGTAAGGTTCCCGCGCAACGCAGGATTTAAGAGTTTCAAAATTTATTGTAAAAATTTATTTTCTAATTTTTCTTTAATCTTTTTAGCATAGAATATAAATACAACAGAAAGAAAGGAGAAATTATTATGACAAGAACTGTTGATAAAAAACTTATGATATCCATTATCGCAATCATTCTCGGAATCATTCTTGTTGCAGGAGTAGCGGCTATACCCTCAGACGCGGCAGGGAAAATCAGTAAGAACAAAGCAAAAACAATTGCTTTGCTGGACGCAGGCGTTAAGAAATCCGCCGCAACATTTACCAAGGCGAAGCTTGATACAGACAACGGAATAAAGGTTTACGACCTTGAGTTTTTAACCTCAAAAAAAGAGTACGACTATGAAATCAACGCTAAGTCAGGTAAAATCCTTGAAAGAAAAGTAAAGAAATTCAAAATAAATAAATCAGGCAAAAAAGCAATCGGTAAAAACAAAGCTAAAACAATTGCTCTGAAGGACGCAGGCGTTAAAAAATCCGCCGCAATCTTTACTAAAGCGGTTCTTGACAGAGACGACGGCGTAAAGATTTACGACATCAAATTTAAAACCTCAGCCAAAAAATTTGAGTACGAGATAGCCGCAAAATCGGGCGCTATCTTTTCCAAGGAAAGTAAAATAATCAAGAAAGCTGCGGCAAGCTATACGTCTATAAACCAGGATAAAGCAATATCAATAGCGCTCAATGACGCAGGATTTAAGAAAAACCAGGTACAAATTCTCGAAGCAAAGCTCGATTACGACGACGGTACCGAGGTATATGAGGTAGAGTTCGTAAAAGGCAATCACAAGTACGACTATGAGCTCAACGCTAAGTCAGGCAAAATCATTGAGAAAAAAGTTAAAGCCATTAAAACACCCGTTTCAGGCAAAAACGCAATCAGTAAGAGCGAGGCTAAAGCAATCGCCCTGAAAGACGCAGGCGTTAATGAATCCGACGTAACCTTTACCAAGGCAGTTCTTGATATAGACGACGGAATTAAGGTTTACGATATTGAGTTCAGAACCTCAGGCAAGAAATATGAATACGAGATAGCGGCAAAATCGGGCGCTATTCTTTCCAAAGAGGAAAAGGAAATTAAGAAACCCGTGGCAGACTCAACGTCCATCAGTCAGGAAAAAGCAATATCAATTGCACTTGACGACGCAGGCTTTCAGAAAAGCCAGGTACAGATAGTCAAAGCAAAGCTCGATTATGACGACGGTATTAAAACGTATGATGTAGAGTTCATAAAAGGCGACTACGAGTACGAGTACGAAATCAACGCTAAATCAGGTAAAATTATTGATAAAAAAGTCGAAGCATTGAAAGCGCCATTACCGGGGAATAACACAATCAGTAAGAGTGAGGCTAAAGCAATCGCCCTGAAGGACGCAGGCGTTAACGAATCTGCCGCAACCTTTACCAAGGCAGTTCTCGATTACGACGACGGAATTAGCGTTTACGACATTGAGTTCAGAACCTCGGACAAAAAGTATGAATACGAAATATCTGCAAAATCGGGCGCTATTCTTTCCAAAGAGGAAAAGAAAATTAAGGAAGCTCCGGCAAACTCAAATAATATCAGCCGCGATAAAGCAATATCAGTTGCTCTTAACGACGCAGACTTTAACGAAAGCCAGGTAGAAATGCTCAGAGCAAAGCTCGACAATGAGGACGGTATCGAAGTATATGAGATAGAGTTCGTAAAAGGCTGGTACGAGTATGAGTATGAAATCAATGCCAAAACAGGCGCAATAATTTCAAAAGATGTTGATACAATGGATTAATAAGTGTTTATTTTCGGCAACCGCTCTTTATGAGCGGTTGTTTTTTTCTCATTACTGTTAAAAAGTGTTAAAATATTTTTGAGAGTGAACGAAAACCGAAGGCTTTATTCGTATTAGTGGTGAAAGGAGGTTATGAGTTGTCTAAGAAAATCGGTACCGAAAACTCCGACACGGAGCTTATTGAAAAGACAATACGGCAGTATGCTGATATGATTATACGCATAGCATACCAGAACACCAAAAGCTACTCCGACGCGGAAGACATCCTGCAGGAGGTAAGTGTTGCGCTCGTAACATCAAAAGCGCCTTTAGGCGACGACACGCACCTTAAGCACTGGTTAATCAGAGTGACTGTCAACAAGTGCCACGACCTGCACAAGTCGTACTGGCGGCGCAACGTCGAGCCGATTGACGACCACCCTAATCTTGTCTCTCCTGAGCACGAGGAGGTGCTGGAGGAAGTCTTCAGACTGCCCGAAAACTACAGGAACACAATCTATCTTTACTACTACGAGAATTTTTCCATAGCCGAAATCGCCGAGACACTAGACAGAAGTCCGAACACAATAAGTACATGGCTCAGGCGCGGACGAAAAAAACTAAAAGAATTTCTCGTAGAAGGAGGTTTTCAGTATGAATAAGTATTACAATGCGATTGACAGCGTTCACGCAAAGCAAAGCTCGGTTGAAAAGGCTCTTGCGGCAGCGAGAACGGCTGAGCAATCGGGAAAGGTTATCGAAATGACAAAAACTAAAAAGAGATTTAATTTTAAAGCAGTGTCCGCAATCGCGGCGTGTTTGGTCGCGGTTATCGCGGGTTCAGCTATCTTCTCAAACAGCGGCTCTAAAAATTCGTTTATAATCAAAGCAAACGCGGCTACGCTCAACAGCGATTCAGACGTTTACATCGGAAAAATTGACGAGCAGGGCGGCTCCTTCGATGAAAAGGTAAACGATGACGGCTCTAAGGAATATTCCTACAGCGCAGAAATCGCTCTTTCGCTTGATTGCGAGGGCGAAAACATCAAGTCCGTTAAGTACACAGGCAAAAACTGTAAGTTCTATAATATCTTTTCAGGGGCGCAGCTGGACAAAAGCTACAAGGTTGACTATGATGAAAAGCGCAGCACAAACGGAAACCCCGAGGTCGGTCTGATTGCGACGGCAGCCACAGACGACAAAGACATCAGCGTCGAGGCAAGACAGGCGATAATTGACTGGAACAACCACGCTTCCTATAAGCTCGGCGAGCCGGTGCCCGATGATTATGACGACAGTAAATTTGATATTAACAAGTCGGACAAGGCGCTTTTCTCACATCTATTCAAAAACACTAAAATCAAAGCCGAAATTAAGTTCAAAGACGGAACGGTTAAAACCGAGACTATTAAATTAATTTGCAAAAGATTTGACAAGAACGGCGGCGTTCAGATAAACGCAAAAATTGATTAACAGAAAAACCACCGCACAAAAATGTGATATGCACCTCCAAAAGTGTCTAACTTTTGGGGTGCATATCAATGTGCGGTGGAAAATTTTTTATTATTTAATTTACGCTTTAAATGCTTTGAACGCTTTGATTGCGTTCTGCTGAATTTTATAGGCGTTGCTTGTGGTGTCGTCCTTACCGACAGCACTGTCGGTATAAACCATGAGGTACTTCCCACTGTCGGAAAGATAAGCCGTTACTTCCCTGTTATAGAGGGTAAACTTGCCGTTTTTTTCAACGCTCGAAATTATCTCGTCGCGCTTCTTGTTGTTTTTCTTGAGGTTAAACGCGTACAGCTCAATATTTACGCTGTCCATAGTATAACGATAGCCCTTCTCCGCACCGATAAGCTTAGCCTGCATTTCGGTAACGTTCGATTCCTTGTCCGCAATTTTGATATAACCCTTGTCCTGCATATAGTCGCGCAGACCCTCGTATGTGTCGCTGTAATCAGCCGCTTTCTTAGCCTCGGTAGCCGATTCGGTCGCCGAGACTGACTCGGTCGCAGCGCTGTTAGCGGCAAGTCCGTCGGAACAGCCCGAAAATAAAGCCGCGATCATAACTAAGGCGATAGCCGCCGTGATAATTTTCTTCATATGGTAAACCTCCGTTGGTTTTTTCCCTGCTATTATATAACACTTTGAAAATAAAATCAACCAAGAAAAATGTTCAAAGCACATTTTCTTTACTCATCGCGTGTTGCTGCGCAGCAACAAACTGCGCGGAGAATACAAATCAAAAAGCGCCCCGAAAGGCGCTTTTTCAAGATTTTGATATTTAGAAACAACACGTTGGATTAACTAACTGATTATTTCTTTCGTTTAATTTTAATTATATAGAGTATCGCTCCGGCAAAACACGCAACCGCGGCTATCCCAAAACAAGTGCATGTTGCAAACCCTGAAGCGCCCTCATGCATCAATGATATACCCGAAATTATTGCCGCGACTGCAATTGCAATAATAATTTTAGCTATCTTCAAAATTGTTTCCTCTGCTTTTTAAATCGTACTTTTTGATTAAGCTAAAACGTATACATTGACCGTTCTTCTTCCGAAGTTTACGCAGGCATTGTAGGACGGATAGTAGAGGTCAACTATTGTGTTGCTCGTGTGGATAAATCCGCCGGTATCGTTTGCCACGGCATAGCCGTATACAAAGCTTCCGTCGGGGCTTTCAATATAGAGCTTTGAGCCGTAAGGAATCACGCTCGGGTTGACCGCAACGCCTCCGATATGAACCGTATCTCCCACGGATGTATGCGCGCCCGAATGAGCCGTGTACGCTGTTGCGGGACCCGAAATGACCTTTTTATAAGCAATTCTCTTGCCGTTACAGTCAGTAATCGTACCTGCTCCGCCCTTTGATTTAGTTTTAAAGGAGGTCGGATTATACGCGAAAGTCGCGTAGCTCTTGCGCTTTGTTCCGATTAATACAATCTTTTTCTTCGACTTCTTTATAACCTTAGTTTTGGAAACGAAGGTTTTCTTAACCTTTCCGTTTACGATTTTTGAGGTATAAGTTACTTTTTTAGTACCTTTTTTACCCTTCTTCTGCACCTTCTTCTGACCTACATAGAGAGAAGAAGTTTTCTTATTAACAGTCTTAAATTTGATTTTCTCTGTTTTTATTTTGTTTTTATAATGAACGCGGTTTACTCTGATTTTAGAGTTGTTCTTTACTTTAGCGGTAAGCTTTTTATTTACCGTGTCGTGCTTGCCGAGCTCAATGTTCGCGTGTTCGAGAGCTACTTTAACGGTGTCCTGCGGAACTTCATATTCCTTATAATCATCTGTGCCGACTTTAATATCGACCGTAACTCCCTCGACTATGTCAATATTAGCGACCTCGTCGATTTCGTTTTCTGTTGTGTTTGTTGTGAGTGTGTCTCCGTCAGGGAGTACGAGAGGCTCATTCTCGCTGACTTGCGTTTCCGTATTGGTTGAATTTTCGTCAGAAATTGCCTGCGCAGATACGGAAAAAACAGAGGTCCACATAATTACAACGATTAATAATAATGTTGTAATCTTGACAGCAGAAATCTGGTTTTCTGTTATCTTCATAACATTTTCTCCTTAGTATTCAATTTGTATTTGCAGCAAAACTTGCAGATATTTTTCCGCCTGTTTTTTGCTGTAAACGCATTATAAGTGCATTTCCGAAAAATGTCAAACAAATTGGATATACCTTTTATGTGCAATTTGCACAATAGATACCCTTGTTTTTAGTCGAACAAAGTAATTATATTTCTTTATTAGAATAATATTTTGCAAGTTGTTCGTCATTTTGCAAGAAAAGCACTATTACGTCAATGTAACAATTATTACAACGTTGTTACAAACATATTCCAAAACGGCTTAAAATATGATTTTTCTGTAAATTTTACAAGGTGTCGGGCTTTTTCGGAATTTAGGAAAAAGGGGGAGTTTTTGCAGTTTTGTGGTCATTTTGACGTTGAAGTGTCCAAAATAAGTGTACTAATTGAGATAATTTAGGTTAAATTTTTACTAAGGATTTTTTATTTTTAAATTATAAAAATGTAAGAAAATCGATTCCAAAGTGGCAATTTCATATCAAAATCGGCGAAATTTTAATCCTAAAGGTTACAAGAGATGTTTTTCGTGTGTGAAAGGTATTTTATAGGGTACATTCGGTTTCGGCTCAATAAGAAAGACCGCTCCCTAAGGAACGGCCCTCTCTTTCTATTTATATATAATTTTTACTGTTTATACTCCGCCTTAAAACCTCTGCTTTCACAATATATATAATAGTATACTTATATCTTTTCAAAATCGGACGCGCCGCGCTTGCATACAGGGCATATAAAGTCCTTCAGAAGCTCTTCTCCTTCATAAATATATCCGCATATCTTACACTTCCATCTCTCCTCGCTCTCAGCCTCGACCTTCTCGAAGTCCGCCGCTCCGTGTTTGCATAAGGGACATACGAAATCGGCGGGCAGTTCCTCTCCCTCGTAGATGTATCCGCAGATTTTGCACACCCATTTTGTCTTGCCGCCGCTCTCGACCTTCGGCTGCGGCTTAATATTTTTCTGATAATAATCGTAGGTGACGCTCTCGCCGTCCGAAAAAGACTTTGTCTCGGTCACGTCGGCTATAAACATAGTGTGCGTACCAAGGTCAATTGACTGAACAACCTTTCCGCTTATATAAGCGTTTATGTACTTAGGGAGATAGCGAACGCCGTTTTCCGAGAAATTATCGTTGTACTGAGCGTTTGCGAACTTGTCAACATTCCTGCCGCTTTGGTAGCCAAAATGCTCGAAAATCCTCTGGGGAGTTTCCAAAGTGAGGATATTTACATTAAAAATACCGGTATTTACTATCATATCGTGAGTAAGGTTAGTCTTATTTACGGTTACGGAAATCCGTTTTGGGGTATCGGTAACAAGCTGAGCGGTATTGATAATACAGCCGTTATCCTTTCCGTTTTCGCGCGCTGTAAGGACATACAGTCCGTAACTTATTTTGTATAAAGGGTTGCTCATAGTTTTACCTCTCATAAAATATATATTTTTTATTATTATCACATATTTTTTGTGGTAAGTCAACAACAGTATATGATGTTCTAAGTAAATTTTTTTACAGATTTATCCATGTCAGAAAATTTCATAAACTATTGTAGCTTATAAAATAAGGTAGTATAATTAGAATATAAAGGAAAACCTCAGGAGGGATAATATGAAAATTACAAATAAAATAATAATATGCGCACTCTCTGCTCTTATGCTCTTTTCTTCCGCACCGTTCTGCGTATCGGCAGCCGCGCCTAAGGCGGGCGACGAGGTACAAAGCGCCCAAAGCCGCCGTATTCTCGGCACATATCGGAAAGACGGAAGTATACTTTTTAAAATGCAGGAGGACGCTCACGCAAACGGAAACGCGCTGTGGGAACTGCTGTCGAACGATAAGAAAAAGACTATCGTTTTGCCGAAAAAGAAAATCAAAATAGACCGCGTGCTCTACATCGGAAACAACACCACTCTCATAGCAAAAGGAGCTACAATATTCCAGACAGACTGGCAGAAAACTCTTATTATCCATAATTGTGACAAAACAAACTACGGCTCGCTCAAAAACGTCACAATTAAAGGCGGCAAATGGCAGATAAAGGACAACGCAAAAGCAAGACGCTCCACTTCGTCCTTCCGATTTGCTCACGCGAGCAACATTAAGCTTATAGGCTGCAAAATCGAGACAAACTACATAAGTCACGCGGTCGAGCTTATAGCGTGCAAAAACGTTACTGTTGACGGCTGTACACTCACCGCAAAAGGCAAGACAAAGAGCACTTCGCTTGAGGAGGCTCTGCAAATCGATATAGCTACAAAAGCGACCGCGCCGAGCTGCGCAGCATTTGGAAGCAAGTACGTTAAAGGGCAGACCTGCAAAAATATTACCGTTAAGAACTCTAAAATTACGGGATCCCGCGGAATATGCTCGAACAAAACCGACTCCGAGGGCGGCAAGTGGCTAAAAAAACACCACACAAATATTACCGTTACAGGCAGTATCGTAACCGGCGCGACGTCTGAGGCGCTCGCTCTGCACAACGCGGCGGGCGTAACCGTTAAAAATAACAAAATTACGTCCAAGGGAAGCCGCGTGAGCACCGTCTACACAATCGGGCTCAATCTCGCGAGCTTCGGCTATAACAGCGCGACCGCAAAGCACAAGAACATTATCTCGGGCAACACGATACGGGGCGGTCGTCAGGGACTTTACGTCATCGCATACAAAGGCAATAAGTTCGGCAAAACCACGGTAAAGAACAACAAGCTCTACGCGAAAAGCGGCAAGCCGCACGCTATGGAGATATACAACTGCAAAAGCGTGGTAAAGAGCAAAAACAAAACATACAAGTGGTAAAACCGAACATAAAGAAGGCGGACAGGTTTATAATCTTGTCCGCCCTTATTTTATCAGAGTTTATTTAACAATTAGCTCCTTAATTTTGAATACGTCCCCGTCAAGCACCTTAAAATCGGCAACCAGCTCGTCCTCAATGACAGGACTTATGCTCTGGTGAATATACAGACTGCTAAGTCCCGCGTCGTGAGCGCCTTTGGTGTCGGCGATACTGTCGTTTCCTATCATAATGGTTTCGCTTTTGTTGAGATTATAGCGCTCGATTAATGTATTGTAGTAGTGAATATCGGGTTTTATGCACTCCTCGTCCGAGCTTATAACAATACCGTCGAAGTACTTCGTAAGTCCGAACATATTAAGCTCGTTCTCGGTAAATTTACGCTGTGCGTTCGAAAGAAGATAAATCTTCTTTCCCTTAGCCTTCAACGTTTCCATGAGGTCGATAACTCCGTCGTAAAGCTTTATGTAAACCGTCGAGTAACAGCGGAAAGCGGTACAGATAAAATCAACTTCCTTTGCGGTAGCCTTTATTCCCTTTGCCGCATACAGCTTTCTGAAAACCTTCTCAATTTTTATATCAACTCCCTCGTATTCAGGGAAACGTTTATGAACGCGCTGTTTTTCCTCCTCAACATACTTGCAGTAATTTTCGTGAATTTCCTTTGGGGTGTAGTTCGCCTGCTTATAATTATAAAGTATGGCGAGCTTTTCCCAGAGCCCGTCCGACCATTCGTCGGTATTCAGGTCAATAAGCGTTCCGTACAAATCAAAAACATAGTTCTTAAACATAGCGCGCCTCCGTAAAAAGTATTTTTCTTAATCTTACCATATAACAAGGTCTTTGAAAAGAGCAAACTTTGTGTTATTATATACATAATGGGAATTATTAAAAGGAAATGGTATTATGACTAAGAAACAAATTGCCCTAAGCGCGGTTGAAGTGCTTAAAAAGGAATATCCCGACGCAATCTGTTCGCTCAAGTATACAGACCCCTTACAACTGCTTATAGCTACGAGACTTGCGGCGCAATGTACCGACGCGCGGGTCAATATGGTTACGCCTGCTCTGTTCGAGCGTTTCCCGACTGCGGCGGACTTCGCTGCGGCAACTGAGGAGGAGGTCGCGCAATACATAAAGAGCTGCGGACTTTACAAGACGAAGAGCCGCGACCTCGTTGCGCTCGGAAAGATGATTGTCAAAAAGTTCGGCGGAAAGGTTCCCGACAATCTTGACGACCTGGTAAAGCTGCCGGGAATCGGTCGAAAGACCGCTAATCTCGTTATGGGCGACATTTACGGTCAGCCGGCAGTCGTTGTGGACACGCACTGTATCCGTCTTACGAAAAGGCTCGGTCTGCACGAGCTGAAAGACGCGAAGAAAATCGAATTTCTTCTTCGCGACCTGCTCCCTCCCGAGGAAAGCAACGACTTTTGCCACCGCCTTGTTCTTCACGGCAGAGCAGTATGCGACGCGCGCAAGCCGAAATGCGAGGAGTGCTGTATGAGCGGTTTTTGCGGCAAAAATATTTAGCCCTGCCGCCTGTTGCCGTACCCGTCAACGGTTACCGCGGCACGCGCCCTCGCGCCTAAAGCGCCGTATACGGAGCGGTCGCGTTCGGCGAATCGTAATTCACCGCGACAGTCCGCTTTGCGCGGCATACGTCTTAACCAACGGTCTGAATATATTTCGGAATATATTTATATTCTTTTATTTTTATTGTGCGAAATCAGCATAATTATACATTATCTATTCTTTTATACTTATTCCCGTCGATAATAAGTGTTCCGTTTTTGTACTTATAGCTGAGTTCGTCTTTTACGTTCCCGCCGTACTCGTAAACTGCGCTAATTTTTCCTTTCTTAGCCGTGTAGGTGTAGCCCGTTTCCATACTTATCTGATTGGAGTACATAATTCCGTCGCCGCCGAAGTAGTAAATAAGTCCGTTTTCACTCTCCCACCAGCCGAGAATTTCATCATCGACCTTAGGTTTTTTTGGCATATCAGGAATAATATCATAGTCCTCGCAGCGCTTGAGAACAGTTGTTTTTCCGCCTTGCCTGAGCGAAAGTATCTTACCGTCGTCGGAGACGGAGTAACTGTATGTTCCGTTGAGTCCAATAATAAACTGGACTGTGACAGTCTTGTTCTTCTCATCAATGCTGAGAGCAGTGAAATCGCCCTCCGTACCCATAACCATTTCGGCAAGATTATCGTTGCGGAAAACAAAACTCAAATAGCTGTAATTTTCGAGCTGCCACGTACCGTAAATCGGATTGTCTCCCTTGGTAGATTTTTTCAGGTACTTTCCGAGCTCCTTTTCGCTTGACCTTACCTTCCCGGACTTTGCTGCCCCTGTAGAGGGCTCGGTCTTTTTCGGCTCTGTTTTATTACATCCGCCGAAAGCGGCGGCAGAAATCATTATCAGAAATGAAAGCAATAATGAGACGGTTTTCTTCATTTATTTTTCCTCCTGTTACGGTCTTTGTAATTTAATTGCAATATAGATTTTATCGTGATAAATCGAAGTTGTCAATATATATAAAAAAATCATTTTTTTTACTGAAATTTCTTCTTGCAGGTTTATGGTTATTTTGGTATAATAAAGGATAATTATAATAATACAAACAAATCGAAAAAAAGGAGATGGCAAGATGTTAAACAGTAACTTTGATGAGAAATTCGGCAAGCATGGCATCACGTTCGACGACGTTCTCCTTATCCCCGGCGAATCCGATGTTGAGCCGAGAAACGTAAGCGTTGATACTTACCTCACGAAGAAAATCCACCTCAACACTCCTATTATGACCGCGGCTATGGACACGGTTACGGAGACCGATATGGCTATCGCTATCGCGCGCGAGGGAGGCATCGGAATTATCCACAAAAATATGAGTATTGAGGCTCAGTCGGATATGGTCGACCGCGTTAAGCGTTCGGAAAACGGTGTTATCGCCAATCCGTTCTTTCTCTCTCCCGACAGCACAGTCGGAGACGCAGACAAGCTTATGGCTAAGTACAAAATCAGCGGCGTGCCTATCTGCGAGAACGGAAAGCTAGTCGGCATAATTACCAACCGAGATATGCGTTTTATGAAGCCTGAGCATTTCGGCGTTAAAATAAGCGAGGTTATGACCAAGGAAGACCTCGTTACCGCCCCCGTGGGTACGACTCTCGGGCAGGCTCAGGATATTCTGCGCGAACACAGAATCGAAAAGCTCCCTATTACCGACAAAGACGGCAACCTCAAAGGTCTTATCACGATAAAAGACATCGAGAAATCCGTTCAGTACCCGAACTCGGCGCGCGATGAAAAAGGCCGCCTCCTCTGCGGCGCGGCAATCGGCGGCACTGCCGACGTTCTCGACAGAGTTGCGGCTCTTGTTGAGGCGGGAGTGGACGTTTGCTGTCTGGATTCCGCGCACGGTCACAATATTAACATAATTAACTCCGTAAGAAAGGTTAAAAAGGCGTACCCCGACCTCCAGCTTATCGCGGGCAACATCGCCACTGCCGAGGCGGCTGAGGCGCTCATCGACGCAGGAGCAGACGCCGTTAAGGTGGGAATCGGCCCGGGCTCAATCTGCACGACGAGAATCGTCGCGGGTATCGGCGTACCGCAGATTACAGCTATCTATGACGCCGCCTGCGCCGCCGCTAAGTACGGCATACCCGTAATAGCCGACGGCGGTATCAAGTACAGCGGAGACATCGTAAAGGCTCTCGCGGCAGGCGGAAACGTATGTATGGTCGGCTCACTCGTGGCAGGCTGTGAGGAGAGTCCCGGAGACAACGAAATTTTCCAGGGCAGACAGTTCAAGACCTACCGCGGAATGGGCTCGCTCGGAGCTATGGGTCAAGGCAGTTCGGACCGCTACTTCCAGTCTGCTAACAAGAAGTTTGTTCCCGAGGGCGTTGAGGGCAGAGTACCCTATAAAGGCCTTTTAGGCGACACTATCTACCAAATGATGGGCGGTCTCAGAGCAGGAATGGGCTACACGGGCTGTGCAACTATTGAAGAGCTTCACCAAAAAGCTCGTTTCGTACAGATTTCCGCTTCATCTCTGCGCGAAAGTCACCCGCACGACATTCAGATTACAAAGGAAGCGCCTAACTATTCTTATAACGCTTGATAAGAGCCGCCGAAAGGCGGCTTTTTTTCGACTTTTTCGTAACTATAGCAAATTTAAATAAAGTGTTCACAAATTTGTGAACAAATTTTAGTATATATCGCACAATTGAATGCAGTTAATTTCTGTATTCTATACAATTGTAATATTTTGTTCATCGTGTTACAATAAAGCAACAGTGGTATTAATAAGGCGCAATATCGTGCCTCCGGGGAGAAAGCGTTGGACTTATAGCAAGAACACCGAATAATGAATTAACGAAAACGACACAGTAAATGACGTGTTATGAAAGTATTGGTATATACAGGAGGTGTATTAAATGTTTCGGAAAAAAATATTTTCTTTGTTTTTGGTTATTCTTTGCTGTCTGCTGACAGCTTGTTCGTCGTCTGAACCCTCATCCAACGATAAGGCTGAGGTTAAATCCGTCAAAGGCGCATACGATGTGGATATGACGGTTAAAAAGGACAACGACGGCAAGTATGCAGCGATAATTACTAACAACACGAAAGATTGTGCTGTTTCTAATAAACATGAATACAATCTATATAGACAAAACGGAAACGATTGGGATGAAGTAAAAACCACTATCTTTGTCGATGATATATTGCAATTAATTTCTCCGTTCGAGAATAACAACACTGAAAAGTGGCATTTTGAGGCTAATTTTTTGGATGAGGAACAATATCTGACGCCGGGGAAGTACAAAATACGTGTGTATATTACGGTTTATGACCCTGTGGAATGGGTGACGCTCGGAGAGAGCGGAGATTACGAGCCTAAGTTTAAGGAAAAGGACGCGAAGGATTACTACATTGAAACTACTTTTACAGTTGACAAACGTTAAAATTCATATTGAAACGGTATAGAAAGCAACAAAGACCGCTGCCTTGATAATTTTTACCGCTTTTCCGAAAAACACGAGCAGTTATCGCTGTTTTAAACATATTGATGAAATGAACTGATTTCGCTTTTGCGGAATCAGTTTTTTCATATTAAACGCGGTTTTATTCATATTGATAGTATAGATATGGTCTGTTCCAACAAACACGCGGACTTTTTTCGCGGCTAATACAAAAAATTCGTGTAAATTCGTTAAATTTCTAACAATTACATATTGGATATAATGAGGTTTTGTGCTATACTATAATGGAGTTAATTTGGGGTAATATGCGGTATTTTATACTGACTTATAAATTAAAGGTCATTTGATTATTTTGCTCTCTCAGTTCGCCTCAAGCGGCGATGAGGGGCGTCTGAATTTTCATTTACGCCTTATCCGCCCACGGTAAGGTCGTGAATATTCTGGGATTTTACTATTATTCGTGGGCGGAAAGGCTATGAACATTATGAGATTACACGGTATTCACGTCCCGCACAGGAAGAACACCGCCGAAATGGCGCCTGTTTGGATTCCCGTGCCCGAGACGGTGACTATACCTATGTCAATGCACATAGGCAAGCCCGCGTCGGTCGCCGTTAAGCGCGGCGACGAGGTAAAGGTCGGTCAGCTCATCGCCGAACAGGACGGATTTATTTCCTCTCCCATACACTCGAGCGTTTCGGGTACGGTACAGAAAATTGACGATATAATTATTTCCACGGGCTCAGCGGTTCCTGCGGTCACGATAAAGACGGACGGTTTGCAGACTCCGTTCGAGGAGCTTGCTCCTCCGTATGTGAGCGACTTTGACAGCTTTGTAAAAGCCGTAAAGAAGAGCGGCGTTGTCGGCCTCGGAGGAGCGGGATTTCCGACCTTCGTGAAGCTAGGAGTCGACGACCTGTCGAAAATCGAAGCTGTAATTATAAACGCCGCAGAGTGCGAGCCGTATATAACCTCGGACACGCGCACAATGCTCGACAAATCGGAGTACATATTCAAGGGTATCGGAGCGCTCAAAAAATATCTTGGCGCAAAGCGTTTTATAATCGGCATAGAAAACAACAAGCAGGCGGCGATTAAACGTATGAAGGAGCTGTCCGAACAGACGGACGGCGTCGAGGTGCACGTTTTGCCTGCGATTTATCCGCAGGGCGGCGAGAAAGTTCTCGTATACAATACTACCAAAAAAATTATTCCTAAGGGCGGACTTCCGCTCGACGTGGGAGTAATCGTTATAAACGTCACGACTCTCGCGTTCATCGCAGAGTACCTTGAGACGGGTATGCCGCTCGTTGAAAAGTGTATCACGGTTGACGGCTCGGCTGTAAAAGAGCCAAAGAACGTTATCGCGCCGATAGGCACATCTATAGAGGACCTGCTCGATGGCGCAGGCGGCACAAAGGGCGAGCCTGCAAAGGTCATTTACGGAGGTCCTATGATGGGCATAGCCGTCCCCTCACTCGACACTCCCGTGTTAAAAATGACGAACGCGATTATCGCTATGAACGAAAAGGACGCCGTTCCGCCAAAAACCACCCAGTGCATAGGATGCGGTATGTGTATTAACCACTGTCCGCTGCGGCTCGACCCGCGCGCGATTTCTCTCGCTTACAAAACCGACGACCCGGAACAGCTCAGGGCTTTGAACGTTGACCTCTGTATGGAATGCGGCTGCTGCTCCTACGTATGTCCGGCGAAACGTCCGCTCATACAGACGAACAAGCTCGCTAAAGCTAAGCTGCGCGATTACCTCTCGAAAAACAAGGAGGCAAAATGATGAAGTTAATCTCCTCTGTCTCACCTCATATATACAACAAAAACTCAACGCAGCGCATTATGCTGGACGTTGTTCTCGCGCTTGTTCCCGCCGCGATTGCGTCTGTAATCATCTTCGGCTTCAGAGCACTGCTCGTAATCGGTGTGTGCGTTGCTGTGTGCGTTCTTTCGGAGTGGCTTTTTGAGAAAGCCTGCAAGAAAGAAAACACAATATCCGACCTTTCGGCGGTCGTAACGGGTATGCTCCTCGCGTTCAATCTCCCCGTATCTATTCCTCTTTGGCAGGCGGCTTTCGGCAGTATCGTCGCAATAGTTGTGGTAAAACAGCTGTTCGGCGGTATAGGTCAGAACTTCGCAAACCCCGCTATCACGGCGCGTATAATTATGATGACGGCGTTTTCGGGAACGATGACGACGTGGACCTTCCCCGACGCGGTTTCATCCGCAACGCCGCTCTCTCTTATTTCCAAGGGCGAGACGAGCGCTCTGCCGTCGTATTTTAATATGTTCCTCGGCTGGAGAGGCGGCTGTCTCGGCGAGACCTGCGTACTTGCTCTGCTTATCGGCGGCGCGTACCTGCTTATAAGGCGCGTAATATCGTGGCATACGCCCGCGGCGTTCATCGGTACGGTAGCGATTATGTCGCTAATCTGCGGAAAAGACGTCCTCTATCAGCTTATGGGCGGCGGACTTATAATCGGCGCATTCTTTATGGCTACCGACTACTCCTCCACTCCTCCCACAAAGCTCGGAAAAATCATATTCGGCATAGGCTGCGGACTTATCACAGTGCTTATCCGTTTCTGGGGTAACTTCCCCGAGGGCGTATCGTTCTCGATTCTCCTGATGAACATACTCACGCCGTATATATCAAAGCTCACGCGCCACAAGCCGCTCACGGGAGGTGCAGGGAAATGAAGAGGAACGTAAAGGAAATAGTCTCTCCGATTGCTGTGCTTACGTGCATCTGTCTCGTTGTCACGGCTATGCTCGCTTACATAAACCTCGTCACCTCTCCGATAATTAAAGCGGCTGATGAAAAAGCCGCCGCAGAGGCGAGAGCCGAGGTGCTCAGCGAGGCGGACAGCTTTACGCTTATGGACGTAAAAAATCTTCCCGAGGAGGTAACAGAGGTCTATAAGGCTTCCAACGGCGCAGGATATGTTTTTATGCTCAGCGTAAAGGGCTACGGCGGCGATATGAAGCTTATATGCGGAATTAAGTCGGACGGTTCTATCGAAAAGAGCAAAACCCTCTCCCACTCGGAAACAAGCGGACTGGGCTCAAAAACGGCAGACGAGCCGTATAGAAGTCAGTACGTCGGAAAAACCGCGGACACTCTCGACAAGGTTGACGCGATAAGCGGCGCGACGATTTCATCGACCGCATATAAAAAGGCAATTCAAAGCGCGTTTGACGCGTATGCTATGGTAAAGGAGGCGAAGTAAGTGACCAAACTGCAAAACTTCTCAAAGGGTTTAATCAGGGAAAATCCCGTTTTAGTGCTTATCTTAGGAACCTGTCCCACTCTTGCGACATCAACGGGAGTTGAGAGCGCGCTCGGTATGGGCGTAGCGGCTACGGTCGTTCTGCTTTGCTCCAATATCGTAATCTCCGCCCTCCGCAGGGTTATCCCCGACAAGGTTCGTATCCCGTGCTACATCGTTCTTATCGCAGGCTTTGTTACAATGGTACAGATGCTCGTTAAGGCTTTCGCTCCCGCGCTGGACAAATCTCTCGGAATTTACCTGCCTTTAATAGTGGTAAACTGCATTATCCTCGGCAGAGCCGAGATGTTCGCGAACAAAAACGGTGTTATAGATTCCGCCGTTGACGCGCTCGGAATGGGCGCAGGCTTTACCCTTGCTCTCTTCCTTATGGCTGCTATCCGCGAGGTGTTCGGAAGCGGCACATTCCTCGGCGTTGAGATACCCGTACTCGCACAAAATAATATTTCTATCCTCACTATGGCTCCCGGCGGTTTCTTCGTGTTCGGACTGCTCATAGCGGCGGTTAATAAGTTTGGCAAGGAAAAGCCGAAGAAGAAGGAATTTGGATGCGCCGGCTGTCCGTCCGCTGCATTGTGCCACGGCAACAACTGCGCAAAGGAGGAAAACAATGACTAAGTTTATCATTATTCTCCTCTCGGCTGTATTTATAAACAACTACGTTCTGTCGCGTTTTCTCGGAATTTGTCCGTTCCTCGGCGTTTCAAAAAAACTCGACTCCGCCACGGGAATGAGCCTTGCGGTTATATTCGTAATGCTTATGGCTACAGCCGCGACTTGGCCGATACAGATGTATCTGCTCAACCCGAACGGACTAGGATATCTACAGACTATCGTGTTTATCCTCGTTATCGCGGCTCTGGTACAGCTCGTTGAAATCGTCTTAAAGCGTTACATACCCGCCTTGCACAAGTCGCTCGGCGTATATCTTCCGCTTATCACCACGAACTGCGCTGTGCTCGGCGTAACAATTCTCAACATTGACGAGGGCTACACCTTCGCCGAGGCTATGGTAAACTCACTCGGAAGCGGACTCGGATTCTTCCTCGCTATGGTAATGTTCTCGGGCGTGCGCTCAAAGCTCGAGGGCGCGGATATTCCTAAGAATTTTCAGGGACTTCCCATTACCCTCATAGCGGCGTCGATTACCTCCCTTTCCTTTATGGGCTTCGGCGGTGTTATCGAAAACCTGTTTGCTTAACGGAGGTGCTGTAATATGACGGAAATTCTTACAGCGGTTATCCCCGTTGTTATTATCGGAATTATATGCGCGGCTGTGCTCGTCGTTGCATCAAAAATTATGGAAGTCAAGGAGGACGAGAGATTTCCCGCCGTGCGCGAGTGTCTCCCCGGTGCTAACTGCGGCGCGTGCGGCTATGCAGGCTGCGACGGATACGCCAAGGCTCTTGTGGAGAACGACAGTGTGCCCACGAACCTGTGCATACCCGGCGCTGAGGCTGTCGCAAAACAGCTAAGCGAAGCGCTCGGAGTGGAGTTTTCCGAGGTTAAAAAGCAGATCGCCGTTATACACTGCTGCGGCGACTGCGAACATACCAAGGACAGAGTAGACTACCGTGGAATGGAAAGCTGCAGAGCGGCAAATCTCCTTTTCGGCGGAAAAGGCGAGTGTACATACGGCTGTCTCGGAATGGGCGACTGTCAGAAGGTGTGTCCCAAGGACGCTATCTGCATTGAAAACGGAATAGCCCACATAAACCAAAGCCGTTGTATCGGCTGCGGAATGTGCGCTAAAACGTGTCCTAACGGTCTTATCTCTATGATAATAGCAGATAAGGCTCAGGCGGTCGTGAGCTGCAGCAGCAGGGATAAGGGCGCGGTTACTCGCAAGGTCTGCTCAAACGGATGTATCGGCTGCCGCAAGTGCGTAAAGGTATGTCCCGGCGGAGCAATAAACGTGATTGACAACGTCGCGGTTATAGACCCCGAAAAATGCACGGGATGCGGAGAATGCGCCGCAAATTGCACGACAAACTGTATTTTAATGTACGACGAAAACGGACTGCATAGGGTGTAATGCTTGATACCCAATTCACAATGTCCGGTTCGCAATTAATAAATAATTTACTGATACAGATAAAAAGGTTGGCATTACGCCAACCTTTTTGATTTCGCTCCTATTAAAACTCGATATAGTACGGAACTATATCCACATATTCTCCGCTTTTGTCTAAAAAGCCGTTCGGTATCACTCCTAGAGGAGTAAATCCGAGCTTTTCGTAGAGCTTTCGGGCAGCTTTATTCGAGCGGACGACCGCGTTAAACTGGAGAATACGGAATCCGTTCGCTCTGCCCTGTTCAATCGAGTCGCGAACAAGAGCCTCTCCGATATGATTACCCCTTGCCCTCGAATCTACCGCATAGCTCGCGTTACAGATATGACCGCACCGACCGACGTTATTCGGGTGCAGAATGTAAAGTCCGAGCAGCTCTCCGCTTTCATCTTCGGCTACACCGCAGTGGGACTGAGAGGAGAAAAACTCCGCGCCGCTCTCAAAATTAAGACACTCTGTCTGTGGGAACGCCTCGCCGTCCCCGACAACCTCGTTCCATATTTCTATCATTCTTGGTATATCCTCGGTAGTATATTTTCGTACCGTCACGTCCATATCTTACTCCTCGCGGTATTTTTTCGGCTCGGTTTCGTAAATGTTGTTACCCTCACTATCGATTACCACTATGCACGGGAAATTCTCCACCTCATAGCGGCGTACCGCTTCAGTACCGAGGTCCTCGTAACAGATAGGCTCGTTTTTCTTTATGCTCTTCGCGATTAAAGCCGCCGCGCCCCCGATTGCGGCGAAATATACGGCGTGATTGCGCACGATTGCGTCGATTACGTCCTGATTACGCGCACCCTTGCCGACCATTCCCTTTAGCCCCATATCGAGAAGAGTGGGAGCGTACTTGTCCATTCTGTAGCTTGATGTCGGACCTGCGGGACCTACGGCGTAGCCGGGCTTTGCCGGTGCCGGTCCGACGTAATAAATTGTCTCGCCTTTTATATCCACGGGCAGAGCCTCGCCCCTCTCCGCGAGCTCAAAGAGCCGCTTGTGAGCCGCGTCACGTCCTGTTATCATCGAACCCGAAAGCAGAACGCTGTCGCCTGCTTTGAGAGTGCTTATCTGTTCGTCCGTAAGCGGAAGTGTAATTTTTTTCATAGGTGTTTCCTTAGCCTTTCCGCCCACTAAAAATCCCGGTTGAAAATTCCTACGTCCTTACTGTGGGCGGATAAGTCGTATATGGAAGTTCAGCCATCGCTTGCCGCCTGCGGCAAGCTGAGCGGATAATATAAATTGTTATAGAGTGATTTTACACTATAACCTCATTTCATATCTCTGCACTCTTATGGCGAGCCGCGTGACAGCAGATATTGACCGCGACAGGCATACCCGCGATATGAGTCGGAGAGGTCTCTATATTCACTCCGATAGCGGTTGTCGTGCCGCCGAGACCTGCGGGTCCAAAGCCCATTTTATTGATTTTTTCGAGCAGCTCACGTTCCATTTCGGCATATCTCGGGTCTGGATTTTCGCTGTCGATACTGCGGAAGGTCGCTTTCTTGGCGAGCTGAGCGCAACGCTCGAACGTGCCGCCGATTCCTACGCCGACCACGATAGGCGGACACGGATTCGGACCTGCCGCGCGCACCGTATCAAGGATAAAATCCTTTACGCCCTCAACTCCGTATGACGGGGTCAACATCTTTATCGCGGACATATTCTCGCTGCCGAAGCCCTTGCCGCCCGCGGTAATCTTAATTTTATCCCCTGAAACAATTTTTGTGTGAATAATCGCCGGTGTGTTATCCTTCGTGTTTACACGGTCAAAAACGGGGTCGCTCACAACGCTTTTCCTTAGGTAACCCTCGTCATAGGCTAGTCTCACGCCTTGTTGAACGGCGTCCTCAAAGCTGCCGTTTTCTATCACAACTTTATCCCCGTACTCGACGAAAAGTATTGCCATTCCTGTATCCTGGCAGAGCGGAATCCGCTCGTTCGCCGCAATTTCGTCGTTTTCGATTATCTGGTCGAGTACGCTCTTCCCCACGGGACTTTTCTCTCTTTCCCGCGCGGTTTTCAGCGCGCCCATAACGTCGTCGCCTATAAAGTAGTTACAGTCCATAAACAGTTTTCTTACCGTTTCGGTAACGGCTGAAGCGTCAATCCTTCTGATTTCCATATCTTTCTCCCATTTTAAAATTTAAATACGTAACAATTATAAAATAAATGTCGTTACAAATCAATATTATCTTTAATTTTTCGCGAGTATATGGTATTATTTAATCAACCGATTTTCGCTCCCACAACATAAAACCGTCACATAACGAGCGTAAAATGTAACTACAAAGTCAGAGGAGGTCAATATGAGCAAATTATTAGTAGTTGACGACGAATTCAGAATCAGACAGCTTATCCGCAAGTACGCGGAGTTTGAGGGTCATACTGTCGAGGAAGCGGCGGACGGTATGGAGGCTATTAAAATCTGCCGAAAGAATAAATACGACCTCATTATTATGGACGTTATGATGCCCGAGCTGGACGGATTTTCCGCCTGCCGCGAGATAAGAAAATTCTCGGATACTCCGGTAATTATGCTCTCGGCGCGCGGCGAGGAGTACGATAAAATTCACGGCTTTGAGCTTGGTTCGGACGACTATGTAGTAAAGCCCTTCTCCCCTAAAGAACTGATGATGCGCGTGAACGCGGTCATCAAACGCTCGGGAGGAAAGAATGAAATAAGCAAAGAAGTGTTCAGCTACAAGGGACTGTCGGTCGACTTCTCCTCGCGAATCGTGACCATTGATGACAACCGCGTCGAGATGACTCCGAAAGAGTACGAGCTATTCTTTTATATGGTTAAAAACAAGGACATTGCCCTAACCCGCGAAAAGCTCATTTCCGAGGTGTGGGGCTACGACTTCTACGGCGACGAGCGCACTCTCGACACACACATCAAGCTTTTAAGAAAGTCGCTCGGTAACTACAGTAAATGCATAGTCACACTTCGGGGGGTAGGTTACCGTTTTGAAGCAAACTAAGCTAAAACTCTGGCGGCAGCTTTCGCTTAGATACAAGCTGAGTATTTATTTCATCGGCTTTTCGGCAATTATGCTCTGCTTTCTGTGGATTTTTCAGACGGTGTTTCTAGACACCTGCTACACGCTCATTAAGCAGCACCAGATCAGCAGTTATGCCTCCGAGATTACAAGAAGCATAAAGGACGGAAGCCTTACCGCCTCAGACGCAATCAGCAATATATCCCGACAGAACGAGATGAGCGTTTATGTTTATGACTCCTCGAACGCAATACTTACTAAAAAATACTCGAGCGAATTTAACAATCCGCTCGGACTTCGTGAGATAAATATGAGCAACGTGTACGCCTACTATAGGCTGGCGCGCGAACACGGCTCTAAATATACTTCAATATCATCAGACGAAAATCTCGGCTTTGACGTTCTGTTTAACGGCGACCTTACGCAAAACGACGACAGACACTTCACCTTTGACAGCGATATTGAAAAATTCAGCCTTAATAATCATTACGGACACACTCAAAATATGATATATGCCGAAATAATCGACATCGACGACGACACCGAGTGTTTCGTTCTTATCACTGCTCTGGTCACACCCGTGAGCTCGGTCACGAGTACCTTGAGAGTCCAGCTTTTGATCGTAAGCATTATATTCACTGTGTTTGCGGTTGTCCTCGCCTGTATCGTCTCGCGCAGAATTTCAAGACCGCTGGCCGAGATTAATTCGGGTGTTAAGGAGCTTGCCCTCCAGAATTACGATGTTGAGTTCAAGAGCAGCGGCTACCGCGAGGCGCAGGAGCTATCCGACACGCTCAACGTAACACGACGCGAGCTGCAAAAAGCAGAAAATCTCCGTCGCGAGCTGATAGCGAACATCTCACACGACCTTCGCACCCCTCTCACAATGATTACAGGTTACGGCGAAGTTATACGCGACCTTCCGGGCGAGAACACCCCCGAAAATATTCAGGTTATAATAGACGAAGCCAACCGACTGACCAGTCTCGTAAATGATATGCTCGACCTCTCGAAAATGCAGACGGGCGCGATTGAAATTGAGCGCGAGGACTTCAGCCTTACGGATGAAATCCGCGATATTTTCAAACGTTACACTAAGCTTCGGGAGCAAGAAGGCTACGATATACAGTTTATCGCCGATAAGAACGCTTATGTGAGCGCTGACCGCGTGAAAATCGGGCAGGTTGTATACAACTTCATTAACAACGCCATTAACCACTGCGGCGACGACAAGACTGTCGTTGTCACTCAAAAAACAAACGATAAGCGCGTCCGCATTGAGGTGACCGACCACGGCGATGGAATTGACCCCGAAAAACTCGAATACATCTGGGACAGATATTACAAGGTCGACAGAGAGCACAAGCGCGGCGTTATCGGCACAGGGCTCGGTTTGTCTATAGTAAAAAACATACTTGACCTTCACGGAGCAAAATACGGTGTAAAAAGCAAGCTTGGGTCGGGCTCGACGTTCTGGTTTGAGCTTGAATGTGAGTTTTCGGAGCCGCTTGAATGAAGATTAACTTAGTTCTCTTTTAAACCGCATTTTTGTAAATAATTCTCACGATAAATTGTTCTTACTTTGCTTCTTTTGCTCACTATAAGTTGCCGCGCAGCAGCAAACTGAGCAGAAATACAAAACGGCGTGCGCTTAATCGGCGCACGCTTTTCTGTTTGCTTAAATTTTCACTCTTTAAGATTTTCAAAAACTGCTTTATGTGTTTCGGGACAGCATTAAAGGTTTTTACGCACCAAAAGAGCGGACAGCGTAAAGCTGCCCGCTCTAAGGGTTTAGTTTATGTTGTTTGACGCATTATAGTACGTCTCGGCATCGGCAGGCTGTTCGGAAAGAACAACGTCGTATACCGTCATAGCCTTGTCGTCCTCGTCGTAGTCCGTGTAGGAATAGATATAGTATGAGTAGAGCCTCATATTTTTACCTTCGTTCGACGGTTTGTTCTCCGCCTTTGCGGAATAAACATACTGATATGCGCCCAAGGCGTTTGAATATCGGTATGCCTTCGTATTTCTTACGTAGGAATCCTCCGCGCCGTCTTTTCCCTGCACAAAGGTTTCATATGGAAGATATCTCAGTACGAGACCTGTGCTCACACCCTGCGCGTCTCTATATACCTGCGCGGGAATTTCGGTGCTGTACGCAATCTTCGTGAGATTCTCTTTACCCGTGTAATCCTTTGGCATATTGTCATTAATTGCGGTCTGAATTACTGACGTTATCTCGCTCACATTCGCAAAGCCGTCACTCTCTACATAACCGCCGTCAACGACTGTGTTTTTCAGCGGTTTTCCGTCATTATCAACCGAGTAGTAAACAACACCTCCGCCGACAAAAGTGACGTCGTCCATCGTCTTTATGGTACCGTCCTTGTCTTCCTTCTTAATCATATCTTTGCTAAAGAAATGAGCAATATAAAAATTCTGGATCAGCTTTTCTACCATTGTACCGTTACTCTCTTCGTGGGTTATCTCCCTTCCGCTGTAAGTTACGGTGGATTTCTTTTTCGGGTTTTCGCCAGACTCCGAAGTGTTCGGTTCTACCGTGATTGTGCTGTTGTCAGTAACACGGAAACGGTAGTTAGGTCCGCGCGCGAGGAGCGGAGTATTGCTTGTTACGGCATTGGCGGAACCCTTTTCTTGAGGAACCGCTCGCCAATCAAGATTTTGATTTGTTCCGGTAACTGTTTGTGCGCTTATGTCAACGTAACTCTGATAGTAAATAGGGTCTCCGGTCTCCGATTTATCAATTACTGTGGGACTTTTACCTGTTCCGGAGGGATTGACGGTAACTTTATATGTCCTCGGCGTCTGGTTAAGTAGGGCAGTTACCGTCACCTCATAGTCTGAGCTGCCCGATTTCTTTGCTTCGCCTATCGTTTTGAGAGTATAGTTGTAATAGTTATTGCTGACCTGCGTCATATTTTCTTTAACCAGCTGCTCTATCTGAGTACGGTTTTGAGTCAGATTGCCAGTGCCTCGAACCTCGACAACTTCATCATAGGACTTTTTAATATGACTTTTTTCAAAATTCGGGTCATTTTCGTCCTCGTGGCATGCAAACTCGGGATCGTAGAAATAGTACCAATCTCCCTCTTCTTCCCTGTATGTCTGATACTCATAATAATTATATGTGATGTGCAAATCCGTGTACGAGTATCTTACATATTCCGCCTCGAGGGTTGAGCCGTCCGCAGCCATATTCGGAGTGACGGTCAATCTCTTGGAAAGCTCCGTAGATACTGCCGTATTCGCTTTACCGTCGGAAGTATATTTGGACTCTATTGTACCATTCTTCTGCCAGCTGTTAAAACCGTATCTTTCGCCTGTACCGGATTCCAAGGGTCTTGACGTCGTTTCAAAAGTAATTTTGAGCTTACTGTAGTCGTCCTCGGGCTTAGCGTATTTTATTGTAAATACACACGAAGCTCCGCTGCCAGTGCTTGTGACAATAGCCACGTTGTTATACGTAGCGCCGTTTTTGTATCCTGTTCCCACGGTTTTATCTATACTTACAATTTCACCGCCGGTATTATTTTTAATTTTAACCTTGGTCTCCTGAGAGCCGTAAGACATAAGGCTGAATTCGTCTATTTGGGCAGAGTCGTAAATTTCTACACTGACCTCGATAGTTACAATATCAAGCCCTTTGTTTACCTTTGTTAGTAAGCTATCAAAGGAGCCTTTAATTTTTATTTGTATAGTTGCTTTTTTGTTGTTTGCGGTATATTTTTGCGTACTCTTTCTTGCTGTAACATTACCGCTATTGTCTACGGTAACATAATCTGAGGATCCGCTCTTTACGCTGTACGCAACAGACGTTCCTACGTAGTTACCCGTTGTGAGGGCTATGCTAGCCGTAGTCCCCTTATTCATTCTCAGGGAGGTTGTGTATTTTGAGGCGGACGGAATCACGCCGCTGCTGCTTGCCTTGGCAGTTGTTCCGTCAGTCGAGAGAACAAATAAATTATTCTGTCCCAGCTGAATATCCTCCGTCTGCGGAACTCCCTGACGGTCCTGACTTTCTTTCTCAAGACCCTGGAAAATTATATAGTCGCTCTCACTCGGCATATCGTAGTAATAATAATCGTTTCCGCTGCTGTCCTGACCCATATTAGTCATTGTATTAGTATGAAACCAGTCAGTCTCATCTTTATTATCAGAGTTTCTCCAGTTGTACAAGCCGATTACAGCCCATTTACTTTTTTCGTCCATATTGTAGGGCTTTTTAAGGTAAATTCTCTTTTTGCCTGTCGCTACTCCGCCTTTTTTGGTGGTGGACTCTCTTTTGACAAAAGTGGTTGACTGTTCGTTAATTGCCTCGAACCAGAGATCCTTTTCGCTGACAGCATCATCGCCCTTAATTTCAAATATTCCGCTTTCGTTTCCGTTCCACGTTATCTTTACGTAGAAATTATTCCCCTCCACATACGGGGTTGAAACTGTTCCGCCGTAAACAGATTCGCTGGTATCGCTTGTCTGCTTGGTAAGTTTTTTGCTGCTTAAAGTTGATTTTCCGCTCTGATCGGTAATAGTGATAACAGGCTCGTTGCCTGAAGTTACATTGTTACCGTGCATATCAACATAGTAATTTATATCTTTCATTTCGGCGGCTCTTTTAGCCTCAACGTTAATATTAACGTCGGACTTTCCCATCTTGAAAGTATAAGTATATGTGTTGCCGCTCTTTTGGGAATAATCGAGCACTGAGCCATCCTTTGTAACGGAGGGCTCGTAATCGGTATCTGTTTGAATAGAGAAAGTTACGGTATCGCCCTCTGACGCACTTGTCTGTTTCGAATTATATTTGAAATGATCGCTTGCCAACGTCGCAGAACTTGGGGTGTAGATAATGTTATGCTTGGGTTTGGTAACACCCGTAACAGAAACATAAATTTTTTTATTGGAGGTTAAATAAATTGTAACATTATAGTCACTAAAATCAGAGGAAGATAACTCTAAGTGAGCATTATTATCGCTGCCTCCCGCATTAGATAATTCCCATCCTGTTCCTTTTTGAACTTTGTCAGTATCTAGATTTGAACCGCCATACCATTCCTTATTAGTATTATCACTCTCACTACTACTATTGGTAATTTTAAAATCATATGTACCCGCAGGCACTTTAGTATATGTTCTATAATAGGTGGTGCCGGAGGATGTCATTAACTGCCTCCCCCAGCTAGAAGAAGATGTTGATGTTCCGATAGGCGCTGTGCCGCCTGCTACATAATAGTTCGTTTCTTTCTTCTGGAAATATGCATATACGGTAGGTAAATTCGCATTGCCATCATAGCCCAACGATTGAGTAGTGTATGTTGTTGCTGTATTAACATTTGAAGGAAGACTTGATGAAGCGGTACCACTGGCAAGTGTATAATATCCCTTAAACACATAGTCGCCCGAAGCAGTAAAATTATAGGTTACATTAGAAGCATACACAGGCTTAATTGACGCAGAAGAGGAAACCCCTGTGCTGGCAGTGATAGCTGTTGTCGTCGTAGAACCACTATTAATCTTATAACCGCTGACTTTAGCAACACAATTTGAACTACTTGTCTGTGTGTACGTGCCTGAACCACTATTGTCAATCATCGAAACAACATTTGCATTACCGAGCATCTTGTTAAAATCGGTAGATGTCCCCGCATCTGGCCAATAAACTTTGTTAGACTTAATGTCTTCATAAAGTCCACTGGTCGTACCATTTGAACCATTATCATAACCATCAGCCGTAAAATTAAACCCATTATAATCGTATCCATTAAATGATTTATAGTAGATGCCAGTATTAGATATTAGATCCATTCTTTCGTAATGACTCCAATTATTACCCCATAAATGCATATATACATTAGACCATGCTCTAGTATTAATAAAATAAACTTTTATATTACTACCAATACTGTAGGCGTTGGCGTCGATGGTTCCAACCATCATACAGGATATGAACATACATATCGTCAGGATAACGGCTAACGCGGATTTTGACATTCGTTTAATTTGTGTTTTCATACTTTTCCCTCCGTTTTGGATTTGCGGGACAAATTCAAATTGAGAATTGGTAATTGATAATTTATTGCTGAGAGATAAAACGATAAATCTGACCTTTTTATTCTTAAAAAAATTCAATCAATTCCGAATTTCTGCAGGTATGCAACCGTCTGACCGCGGTAAAGGGCGCACCTACCCATAGTTATACAATTCAATTTTATCATAAAAAATTTCTATCAACAATATTGTTTTTACATTTTGTGCAACATTTTGAATTTTCGGTAAATTGTCTAATTGTGTTCTTCCATTTTTGAGCTTTCTGACAAAAATTTTTGCCGTTTTTTATCTATTTTTTCTTTATTTTTATTTCTGTTAGTCAATTCTGCTAATTTTGTTTTACTGACTGAAAAGGTTTCGAGTATGCTTCGGGCTTCATATACCCGTATCATTTTGCACTTAGCAAGCTAATACGGAATAAACAACGGCAATATTAAAAAGGCTGTCCGTATCGGACAGCCTCTCTTAGTTCTTTTTATCCTGATACAGTCGGAGAAACTCTACAAAATTTTCTTTCAACAATTTATAATCGTTGGTATTGAATTTGATGTCATAGATATAGAGATAGTCCTCTTCCTCATACGTCCAACTCGCTTGGAAGAAAACCTTATCCGCATCATCGGCATCGTACGCCGTAACACGCGTAGGACCGAATTCCAGTCGAATGTCGTATGGTTTCCCGTCAAAGGTATATCTGCCTTTACAGTCATTATCGGGAGCAAACCTGAGGCTATAGTCTGAAGTGGTCCAAGTGATTTTACTGAATTGGTCAGGTGTTTTGTCGTAAGTACCTGTACAACCCGTAAGAACCACGCTTACAACCGCAAGCGCGGAAACTAAAATACAGATTAGTTTTTTCACTTTGACTCCTCCCTTCAGAAAATTGCGGGGCTCTGTGCTCTTTTTATTCGTCCTTCTCGGAATCCGTTTTGCTTTCTTTCTGATAGCGTTCGATTATGTCCTGAACGCTTTCCTTTTTGTCCTCTTTATATCCCAAAAGCGTTTTCACAAAAATGACTATTTCATTAAAAAACGCTAGAACAATGAGCAAAACAATCGTAATCAGACCCCACGGCGTTATAAAGAAGCTGTAGAGTATACTAAGTATATCTACCTTTGAAATCATAATACCGCTGACCTGCGACACATTTACAGGCGGATCCGCACTCGGATTAGCATCACCCTTGGTCTCTATATAATACTCTCCGTTCTGCTTATACGGAGGTTTAGTAACCCTATGTGTGACGGTTTTTCCGCTCAAGGAACCCTCTGTACCGTTATAAGTTACGACGTCTCCTTTTTCTATCGTCATTGGGTCACATTGTTTGTTTAAAATTACATCGCCTATTTCAAGCTGCGGCGTCATACTGCCGGAGCTTACGCGAAAAACGGAGTAACCGAACACGGAAGGCGTACCTCCCGTGAGTCTCGTAACCATTGTCACGACTATTAGCCCGGCCAACGCCGCAACAAGGAGCGAGAGTACTACATTTTTAAGCACTCTAATAACTGTAAATACTTTTTTTGTCTTTTCTTCCAAAATATCACCAGTTACTGTGTATAGAATACGTTGTCAAAAAATGCGGAGCTATTTTTGTCTCCGTTCATTATGTACCACTCGACAGAGGACTTTCCGCCCTTAGGTACTTTAATATTCTGCGCGATAGGCACGGTAGTGAGTTTCTCAGGCGACTCAACCTCCGTATCGAGGTCAAGTGTATCTCCGAGAACCCCTGTGATGGTGGTCCTGATTGTTGCTGTTATCCCATATCGCATAGAACTCGCCGTAGAAACCTGACCTGTGCTTGAATTTACGGTAATATATGAACTGCCTTTTACCACTGAATATTTCAGAGGTGTTTTCTTATCTCCTATGTAATCAGTACCGTTAACAAGGCTTATCTGCGCACCCTGCCCTTTTATTATGGACAGCTTGCTGTACCAGTTCATAACGGAAATAAGTCCTGTCAGACGACTGGACGTAGAACCTCTGTAACCTGATGTAGTTGTGTTCGTAAGCGTAACGGTCGTATTCTTTTCAAAATTATATTCGGCTGTTCTGTTAGTACCTGATGAACTGCTATTTACTCTGAAGTAATATTTTGTAACGCTGTTGGGAAGGTCGGCGTACCATACCTTTGACCCCCCCTCAGTATAATCTCCGCCGCCGGAAGCCTTAACCTTCTCCATTGAGATAGGGTTAGACGTATCATTGTTAACAATAACCTGAACGTCAGAGGAGCTTCCCCATGTGGTTATACTTGTGGGAACCATAAGGAAAATTCTGTACTCGTCCGTATTGATTGCAATATAGTCGTTACCGTCCTGAGTCTTCTCATTTTCAAGAGTAAGAAATGTGTCCTGCTTGTATTCGTTGAGAGACGCGGTCCTGTGCCAGTGGTTGCTTTTATCGGTATCCCCCGCGTGATCATAGAAGTAGTAGGTTGTTGTTCCTACGGGGAGGTCTCCGTACCAAATATCAGAGTTGTGACGAGCTTTTGAAAGCTTAGTCATCGGTATTTTATTACTTGTGTTTTCGTTAGCAACTATACTTATTGACGTGGCATCCTTCCAGTTTTTGATTGTTTTAGGAACCTTGAGATACACGCGCATTTTACCGCTTGCCGCACGTGTCAGCGAAGCTCTTCGGGAAAAGGCGCGCTCATTGACGGCAGGTGAAATCGTACCGACGAGCACATCCTGCATATTAGAAAGATTCGCTAGCGATATGCTAACCATAGAGGTTGCATTTCCTGTATTTTCAAAGGTCGTGCGGAAATACTGCGCGTGACCCGGCTTTATCTCAACCTGATTTTCAACACGTCCTCCAGTACCCTTTGTTGTATCAATAATTTTATTACCTTTTTCGTCATAGAGGAGCGTGTTGAGGTCTTTGCCGTCCTCGCCCTTTTCCATAGTGAGGTACTCGGTCTTCATAGTTATCTTGCTGTCGGACACAGGGAGACTTTCCCTCGTGTAGTTCATCTTGTCGCCGGATTGCTTTGCGCTGTGGTTAAACCACGAAAACGTTGACGGCATAAAGGAGACTATACCTACTACCGCGACTAAGCACAAGACAAGGAGCTTTTTTGTTGTATTCATGGTATCACCACCTTAATATAAATTTTTGTATTTTTTTATTACTTCGGCGGATATGTAACGGTTACCTGCGGATGCCCCTCACCATCGATAGTGAAGTTGATAGCGTAAGTTCCTGTTACATCCGTCTCAATAAGTACCGGTTGAGCGCTCTGTGTCGAAGAGAATCCTATAGGATTTGTGGAAGCTCTTACAATTTTTGTTCCTGACCCTCCGACGCCGAACTCATTTACAACGTTAGTTCCGTTTAGCTTTCTGATGTGAATATAACAGGGAACGTCCTTTGTCAGGTTAATTAGAAGACGGTATGAATTGCCGCTGTTCTTCCTGAATTTAAGGTCTCCTGCATTATCGGGAGACACATATGTGTGAGCGGAATCATTCTGTATATATGCATACAGATAGTAGTCAGAAATAGTCTTGTGGTCGCCATAATCAACGGAGCCACCGCCACCGTCGTCTCCGCCGCCACCGTCGTCTCCGCCGCCACCGCTGACATCGCTGTCGGGAATATCGCTGAGACTGTCGTACCATTTTCCGTTGTCCTTGTTGTTCGAGTAATTATAGTAGTAGAACTTTCCGACTTGCATAATCAGGCTTTTCGTCTGCTTTCCGTTTTTCTCGGAACTGTCATTTTTATCACCGCTGTTAAATATGACATTGTTATATATCATATTCTTGGAATTAATCTCATAAGAATACACATCATATGAAATGTTATTCACCTTAACGGTCATATCGGTCTTTTTCATAGACTCTCCGACCCACGCTTCGTACCAGGTGCCGCTCTCTTGCCAGATATAAGCGCTGGGTGAAGACCATTTACCGGTATTAACAAAGTAAACCTTTCCCGAACCTTCCCAGTAGCCTGCCGTTTCGGAAGTCAAATGATATACTGTAGAAGTTTTCGGCCTTACCTGAAAGTCTCTATCCTCACGGTATGCCCAGTAACGCTGTGTGTTGTTTTCATTGTCGCTATATCTGTACTGATGGAACCAAAATTCAAGCTTTGTTGAGGATGCGGGAACATAAGCTCTCCATTGGTGGTTGTTTCCGCTCTGACTAAAACAGTTCATAGTCTGGTAATGAATTTCACCTAACGTATCCTCGTCACTATGATCCACGATGAACAGGTTGTTTAGGTCGCCGTTCGTCTTTTTTTCCGGCGCTAAATTAGTGGAGGTGTTATCATTCGTCACCTTTATGGTAACAACCTCACCCCACGTACCGTTTCCGCGGAAGGTAGGCTTTCTTCCATCTCCAATTCTATCGACAGCATTCTGGTCGAGAGTACCGCCGTATACGGTAAACTTGCTGTCGTCATAAACATTGGGAATATTTGCATCCCAGTAGTTATAAAATTTTGAAATACCAATATTTTTTAAAATATCGAGGCTGTCTCCAGTGTTCCAGCCGCTTGATGAACATCTCAGGAAGTATACCTTCTCGCCGTTCAGAGTCGCCGGCAGAGATATTTCTTTTCCGCTCGTATCAACAGGGCAGTAAACATCTTTTCCTGCGCTGCTGCTAAGTGAACTGTTTTTCTTCATCTCCCAGTAACTCTTGCCTTGTTGCCAGCTGCTTCCGATTCTGAGACTCGGAACTGCAAGGAACATTCTTGCGGATTTGTTTCCAAGCCAGCTTTCAGCTCCGGCACCTGTGGTGTTATCCTGAAAGAGAATTCTGTGCGTTTTGTTCAGAGATGAAACTATAGTGAGGTCAATATTCGAAAGATCAACGTCGGAAACAGTACCCTGCTGGAGCCATATCTTAACGTTAAGCGTTACGGACTCTCCCTTATTTACGGAAAAGAGTATGTTTCCGTTTTTACCAAGGTCGGTAGTTGTGTTCTCCGAATTGCCGTATGTAAATCTCGCAAGTCTGTTTGCAAGTACTGTCTGCGTTGTTGTAGCAGTAGTTGACGCAACAGTTTTGCAATCGGTTCCGTTTTTTGAGAATACTTTCGTCACACCGTCTACGGTTACTGAATACCGGGCGCCCTCAATCTCCGACCCATTAGATGCCTTAACCGTCGGAATCTCATCAAACCAAAAGTCGGCAGACGCCTCAGGAGACGAAACTTCAAGCGTCATACTGATATAGTTTACATTCTCGTCGTCCTTATTGCCCAGTCGGTAGGCGTTGCTTGTGTCCTGGCCGTTCATCTGTTTTTTATCAACAGCAAAGTAGAAATCCTCGCCGTTGCTGTAGCAGGGAGAAAGGTGCATATCACCCGACTCGTAGAAATAACCTTTTTTGTCGATATATTTTTCCATTACATCTTTGCCGTCGGCATCCTTAACGGGAGTACCGTCAGCATCTTCCTTTGCTCTTTCTTTAATAATATTGCCAAGGTTAATCACAGTTTCATCCTTTGTGATTTCGGCAGTAGCGCAAATATCCTCGCCTACGGTGAGCGGCTTGCTGTCCCCGTCGGCCGTCATCTGCACCTGAACGAGCTTAATATCCTCAATCCAGCTGTAGGTCGCGCCGACAGCCATCATCAGAACAAGAACAAGCGCCACTACGGCAAGCAAAAGATTCTTTCGTCCGAATGACGTTGTAAATTCAGCTTTTCTTTTCATAGTGACACCTCCCGTCTGTAAATATCTTTATCGGTAATACAGTGATTACCATTCATCTTCTCCACCGCCGACTTCGCCTGAATCGCCGCCGTCGCCCTTCTCTTCGATATCGCCGTCATACCAGTGACCCGCGTAATAGGTATCGTTCCAGCCATCGTTTATATATAGCGTTGATTCGCCGCGGTACTTCGTGGAAACGCCGGATTTGGTCTTTTCCCAGTTCAAAGGCCGATTTGAATCCTCTGATTCTGTATCAAAGTTATAGCTGTAAATCTTTCTCGTCGAATCCTTAACAATCTCAAATGTAAGGTCGTTAAACGCCATTCCCGGAATATTGCAGTACCAAATATTGTCACTGTCGTTTTCCTTATACATTGTGACCTTGTAATCTTTAATTCCGTGAGAAATGTCGTTGTAGTTAAGTACGAGCGAGCAGCTCTGATTTTTGTCAAGGAACGGAGAAATCTTATTTGTGGTATCCTGAAATCTAATCTTAACCGTGTTCTCCCAAGAAGTTGTCATTGCAAAGGAGAAATCTATCTTTTTACCGGCAATGTCGCTTGTACAATGCTTTTCATCAGTACCTTCGAGCCACAAAATCAAGGAGAAGTTTCTCGTTTCTCCCTGTCCCATAGTTATAACCTGTTTTTTTCCGTAGGCATAATCCTTAAAGGAATACGCAATCTGCCTTTCGTCGCTAATAAACTCGCCCGAGGTACGGTCAATCTCCGTAACTGCGTCTGTCGTTACTGTCTGATTCTGAGAGCTGAACACTATCGGCTTATTGTCGTCCATACCCTCATAGAAGAGAGCAACACGAAGAGCCTTTGAAGCCTCTATAGCTTCGTCGGCATTTTTCCAACCGTATTTACTAGCGTCCTCATCATTCTTCCACCCCGCAAAATACATATGCGTGCGGGGAACGTCCTTATCATCCTCGGGAGCGCTTGTATCAAGATAAACGCCCGTATTATTTGCCTCCGCCGTAAGCTGGAAGTCAATCTGGACAAAGTTTACGTTCTTATCTCCAATATTTGCGTTTCTGTATGTAAGCTCCTGCGTGCTTGTGCTTCCGAACTGAGAACCGTCTGCCGCAAAAAACAAATTTCGTCCGTCGAGCGAGGATGCGGGCACCAGGAAAGATTTATCGGAAATATTCTGCAGAGTATTTTCAAGGTCATTTACTCGCAGACCCTTTCCTGCGTCAAGCTTTATATTATCGGTATATGCCTCGCTTTCGTGCAGCACAAACCAGCTGTAGGTCGCGGACATAAGCACAAGAGAGGCGAGAATAAGAGAAACTACAGACAACACAATTTGCCGCTTACCGGGACGGTTCTGAAGGAAGATACTCGTGAGCCTTTTTATTTTGCTGTCCATATTTTCACCTCTCTTTACATTTTAGTAATTGTATATTATCCAAATACAAGGTTCAGTTTAAACTGACCGTCGTTCATCGCTCGTCTCGCCTCTGCATCGTCTCCCTCAATCCAAAGGTTGAGCTTAAACTTGTAGAGATAATATTCTTCATTGTTCTTGAAACGCACAAGAGTATTTGAGTCTTTTTCATCTTCGATTGTTACATTCTGCCCGAATTTAGGTGTATCGTACAGAGATTTGCTCGAATCGACATGGGTATTCGTTTTATTGTCAATCTTCGTAACGTGGAAGAAATCAGGTTCTTCATCATCGGCATCTTTATCAATTATTGCCTTATCGTTATAAATCGTCTTAGTAACCTTTTTGCCTCGGTTGGTAACCTCATCCGACGTTAGCTCTGCCTTATAAAAGCTGTGCTTGTAGGTTACTCCGTCCATATCGGTTGGTTTTACGCCGGTTTTAAGGTTCCATCTGGTCATAGAGTCGTCGGTCTGTAGGAAAAGATCGGGTCTCGGAAGCCATAGGAATTTGCACTTTGACGTCGCATCCCAGTCGCCGTCCCCTTGATATGTATCGTTCCATACGCCGTTGCTCTCGCTATGCCCGCTAACCGGTGCGCCGACCAGCGAAACTCTCATAGCGCCGACAATTGCATCGGCGGAAAAAAATCCGTTTTCTCCGCTCACGGAGCTTGGATTGATTATATCGTCCTTATTTTGCGACTTGAGCGGTTTTTTCTCAATTTCGGATAGCGTTGAAAGATAAGACCCTTCCCTTATCCCCACCGTCGGACTCTTGGCGCGCGCATAAAAATCAAGAGAAATATAGTAGTACTTGTTATCGTTTTCGTTAAACTCGTCGTCGAGCACGGTCTTACTGGAATCCGCGTCAACCCACTCTCCGTTCTCAACGACGGTTCTTCCGTCCTTTACGCTGATAGCGGAATCAAATGTAGGAATTATAAACTTCTTGCCGTCGCCGGTTACGTCCTTTAGCATATCTCTCATATAGTCAGTTTCGCTGAAGTTTATCTTATCAAAAAAACCTGCGTTGGGGTCGTGCTCCTCGTTTTCCGCAAAATCGGGATAACTTCCGTTGTAAGGAAGAGCAAGCTGGAGAGCTCCCTGAGAGGAAGTTTTCACGGTAATACCCGTCGCGTTCGCATCGTTCAGTTTTGCGTAAAACCACGCGGAAACAGCGAGGAAAACAACAACCAGCATAACCAGCATCAATATTGAATTTTTAGAAATCAGCAGACGCCGGTTACGGCCGGTTTTCATATTCATATTAACCTCTGTAAAAATAAATACCAATTACGGACTTGCCGCTTTTCTGGGTTTTGTTGTGGAAAATCTGGGTTGCGCCGAAGTGAACCTCATCCTCGAGGTACTTCGCAAAATTATTCATATACAGCCTGTCGACTGTTTTATATGTTATGTAAGCGCAGGATTTGTCAGCTTTCCTCAAAGCGTCCGCGACAACCTGCTTACACGCGTCAAAGTCGGACGCTCCCCGAAGATTCTTTATAACTTCGAGGTTCGTGTGTTTACCTGAATAAACAGTAATTTTCTTACTGTCCTGAACGATAAAAAGGCTCATAAGGTCGTTATGGTGAGGGAGCGCGCTGAGGTCGTGACCCGACGCCGCAATTGACATAGCCTTCATCGACTGAACGCCCAGAGCGCCCAAGGTATAGTCGTAACGGAAAAGGCCTTCATCACCCTTTTGAATTTTGAGCTCCTTTTTTAATTTAGCTGCAGTTTCGCTCGCCTTTTTAGCCGCCTTCCTAGCCTCTGCCTGAGCCTTTGTAACCTGCTTTTTAATTTCATCCTTTGCCTTTTTGTCGGCTTCCTTCTGAGCAGCTTTTACACGGCTGTCTGCTTCCTTCTGAATACGGCTCTTATCAGCATCGCACTGCTTTTTAACCTTATCAATAGCGTTTTTATGTTCTTTTTTAATCTTTTCAATCTCTTTATTGTGAGCGTCTTCAATCGAAGCCTTTTCGCCCTCAAACAGAGTGTTTAGCTCAGAAACGTGGTTTGTATGAGCTGTTTTTTCTGCCTCAACGTCAGCCTTATGGTTTTCTTTTTCGTCGGCAAGTTCGGTTGTGAGGTTTGCAAGATTAGTGTTGAGGTCTTCAATTGTTTTCGACTGTTCTGAAATAGTCTTGTCACGCTGAGCAAGCGTTTCCGTAAGGTCGGAAATCTGTTTCCTTGCGCCGGCAATTTCCGTTTCGAGGGACGCGATAGCGTTCTTCTGCTGTGCAATGGTTGCCTCGTGTGCCTTGATTGTCGCTTTCTGAGCAGCATTTTCGGCTTCAAGATTTGCGACCTTTTCCTCAAGCTGTGCCTTAGTTTTCTCAAGCTCGGCAACATATGCTTCAAGCTGTTCAATACGGGCTTTCTGCTTTGCAACGGTATCTTCTAACTCGGCAATGCGGGCTTTCTGTTCCTCAATAATCTGTTCGAGCTCGGCAATTTTAGCCTCAAGCTCTGCCTTAATCTTTTCGAGTTCTGCTATCTTAGCTTCAAGTTCGGCAATCTTAGCTTCAAGGACTTTGATTTTTGCCTCAAGCTCCGCAACCTTTGCTTCAAGTTCGGCAATACGCTCCTTGGCTTTAACGAGTTCAGCCTTAACCTGCTGTAGCTCTTTCTGAAGTTCTTTAATTTGTTCTTCAAGAGCCTTGATAGAGCTTCTCAAAGACTCGATAGTTTTATCGCGTTTTTCTATTTCACGCTTTAATGCGGAAATTTCAGCTTTTTGGTCGCGAATAATTTTCTCACGCTCGCGAATTTCCTGCAAGCGGATTTTCATTTCTTCCTTACGGATTTTTTCTATAATATCGGTTGTTTCGGAATCCTGTCCGTTTTCCCGGCGTTTTTTCTGCTCCTGATACCTTTCTTCGAGCATTTTTTTAAGTGCGGGGTTAGTTGATATTGAGAGCATAAAATGCTGGAAACCGAGCGAGAAATACAGACCCTGCTGTACTTCTTTATCCATTTTACCGGTAAATTCTCTGCCTACAATCTCAAAGCCTTCCTTATTATAAGCGTAAAGGTAGTTAAACAAATCGAGACAAGCCTTATAGTTGGGGTTTTTTGTCATAAGGTTTGTACGGTTTATCGGAGGCTTAACTCTTACTGCATTTTTCAGCGACTGCATCATATCGGTATTCAGAAAGCTGTTAAGCTTTTGGCGTATACGGCGTACACGGTCGAAGTCGGAAAGCTTTTCAATATCCTGCACGTCCAGGTCATCCGCCTTAGCGTCTTTAACTTCGTTTGAATACTGAACTTTAAAGGTAATTCGCTGATTATTAAGCACGAGGTCGCGGTTCATTTGGACCTCATTATATGTATCGGTCGGAGCGTCCACCATTTTTCTGTACTTATCTCCGACAAACATCATTGCTTGTTCAATAAGCGTAATCAAAAAACGATTTTCATAGGTCTCAAAGGAGTCCTCACGCTCAATGGTTAAAACCTTATTGGGAGTTACTCTGCCATCGTCGTCAATGTTATCAATAAAATTAGTGTGCTGGATTAAATGCTTTACAGAATCCTTGTTAATAATTTTCGCCTTATCAATTCTGTAGACTTCGTTGTTTTCTATAATGAATCGGCGCTGTTCAGCGATTGCCTTTTCTATATACGGAAGAGTATCCTCTATCGCGGTAACCCATTCCATATCAATAACCTTTTCGTTAAGTCGGCCTGAGAGGACATCCTGACCCTTGTCGTTATCCTCCAAATTGGTATTGAGGTAGTTAGCAGTAAAATCTGTAGCGAGGTGTTTTTGCATATATTTATAGGAACGATAGTATTTATCGAAATTTTCCAAAACCTTTCACCTCTGTTTCATAAAAATCAGACTAATTAAATACCTTTTGGGACGCCGAGCTTTTGACGTCCCTAAGGTTAATTTAAATTACGCAAGCTTTTTAAGCATTAGCAAATAACTCTTGCACTCGCCCATATTTTCTTCGCCGAATAAATCGTCAAAATATGCTATAAGACCATCTATTTCATCTCTGATATAAGAGAGGTTAAGAGCCTCAAACTTACGCAGTACCTTACGGGCGAGGATATAATCAAGACCGTCAATTTCTGTTCCGCCTGTACCAACGTACGCAGGAACATAGTCTTTAATCTGCTTCATAATACGGTTACCGAAAGCCACTCTGAAATGAGCGATTACATAATCGTCTACTAATGCAAGTTTATTAAGAAGGTCGTCGGAAATCGGGTTATCCGCCTTAGCTTTGTTGAGAATATCCTCAAAATGATGATAGTTAATAACAACAGGAGGAGTATCAGGAGCGTCAAAAGCAACGCCCTTATTGTCAATGTTAATCGGCATAGCACGGTCGTACACCTTATCCGTAACCGCGAATGTGGAGTCGTCGTTGTTGATTGTGCCGCAGTACCACATATTGGGCGGTACGGTAAATTTACCGTTTTTAAGCTGTTTCGGGTCGTTTTTCCACTTGTTTGGAACAAGGTCAACGATCCACTCTTCTCTGCGCGGCATTTCAAGAATGGAGAGCATTTCAGCGAAGTAATACTCAACACGCGCGATGTTCATTTCGTCGAGGATAACAAGATAGATATTTTCGTTATAGTTAGCTTCGTACATAGCGCGGAGCAGTTCTGTTTCGTTATATTTCTTTGTAAATTCATTAAAGTAACCGAACAGCTCGGAGCGGTCACGCCAGGAGGGCTGCACGGGGGTGATTACGGACGGATTGCTTACAAACTTACCGAAAGCGTAAGCGAGCGATGTTTTACCTGTACCGGAAATACCCTGAAGTACGATAAGTCTTGTTGAGGCGAACGCTGCAACAAAGCGGCGAATCATCGCAATATCATAATAAAGTCCAAGTCTGGAGCAAGCGAAAAGACGGAAACGGTCGCAGAACTCGGGAAGAGTAATATCGTTATCGTACTCTGGCGGCTGGTAGTCTGCCCACTCTTCGTCGAGCTGAACAAGCTTGAGGAAACGTACTTCGCCCGAATCGCCGTCAGCCTCGCCCTCGTCGTTAAGTGTTTCGAGCTCCTCGCCCGTTAACTCGGAGATTTCGTTCGGGTTAAGACCAATCTGGCTAACCTTCATTGAGAGGATTTTATCCTTTTCAAGGTTAAGGCGCATAACCTCTCGGTTTAAAGCCTGAACCTCGTTTACGAGCGAGCCCGTGTCCTTGCGGGCACGTCTTGCCCTGAAAAATTTCTTCAAGGAAACAACTATCAGAAATACTAAAAGCGCCAATACTGCGACCAGAAGTATGATCGCGATAATCGCAACCACCCACGCAAGACCGCCCAGCTCGGTGGTATAGCGTGTGATAATGCTTATGTACTCGGGTATATTAAAGGCACTTGCAATGCCGATAAAGATACCCGAAAGAGCTCCCCATAAGGAGCCGAAGAACTGTCCTAAAAACTGGAACAGAAATTTAAATACGGTATCCATAGGATTATCTCCTTGAAAAAATTTTCTGTTTCTCAAAAGCCGTCTGACCGTGACTATTTTTATACTGAACCCTTAACATTATCTGCGTTTTGCGCAGCACATCGAATTTCAGGAGAAACAAAAGGCTTAAAAAATTTTTATGCTTAATTTAATGTGTTAATTTTTTGTGTATTTTATGTTTTTAATATGTAATAAAATGTAATAAAAATTTATGCAGCATTGTAACTGTGACGTGTGGTATTGCTGACCTACCACGACGTTCTCGTTACTTTAGTTGTTCTCAGGCTCTAAAGCCTCGGATGCGCCCTCTTCTTCCGATTCGTCCTCATCATCTTTCGGATTATCCTGCTCGGCTTCACCGTTCTGAGCGGCAAGGTATTCGGCGATTGCTTTCGCCTTCTGCTCCTCGGTCAAGTCGGCGTTTTCGATAGCCTTCTGCGCCTCAATAAGTCCCTTTTCCTTGCTGTAAGCCATAACGTTAATTACGACGCGTACAGCTTCATAGAGGAAGAAGATAATCATAGGCAGGAGGACTATCAGGAAAAAGCCCTGCTGAGTTCGTATATAGTTTATAAAGTCGCCCACTCCCGGGATTTTAGCGCCGTGGTAAACGGCTACAATATCGCTTCCGATAACATTGGAAAACTTTGTCGTACCGTTCGGGTCCTGGTCGTAGGTATCGTTATTATCGCCCTTGGTAAGGTATGTACCGTCCTTGTTGATTTTATAAATTCTATGGGTTACATAGTCGTTGTAGCCGTCTCCGTCTATATCGTAGGGGAAACAAACCACATCGCCGACCTTGTATTGAGCTTCTACCCTGTCCTCTACGGAAACAGCATCGCAAATCAAAAGGTCTCCCTTATTAAAATTAAGCTCGCCGTCGCCCTGCATTGAGTTCGAGAGCACGCTTACAGGCGATTTCCCAAGTAAATTCGGAACTCCTCCGTTTTCGTCCTTTGCGGTAAATGTTACTACAAGCACAAACGCCGAGGCAATCAGCACGAGCACTATAAGCACGGTTACTACAATATTCAAAACTTTTCCCACGGTTTTTTTCATATAAAGAGTTCCTCATTCCTTTGGTTTTGTCCTGCGGTCTCCTGCCGAAACAGGAGACCGTATCACACATACAATTTGTTAATCAGTAACTAAACCCGAATTAACTCGTTTTAATTTTTTTAAATTAGTCAGCAAGTGTGAAGTTGAGCTGAATGCTCTCGATAATTTTAGCAGCGTTTACTGTACCAACCTTATCGGAGTAGCATTCTGTATCCTGACCGTCGAGGTAAACATATACAGTAACAAAGTTATTTGTATCACCAGCATCAGCGGTTAATGAACCAACATTTACATCTTCATTTATAGATGCCGCTGTATCCTTAATTGCAGGATTAAATGCTGCAGCACTTCTTTCCGTGCCAGTTAAAGTTCCGTGTTGTCCAGCAGTGCTGAGCGCATATGTGCCAATTAATTTACCGCTCTTGTCGGCAACAGCAACACGAATAGTATTCTCCATTGTGGCAGAATCGGCTTTATTAATTGTAACGCCCTTGAGATAAACCTTCTTGCTAGCGTTCTCTGTAGCATTAGAACCGTCGGAAAGTCTGAAATAAACCTTCTCTGAGTAGAAATCACCTGTGTTTGGATGATCATAAGTGCCGCCGCTAGCAGGTGTCATCTCTTCCTCCTTAGCGTCGTACTTTCCGGATTCTGCCGCGTCAACTTTCCAGAAAGAAGCAGGTGAAGACTGATCCTGAGAAACGGGGTTAAGATTGAATACATCACCTACACCCTTGTAAAGCTCGGCAGCGTGGGACCAAGTTTCGTCTGAGTCTGTTCTTACAACAAGACCTGCGGCAGCAGTTGTTTTAAGCTTGATACCTGAAGCGTTAGCGTTCGGGTTAGCGGTAAACCATGCATATGTAGCGGAGCCGAGAGCTACGAGAGCTACAAGAAGCATAGCGACAGAAGATAATAACATCTTCTTTCTTGAATGTGTGTGTTTCATAAGAAATCCTCCTTAAATTTTTGCCCCGAAAACACGGTAGGGCTTTTTTACAATAATATGTCCGCAACTCCTATCCCACCTCAGCAACGCGGCAACAGGAAGTTGTAGTGACCTTTAGTTAGTTTTGCGGTGCGGTTGTTTCGTCGGGAATGATGTTAAAAATCATTTTTGCGCGTACATGACCGCCTCTAATGGCGTCAACGCACTCTCTGTCATTGCCCTCAACCCACGCGACGACCGTAAACTTATCGGTATCGCCCGCTTTAAGCGAGACCTTGTTATTATTTAAAACCGTGGTATCGTCAACCCACTTAGTCGCGTCAGTCTCCGCCTCTTTTCGGTTTCTGTACTGACCTTTAGCGTACACGCTGGGCTTGCCGTTTCTGTAGACCATAAAGCGTATCGCCTCGTCGGCTGACTTCGAAACGCCCGTGATGCTCATAACCTGCTGATACTCGAGGTCCTTATCGCCCGTATTTCTGAGATAGAAAGTATAGGCGAGGTAATTTTCGCCGTTATGCGCTCCGTCCTTCGAGGAATCGAGGTCTTCGGGAAGCCACGACTTAGTGATGTTGGTAACATCCTTGACCGTGCCTCCGTTAAGCGTGGTAACGGCTGAGTCAAACTTTGCGCCGTCACTGAGCATAATCGACTTTCCGTCGTATACGTCCCCGATAGAAATTACGAGGTCTCCCCACTGGGTGAGAAGCATGGAAATGATATACATTATCAGAAGAATCGCGAGCAGGGAAGCGAGAATAGCGCCGTAGATTTTCTTGCGCTTTTTGGAGTCGGCTACCTGCTTTGCATTTTCCTGAGAATGAAAATGCTGATAAACATCTGCCCTTTTATCCTTCGCCGCTTTTACTTCATCCTTGAATCCAAGCTTTGCAACTTCCTCGGGAGTAGCGGGTTCAATATTCTTTTTTCTAAAAGCCAATGGAATCAACTCCTTTGGAATCCTTGAAAAGTTCCGTTAAGATATCGGGTTTCCGTTCGCGTCACAACCCAAGAACGAAAGCTGGATTTTAAAATTCGCCTTCTGAACGTCGTCGTCGCACTCGGGGTCTTCTCCCTCGCACCAGAGGCGGAGGGTGACCTGCTTAGGCGTGAGCTTATCGAGGTGGAAGAGCTGGTTTGAATTATTGTAGTCCATTTCGCCCTTCGGCAAATCGAAAGTTTTCAGCGCGGTTGACTCCCTGCCTCCCTTATTAGGCTCGTAGGTTTTGTAGCTGTCTTTGGAATCAAAGCTCATACGGATAGCCTTTACAATATCGCTCTTAGGAGCGGGAGAGGTAGTGGTTACCTTCGTTCCGTCTATGTGCTCGTGCTCGTCATCGTCCGTGCCCTCAGTCGAAAGGTGAACGTACATATCGGTCGTCGCAATAAACCAGCACTTAAACTCGAGGTAAGAGCCGCGTTCGTTTTCATTCGCTTTCTGACCGTGCTGATATGTATAGGCGGTACCGTTATTCGTCGTAACAGGAGCAAGAATCATATCCTTTAAAGAAGTATTATATCTGCGAAGATAGGAATTTACCATATCGTTGGTAATAACGTGCACATAATCGTCAATGTTAGTTCCGTGGTTTTCCATCGAAACCCTGAGGTCCTCTCCCGTACTGATGTCAAGCTCAAAGTCCTGAATACCCGCAAACGTATTAACCGTAAACCACGCGTATGTTGCGGACGAAAGACCTAGAATCGCTAATATTGACAAGAAGGCTATAAGTCTCTTTCTTTTTCTGAGTCTCGTCTGATGACTGTCTAAATATGTTTTTAAAGACACGGTATCCCTCCCTGAAAATATTAAGGCGCAATTACATTACTTAGCATAACTTATAAATTATTTTACAATAAATTTATGATTTAAGTCAATATTATTTGTGCAATTTTTTCGGTTTTTTACAATATTTGTGCAAGATTTTTGTTCGTTAGTTATAATTCACAAAAAGTTCAACGGTTTTTTGTTCAATTCAACGCCGAAAAGCAAAGAAAAAACCCGCAAAAGTTTTTTGCGGGAAAAATTATTGTGCGATTTTTATTTCAATTTTGCCTGCGCACGATTTTATACTCATCGTAAAGCTGAAAATAATGGCAGTCCCTAACGCTCTGTTTCATAAACCTCTCCATTTCGTCCTCGTCGAGGTTTACAGCGCAGTAGTAATAATCAAACTCCTCGTCATAAGAATAGTGCGCACACTTGTCACAATCGGTCATTCTTTACCCCCGTTATTTTCATTAATATCCGCGTTCTGTAAAAATTCATACTTATTATATGTGAACGGCTCGTATTCTTCCAAATATGCGAAAATCTCCTCCGCGGTATCGCAAACTTTGAAAAGCGCGCGGCATTTATCCGTCATAAAGCGCTCCTCGATAATCACGTCGAGCATACGGAGCATATTGTCGTAAAATCCGTTTACATTATATATAATAATAGGCTTTTTGTGTCTGCCGAGCTGCTTCAGGGTGAGAATTTCAAAAAATTCCTCGAACGTGCCGATTCCGCCGGGCATTACCACGAAGGCGTCTCCCATGTCCTCCATAATCCTCTTGCGCTCGCGCATAGTCTCGGTTCGGACAATTTCGCAGTCGGAAAACATTACGTCAACCTCTTCAAAAAAATTCGGAATAACACCGATTGCTCTGCCGCCCCTGCGGCGGAGTCCCCGCGCCACCGCGCCCATTACTCCGTATTTGCCCGCGCCGAAAACGAGCGTGTGTCCCCGCTCTGCGAGCGACTCGCCGAAGTCCTCGCCCGCGAGAATGTAGGATTTATCTATTTTTTCGCTTGACGCACAAAATACGCAAATATTCATTTAAGTCCTCCGATGTGTTTTTTCACATTATACATCATTTTACAGAAAAATAAAAGCGGAATTTTTTGTTGATAAATTTTTGCTGTAATGATATACTTAAATTGTCGATATGCTACTGTAAGGGAAGTCATAAAATGAAAAAAAATAAATTTAGCTTAAAAGAAAAAATCGTTCTGACTGTCTTAGTCGTGCTGATGATTGCTGCGGCGGTTGTCGGAGCGGTACTTATAGTCGGCAACACAAACAGAGCGAACGAAAGGCTTATGAATACCGAGCACACCACCATAGCCTCAGCTTTTGAAACCGAGATGGAAACCGCCTCCGACAAGGATTCAACCGAGCGGAAAGCCGACGGAATCAACGAAAAAACCACCTCCGCGAAAGAAGACGGGGCTAAAACCTCCGACAGCGAACAGAATAACAACACGACAAAAACCAAGAGCACAGTATCTAAACCCACAAAAAGTTCGGGCGGAAAGGGAAATAACGGTAAGCCTGCGAATAACGCTGCAAAGCCCGACAAGGTCGTTCCTGCTACCAATCCGACTCACGCGAGCGATAAGGTCTGCACAATAAACGGCAAGAAATGCTACGTCGGGGACACCGTTACCGCGGCAATAAACCTGAAAACTCCCGTTATCCTCGAGAATTATCAGGGCTACACTGAATATGACAGAAATTACCTTGAGTACGTCAGCGCGAAAATGACCTCGGGGGGAATTTACAACGAGAAAGACGGAATCATCTACTATAACGCGTCTATTCTCAGCGGAATAGACTTCACCTCTAAGGGTACTATCTACACTGTCTCCTTTAAGGTAAAGAAGGAAGGTTCAACGGAAGTTAAAAACACTATAAAGGTTCTAACGGACAGAAACGATAAAGCGGTAAAGCTCAGCGACTGCAAGGAAGAACTCGAAATTTACGACTGATACCAAAAACCATATATAAAAACTCCCGACATCTATCGGGAGTTTTCTATTATATTCTATTAATTAATATATGAGAATTATTTCTTGAGACTCTCGTAAACCGCAACAGCGCAGGCAACCGTAGCGCCTACCATCGGGTTGTTACCCATACCGATAAGACCCATCATCTCAACGTGAGCAGGAACGGAAGAAGAGCCTGCAAACTGAGCGTCGCCGTGCATACGTCCCATAGAGTCCGTGAGACCGTAGGACGCAGGACCTGCCGCAATGTTGTCCGGGTGAAGCGTACGGCCTGTGCCGCCGCCCGAAGCAACAGAGAAATAGTTTACGCCGTTTTCAATAGCCCACTTTTTGTATGTGCCTGCAACGAGGTGCTGGAAACGGGTCGGATTGGTTGAGTTACCTGTGATTGAAACGCCGACGTTCTCCTTCTGCATAATCGCAACGCCCTCACGAACGTCGTTAGCGCCGTAGCAGCGAACCGCAGCTCTCTCGCCGTCGGAGTAAGCTGTCTCCTTTACGATGTTGAGCTCGCCTGTGAAGTAATCGAAATCAGTCTCCACATATGTGAATCCGTTGATTCTGGAAATGATATAAGCGGCGTCCTTTCCGAGACCGTTAAGGATAACTCTCAGAGGTTCTTTCCTCGCCTTGTTAGCGTTGCGCGCGATACCGATCGCGCCTTCAGCGGCGGCAAAGCTTTCGTGACCCGCAAGGAAAGCAAAGCACTTTGTCTCGTCTCTAAGGAGCATAGCGCCGAGGTTACCGTGACCGCGGCCTACATTTCTCTGCTCGGCAACCGAACCGGGTACGCAAAACGCCTCGAGACCGATACCGATAGCCTCCGCGGCGTCAGCAGCCGTCTCAACGCCCTTCTTGATCGCAACAGCGCAGCCGAGCGTATATGCCCAGCCTGCGTTCTCGAACGCGATAGGCTGAACATCTTTAACGATGTCGTAGGGGTTAAAACCCTTGTCTAAGCAAATCTGTCTTGCCTCTTCAAGATCTTTAATACCGTATTCAGCAAGGCATTTCTCAATCTTAGGCATTCTTCTGTCCATACTTTCAAATGTAACTGCCATAGTTTAAGTCCTCCCTTACCTTATTCTTCACGCGGGTCGATGTACTTAGCGGCGTTGTCGAAACGGCCGTACTGACCTATGTTGTTCTTATATGCCTCGTCAGGCGCAGCGCCGTGACGAATATCCTCGAGCATTTTGCCGAGTCTCACGAACTGGTATCCGCAAACCTCGTCGTTCTCATCAAGAGCGATTTTGAGGACATAGCCCTCCGCCATTTCCATATAGCGAACGCCCTTCTTATTTGTGGAGTACATTGTACCTACCTGACTTCTCAGTCCCTTGCCGAGGTCCTCGAGACCTGCGCCGATAGGGAGACCGCCCTCGGAGAAAGCAGTCTGGCTGCGGCCGTAAACGAGCTGGAGGAAGATGTTCTTCATAGCAACGTTGATAGCGTCGCATACAAGGTCTGTGTTGAGGCACTCGAGAAGTGTCTTGTTCGGAAGAATTTCCGCTGCCATAGCCGCGGAGTGAGTCATACCCGAACATCCGATTGTCTCTACAAGAGCTTCCTCAACGATACCGTCCTTTACGTTAAGCGTCAGCTTGCAGGCGCCCTGCTGAGGCGCACACCAACCAACACCGTGGGAAAGACCGCTGATATCTTTAATGTCATAAGATTTTACCCATTTGCCCTCTTCGGGAATAGGCGCGGGACCGTGGTTAGGTCCTTTAGCAACTGTACACATGTTTTCAACTTCTGATGAATAAATCATATATACCTGCTCCTTTCAATATTGTTGTTATGCCGCGGCAACCGCGCGACTGCTTAAACACAATTATTATAACCCAGATGGGACAACTTTACAATAGTTTTTTTCTTAAAATTGTATGGGAAATTTCAAATAAGGACAAATTAACGCCTATTTATCCCCAATATTTGCATTGATTTATACTCAGATTATATACTCATATTAATACTCAACAGACTCAACCGCTACACAAAAAGCGGAACAGTAAGTTTACCGTTCCTCCTTGTCGTATACCGGGTTTATAAAAAATTAATTTTCGTCCGCCTGGAGCTTAATTTTAAACTTAACTTCCTTACCCGTATCGGACTTATATACGGTGATCTCAACCTCGTCTCCTGCCTTATGCTCCTCGAGAATATCGTAAATAGCGGAGAAGTCCGTGGTCGCCTTCCCTGCGAGAGCCGTAACAACGTCGCCCTCACGTGCTTCTGTTCCGTCCAGAGGACCGCCCTTACTTATTTCAGCAATTTCGATACCTTTTTTCCCCGTATCTCCTATCATAACTACCGAGCCTGTTATGCCTATCTTCACGCGCCCCGTAACATAGCCGTTTTTAATAATATCGTCGGCTACGCTCTTGACGGTGCGGCTCGGGATAGCAAAACACATACCCTCGTAATCCTCAAGCGCAATTTTTGAGGTGGAAATTCCGATAACCTGCCCGTACATATTGCACATCGGGCCTCCGCTGTTTCCGGGGTTGATTGCCGCGTCGGTCTGAATATACTTCACGTTATTGCGCATAGAGGTCTTGCGGTTTACGGCGGAGACTATTCCCTTCGTCACAGAGTTCTGGTAGTTGAGGCTCCGCGGATTTCCGACTATGATAACGTCCTCCGTCACATCTATTTCATCGCTGTCGCCGAACGTCGCGGGGGTGAGACCGTGAGCGTCAATTTTAAGCACGGAAAGGTCGCTTCTGCTGTCGTATCCGACCACACCCGCTTTGTACTCCTTCTTATCGTCTGTGATTACCTTAAATTTGTACGCGGTGCGGCTGTCGTTCACAATATGGGAGTTTGTGAGGATATAGCCGTCGGAAGTGATTATAACTCCGCTTCCCATATCGGTAAAGCTGTCAACCGTGCCCTCCTGTCCGTCAACGTAACCGATAATTCCTACGACCGATTTCTCGACATTCTTAAACGCGTATGACGAGCCGTACTCGTTGTCTCTGACCTTCTTCGGCTTTTTTACGAGGTCTATACCCTTAAAGTCGGCTTTTATTTTATCCCTCGCGTCGGACTCTGTGTAATCCTTATCGGGAGCGGTGCTCTCCGTTTCGGGGAACACAGCGCTCGACGGGAACGTAAAGCCCTCGGTCGGCGAGTTCTGCTCCTCAACAAATCCGTCTCCGCGCGGATTGAGCGCAATATAAGAGGTAAAGCCCGCAATACACGCTATAAGCAGAGTAATTACAACAGCCGTTAAAACCTTCAGTCCCGTGTTGGAATTGTTCTTCGGATGAGGATGAGGCTGGGGCTGGGGCGCGCGGTAGGGTGCATTATAATATGTCTGCTGCGGCTGATAGCCGTTAAACTGCTGCGATACGGGTGCCGAATTTTCCTGATATGTATTCTGCTGATATGCCTGCTGATTAGACGGATTATACGGTGCTCTCACAGCCTGAGGAGCAGGCGGCGGAGCAACCGGCGGCTGAGGGGTCTGCGGCTGATTAACCTGAGACTGCGGAAATTGCGGCGTTTGCGGCGGCTGAGCGCCGTTCGGATTATTTGTATAAAATTCATTATCGTTCATACTCTTATTCTCCTATTCTTTTTATGCCTTATGCGGTTCAAAGCTTTGCTTTTAACAAGCATAGACCGTGCGCAGCACAACGGGTTCAGCGGAAAATTGACCCCCACTGAACCAAAGATGTTCACCGCCGCCTTATAGACAGGGGAACATTTTCTGCGGTTATAAACATTTCGATAATAATTATATATCTTTTTTTAATTAAAAACAACAGGTAATTTTATCGAACCGAAGATGTTTCAACAAAATTTGAAAATATTTTCCAAAATAGCTTTATATTACCGCAAAATTGTGTTATTATGAGGTTAAGCGTGCAGTTGCAGACGTACACTGTATGAAATTTTTATTCGGAGGTATTTATTATGCCATTAGTAAACGCAAAAGAAATGCTCACAAAAGCAAAGGCAGGCCACTACGCAGTAGGTCAGTTCAACATCAATAACCTTGAGTGGACAAAGTCCATTCTTCTCACGGCGGAAGAGCTCAAGTCACCTGTAATTCTCGGCGTTTCCGAGGGCGCAGGCAAGTATATGTGCGGCTACAAGACCGTAGTAGGTATGGTAAACGGTATGCTTGAAGAGCTAAAAATCACAGTTCCCGTTGCACTTCACCTTGATCACGGCTCCTACGAGGGCGCAAAGGCTTGCATAGAGGCTGGCTTCAGCTCCATTATGTTCGACGGCTCGCACTATCCTATCGAGGAGAATGTTGAGAAAACCAAGGAGCTTGTAGACATATGCAGCAAGCTCGGTCTCTCTATCGAGGCAGAGGTCGGCGCAATCGGCGGCGAAGAAGACGGCGTTGTCGGAACAGGCGAGTGCGCAGACCCTCAGGAGTGCAAAATGGTTGCAGACCTCGGCGTAACAATGCTCGCCGCAGGTATCGGTAACATTCATGGCAAGTATCCCGAAAACTGGCAGGGACTTTCCTTCGATACGCTGGACGCTATCCAGCAGCTTACAGGCGAAATGCCTCTGGTTCTCCACGGCGGTACGGGTATTCCGGCTGATATGATTAAGAAGGCTATCACTCTCGGCGTTTCCAAAATCAATGTAAACACAGAATGCCAGCTCGCTTTCGCGGCGGCTACGAGAGAGTATATCGAGGCAGGCAAGGACCTTCAGGGCAAGGGCTTCGACCCGCGTAAGCTACTCGCTCCGGGAGCGGAAGCTATCAAGGCTACTGTTAAAGAGAAAATGGAACTCTTCGGTTCCGTCGGAAAAGCTTAATATTTAATTGCTTATATAAAAAGAAAAAGCGGAAAATCGCGGAACAGGGTTTCCCCTGTTCCGCGTTATTTTTGTGTATTACACTAAAGTCCGCCGATAAGTCTGGAAAACAACTGAGAGGTTGCCTTCTCCAATATGTCAGGAGAAATCGTACGGTTGCGAATGTGGGTGTGGTAGGAGCCCTGGATAAAGAACGTCAGGATAACGTTCGTTTCCTCGTCGTTTTTTATGTGCTTAAACGTGGTGAAAATGTATTCCTTGAGCCTGTCTTCGAGGTGATTAATAAAATGGTTATTGCTGTAACCCGAAAACAATATATCAATTTCGTCAAGGTGGGATATGATAGACTTCCTGAGCGCCTCCGAGAAACGGAGCACTTCGTCCGCTCCGTTCTGAAGCTTAATTTCACGCAGCTCATCAATCATCTGCGTGATAAGCTCGTTTTCGAGCTTTGCCGAAAGGTCGTAAACGTCGTGATAGTGAAGATAGAAGGTCGCCTTGTTTATCATAGCAAGCTCGCTTAGCTCCTTAACGCTTATTTTTTCGAGACCCTTCTTTTTTCTGAGCTGGTAAAAGGCGTCCTTTATGTTTTTTTGTGTTCTTTTCACCCTTAAATCCATAGTTTCCCACCTATTTAATAGACACTTTTTCTATTATAGTAGCATAAACGACTAAATTAATCAAGTGCCTATAGAAAAATATACTAAAATATTATATAATTTTATGCGAAATATAGTAAAATGCACAAGGTGGCGAATAATGCTTGCTCGCGCAAAATATTATATTGAGATAATGCTAAGAAATGAGGCTTGATTATGGAAATTGATTATGATATGAGGAAGCTTTTTAACGAAGAATACCTCACTCAGGTCGCATATATGTACAATAATATGCCGCGCGGACTTCTTGGTCCTCACACCACGGAGTACGGACTGAGAATAGCGATTTATCTTCCGCACTGCAACTCCGTTGAGTTCGTAAACAAGGATAACGGTGAGGTTCACCGCGCGTTTCTCATTCACGAAAAGGGTATTTTCGCCGCCAACATTCATACCGACAGAGTCTTCAGCTATTTCTACCGCGCGTGGGACGAGGAAGGCAACTGTTACGAGGGCGAGGACAGCAACGCTTTCCCGACGCAGTTTTCCGAGGTGGACGGCTATCTGTTCGGACAGGGCACTCACTACGACCTATACGAAAAGCTCGGCGCGCATAAGAAAACCATCAACGGCGTCGAGGGCGTGCTCTTTGACGTGTGGGCGCCTAACGCTCAGCGCGTTTCCGTAATCGGTAACTTTAACAACTGGAATCCCGCGATACATATGATGAGCAAGGTAAGCGAAGTCGGCGTACACGAAATCTTCATTCCGAATATAGGCGAGAATGAGATGTATAAATTCCAGGTCAAGACAGTCGACGGTTTTTGCGTCGACAAGACCGACCCGTTCGGCTACACTCAGCAGATGCGCCCCGAAACGGCGTCTATCGTAAACGACCTCTCCTCCTACGAGTGGCAGGACGAAAAATGGATGACCGACAGAAAGACCTACGACTATAACACGAGTCCTATGTCTATTTATGAGGTCCACCTCGGCTCCTGGAGACAGCACGAGGACGGCAGTTTTCTAAACTACAGGGAGATTGCCGATAAGCTCGGCGAGTACGTTGTCGATATGGGCTACACACACATTGAGCTTATGGGTATTCTTGAGCACCCGTTCGACGGAAGCTGGGGCTATCAGGTAACAGGCTACTTCGCTCCCACCTCGCGTTTCGGCAACCCCGAGGATTTTATGTACTTTATCGACCATATGCACTCCCTCGGAATAGGAGTGTTCCTCGACTGGGTACCCGCTCACTTCCCGAAGGACAGCCACGGTCTTGGCCGCTTCGACGGCACCTGTCTCTACGAGCACCCCGACCCGCGCCGCGGCGAGCACCCCGACTGGGGAACCTTCATTTTCAATTACGAGCGCAACGAGGTCAGAAACTTCCTTATTGCGAGCGGGCTCTTCTGGCTTAATAAATTCCACCTCGACGGCCTGCGCGTTGACGCGGTCGCGTCCATGCTCTACCTCGACTACGGCAAGAGCGACGGTCAGTGGCTTCCGAACATTTACGGCGGAAGGGAAAACCTTGACGCGGTGGAGTTCTTTAAGCACTTAAATTCTATGGTTGAACAGCACGCTCCGGGCACTCTCGTAATAGCCGAGGAGAGTACGGCTTGGGCAGGCGTTACAAGAAGCGTTCATCAGGACGGTCTCGGCTTCTCGCTAAAGTGGAATATGGGCTGGATGAACGACTTCCTCGAGTATATATCTAAGGACCCCGTTTACCGTCAGTACGAGCACGGCAAGCTCACTTTCTCGATGATTTACGCGTACACGGAGAAATTCATTCAGGTGCTTTCTCACGATGAAGTCGTTTACGGAAAATGCTCGATGATTAACAAAATGCCGGGCGACGACTGGCAGAAGTTCGCCAACCTTCGCGTAGCCTACGGCTTTATGTTCGCTCACCCCGGCAAAAAACTCCTCTTTATGGGTCAGGAGTTTGCTCAGTACGACGAGTGGAATTCGCAGGTCGGACTCCAGTGGTTCCTTATTGACGACAACAAGAACAACGCCGATATGCAGAGATATTACCGCGCGCTCCAGCACTTCTACAAGGACAACAAGGCGTTCTACGAGCAGGATTTCAACCCCGAGGGCTTTGAGTGGATGAGCTGTGACGACTACCAGAGCTCCGTTGTCAGCCTCGTTCGTAAGACAAAGAACGGAAAGAAGTCGATACTCTGTATCTGCAACTTCACCCCCGTTGTGCGCGAGGACTACCGCGTAGGCGTTCCGAACCTCGGAAACTACAAGGCGGTATTCAACAGCGACGACTCTGAATTCGGAGGCACGGGCGACTATGCCCAGACCGACAAAAAGGCCGAGAGAGTTGCTTGGAACTACAAGAAGCAGAGCATTGTTGTAACCGTTCCTCCGCTCGCAATGATAGCGTTTGAGTACAACCACACAATGCCAAAGCCCGAGAGCACAACAAAGAAGAAAACGATTAAAAAGACCGAAATCGTAAAGCCTGCGGGCAAGAAAATAGAAAAGGCAGTGAAAAAGGTTAAGGAACCTGAGGAAAAGGAAACGCCTGCTGAAGCACCGACATCTGACGCGGCAGAATCTCCCGAAAAGGTTGAGTAATACACCGACTATTCTCTGTTAAATAAAAATACGGCATAATGACAGCGAAAACTGTCATTATGCCTTTTTTATATTTAATATCCTTTCTCATAAATTATTTTTCCGCACGTTTATTTGCATTGATAATTTCAATTTCTTCTTTTATTTTATCGCGTTTTTTAAATATTCCGCGAAGTATGCGGTAGATATAAAAAATCGGGAGCAGGAACGGCGCTCTGCGCAGTACGGGAAACCATTCCTTCATAAGCCCCGACGGCGGAAGCAACCGTCTTTTCAGGAAACGTACCGAGCTGTCGTTTCCCCTGCGGTTGAGCATTTTCTGTTTTTCCGTTCCGAAAATTCCGCTTTTTAATATATACATCTCCTTGTCGGAGAAGCTGTCGTAATCCTCACGCTCAAACCACTTGTACGCTATTCCCTTTATTTCCCTATGAAAATCCGTCAGCCCGAGCTTTTTCAGTTCATCGTCAATATACGCCCGGTCGAGCCTTGAAATCCGCTTTTTATTGAAAAGATATACATCCGCAACAGACCGAATACCCGTGCCGTCACTCGCGTAGTGCTTTTCCATATGAGCTATCATATATATATATATATCTTCACCGCTCATCTGCCTAAGAGTACCGACTTTTTTTGTTCGGTCGAAAATATCGTCATAATATGCTCGGTAGGGCGAACCCAGCCCCACGAGCGCGCTGTGCAGCTCCAGCATCATAAACGGCGGCTTTACATAGCAGTCGTCGTGATTCGTCCCCGACCGCTTGACCGTATAGCCCGAACGCAAAACAATATCTCCCGCCCTTTTCAGGTCGCCTTTAATTAAAATATCAAGGTCGGACATATATCGGTAGTCCGACTGCGGATAGAGGGAGCATATCTCAAATCCCTTAAACGGCATATACTCAATGCCCTCGCGGTCAAACGCGTCAGTCACCGCGTCCATCTCAAGGCGCTGTATCATATTTCTGTGGACGAGCTTATTTCGCTCGTCTCTCCAATTTTTCATAAGCTGCGCGTCTGGTTTAGTCCGCAGCTTTTCGACAGCGTAAAAGGCTGTATTCGCCATACCGTGGAGCTGAGCCGCCTTACAGATAAAGCTAAAATCAATTTCGCCGTCAGGCTCGGGCGGCTGTGTTTCGTTAATTGCCGCCGAAATCAGCGCAAGCAAATACGCAAAATTGTTCTCCGTGTTCATATCACAAAACCGCCGTTTACGCCCAGCACCTGTCCCGTGATGAACGCCGCCTTATCGGAAGCTAGGAATACCGCCGCCTCGGCTATATCCTCTGGCGTTCCGAGCCGTCCGAGAGGAGTTTCGTTTCTCAGTTCATCGAGAGTATCCTCGTCGAATCCGTTCATCATATCCGTCATAATTACTCCGGGCGCGATACAGTTCACGCGCACGGACGACGGGGCGACCTCCTTAGCGAGCGCCTTTGTAAGTCCTATCAGTCCCGCTTTTGCTGTACTGTAATGAACCTCGCAGGACGCGCCGACCTGCCCCCACATTGAGCTTATATTTATAATAACTCCGCGTTTTTTGCTTATCATATTAGGCAGAGCCGCTCTCGAACAGAAAAACGCTCCGTCAAGGTTCGCACCCATACACTCCCGCCATTGCTCGTCGGTGATGTCTGTAAATAATTTCTGCGACGATACGCCCGCATTGTTTATAAGAACGTCCGCGCTCCCGAGCAGTCTTTCGACTTCTTTAAACATTTCGCTTACCTGCGCGCTGTCGGACACGTCGCATCCGACCGCTATGCACGGCACGCCGTAGGTCTCTGTAAGAGTAAGCGCGAGCTTCTCCGCCTTTTCTCTGTTCTTTTTGAAATTTACGGCGACGGCGCACCCCTCGCGTGCGAACGCGGCGCAAACCGCAGCCCCTATTCCGCGCGAACCGCCTGTCACAACTACAGTCTTAATGGTAACCACCCCTATTCTTTTTGATTATAACATCAGCAAGACGGTTTCGCAAGTTTCCTTACTTGTGTAATTCTTAACTGCTTACTCATTATAACTTTGCTTAACATTATACCTGTCTGAAACATAAGTATTTCAACCTAAAAGAGCGGTTATTCTCTATGTTTATTTAAAATTTTGTAACTTATTAAGATTTTTGTTGATTTTCCCTTAGATATGCGTATAATTATTATTGTAGCGGGCTTGACCCGTTACGAGGGTATAAGGGGTAATTAAAAATGGATTTTGTTCAGGAATACAGGGTATTTTTTGTCCGAAACGGCGAAGTGCTCTTATTTAAGCAGGACGACAAATACGACGGAGACAATGTAAACGTCGAGGATTACACTAAACCGGAATTTCTAAGATATGTGGCGTCTAAGCGTATCGACGACAGTATCAAGCAGGTTTTCTACTTTTTCGCAAAAATAAGCGACCAGTATCTCACCCAGTCGGGCAAATGGATTGACCTTAGCGACTCCAGCAAGTACCCGACCAGACCGCTCACCGCGGCAGTGCTTAATAACTTCCTTACGGAAGGGCAGTACGACAACGAAATCCGCTTCGGTACTAAAAACGGCGATAAGGTCGTCTTTGAAATAGTAACAAAATAAGTAAAGGACTGCACAATGCAGTCCTTTTTTGCGTAATTTTATTTTGAATTTGGAAAGGTATCAGAAAAATATATTAAACAAAAAACAGTTTTTAAGGGGTATAATTTTCACTGACGATTCGTACGGATTAATTTTAATTCTGTCACAAATCTTAATTGCTTATGAGAGGATTTAAATTTTTAATTTGAGTAAATCTTTTTAAAGGCGGGAGGATTTTGGTCGTCATAATGGACAACAGACCAGAACAGACGAAAGCCATAGTCTTTAATTTCTACGCACTCACATTGTTTATTATCTATTAAAACATTTTTAATGTTTTTATCTTTAATTAATCCCCAACATAGTCCGTTTTGCGGATCTGAGCCGTATTGACTGTAAATATAACTGTTATTGTCCAAAGAAACTTCAGAACTGATAGTCAAAACACTGTATGATAAAAAATTCTTTTTTAGTATAGCGCTGCAAAAATTGCCGTTGTTATTTATATAAAACAATAAAATATTTTCGCCGTCAAAATTATCACGCTGAAACAATAATTCAGACGGAATAACTTTATTGTCGTCATTTTCATTTAAATAGTCTTGTTTCAGATATTCATAAGGAGTTACCATATTTAATTTTACTGCAAAAGCAGCTAAAATGATAACTGCGCCTACTAAAACCAATAAAGATATAATACATTTCTTTTTCATACTTTTATTTCCCTCTTATTTATTAACAAGGAATACCTGATATTACGCATACTATTTGCCATTGTTTATTAACTTTAGTTAATGTAAAACCAGCACCAACTGCTCCTCTCTTCCTATTGCCGTTAGCAGATATAGGAATATACCCTTTAATGTCTTTATAACATCTGCAGTTTTTTTGCGTAAAAAGTTTTTGAGCTATTTTAAGCTGCAATACGTTTTTATTTTATTTGGTAACAACTTATAAATACCGTATCCTATATAAACGCCAATCATATTAAGAATAACATCATCAATATCGACTGTCCTATACATATTGTTAATTATAAATCCTATAATCATTTGCGTTAACTCAATTGAAGATGCAAAAGCTATTGCTATAATTAGAACTTTCCACCATTTATGATTTTTGGTCAGCATTAAGACCATTACACCAAACGGTACCGTCATCAAAACATTTCCCAATAACTGTGTTAATGCGGTTAAGCTCAAACCATACTGTAAAGTATCTATAATTGTTTTACCCGGCACATAATTATACCATGTTATATCTCCATAGTATTCTGCCTTGTCATCAATATTAATCGGGAATAAAGTAATAATTGCTGCTACTGTCAAATAAGCAATAAATATACATGTTACTAAAATTTTTTGGGGACTGACTTTTAAAATAACAGAAACTAATATATAAATAACTTCAAAGATAAGTCCCAATAAAACAGCTAATTCAAAAGTAATCATTTATAACTCTTCATTACTACATTACCTGTTTTTACCGTAACTCCATCGCGAGCCTTCATAAAATAAAAGTAGTAAATACCCTTTCCAATATTTGTCCGTTTAGCCGAATCAGCCGTATGTTCGACTTAATTCTGATGAACCCATTTTTTAATAAGTCTTAACTAATGCATACCGTAGATTTTAATCTTACGGCTTAAATAAAATATCACACATCTTGTTATTTGTCAACAATATTTCAGTGAAGAAAGTATTTGCGGCAATATGTTGTTTGTTGATATAGTTGATATATAAATTTAATGTAACTTTTTCCGTTTCTCAGGGGTATTATTAGCGAAGGAGGTAAGAAAATGGATGAAAAAATCAGCGCTGAAAACTTCATCACCGATGCTGTGAATACATATTCAGACACCGTTTACCGAATCGCACTCAATATTACCCACAACCCGCAGGACGCGTTCGACGTATGTCAGGACGTTTTCATAAAGCTTATAAAACACAAGGACAAAATAGAAAATGCCGACCACCTTAAAGCGTGGCTGATACGCGTGTCTGTGAACTGCTCGAAATCACTCGTTTCTTCCGCTCACCGCACGAAAGTGATAAGCCTGAGCGAGGTCAAGGAAAGCGAGCTTGCGTACAACAGCGAAACCCGACTTGAGCTATGCGAAACGGTTATGCGGCTTCCCGAAAAATACAGCACCGTAATTTACCTTTTTTATTACGAGGATATGAAGATTTCCGAAATAGCGCGCTCACTCGGACTGACAGAATCCGCCGTAAAACTGCGGCTTTCCCGAGGACGGGAAAAGCTCAAAAAAATTTTAGAAAAGGAGAACTACTATGGCTGATAAATTTGACGTTAATAGATACAAAGCAGAAAATGACCTTCTCACCCTGACCGAAGAGCAAAAGCGAATTATTACCGTTCAAATGCGTCAGGCTGAAAAAACTATGAAAACCGAAGCCGCAAAATCAAGAAAACCATTTTGGCTCAAGACGATAGCCGCCGCGCTCGCCGTAGCCGTTGTCGGCTCCTCGGCGTACCTTATCTCAGGCTCGGACACGCCGAAAAACGGCTTTATAATAACCGTAAACGCTGCGTCATATTCCAAGAACGACAAAACTCCGACCTATCCCGCCGACACCTCTGTCGTTGGAGCTTACTCAATCACAACGGGAGACAACGGTCCGTGTATGGAGGTTGACCCCGAGGCGGATAAGCCCGAATTTTACACAAAGGACGGCTTTATGGACTACTTCTGCCGCTGTCCGCTGGAAAATTTCCAGATTGTCGGCAAAAACATCAAGTCCGTTGCATTTAAGGCGAATAAGAAGGGCACATACTTCTCCGTTGAGGGTGATTACACCACGACAAAGGACAAAAACGGCACCGAATATTTTAACTTCGGAGGCGTAAAGTACAGCACAAAAGAGTACAATAGCTGGAAAACGGCGCAGAAAGAATTTCTCAGTCTGTTTTCAGACCACGACAGTCTCGAAAACTCGCAGTACACCCCTGACGAATTTAAGGCGCACTACGTGAACGGCGGAAATATCTGGTGCGACGGATTCACTTACAACAACCCCTGTGTCGAGGACAAGGTACAGAAAGTCCTCCCCAACAACACTATCCGTCTGCTCCTCGAGGCGGACCATTCCGATCCCGAGGTAGTAAAGCTGTACGGGGAATGGAACAAGATTTACGAAAAATTCGACCTGCTTGAGAAAAAATATTTTGACGGCTTTACACCGAAGAGCTACGAGGAGTACTACGACAGAGAAGAAAAGATGTATAACTCCGACGAGTACAGAAACCTCATTAAACAGGAGGATAAAATTTTCGGAGAGCTCACAAAAATTATTCTTGACGGGGCGACAATCGACGTAACCGTTACCTACTCGGACGGCACAACCGAGAACCAAACGGTAAACATAAGCTATAATAAGGGTAATCTTACACTTACAAGATAATCCGCCTTACCCGCTAAAAAACCGCTCCTTTCGGAGCGGTTTTCGTCTGTATATACTATAATTTACAATTCATTTCACTTACGCGAGCGCGTCCGCTACGTTAAGCCTTTTAGGTGTGCTTACAAGCACCTCTCCGTTTTTCTTCACTGTATAGGCGTAGAAGTTAATAACCGTGTCAGTTCCGACGCTGTCCGCTGTAAGCGTGGGTACATATGTAAACTGATACTGACCCGAAACGTTCGCGGTATCCACGGTCGAATTGTGCACGGAAATTCCGTTTTGAGCTCTGCCCGTACCCGAAGTAATTTCCTTAACAGCCGCGGTAATATCGGTGTTTTTTACGGAGCTCCTCGTGAACGCAACACCCATTCTCGCAAAATCGGAAACGCGCGCTGTCGCGAGTAAATCCATACGTATCTCCACTTTCCCGTCCGAGTTGTTGGACGCGTACAGGCTGTTGTCGGAGAGCGTAGTTGCCTCGTCAACATCGGACACAAAGTCCTCCGTAACAATATCCATATTTCCCGTAACGTAGAAAGTAAAACTCTCGCCCGACGCTACAATCTCGCCGTCAATAAGGAAGGACTGCTTCCCGTCCGCCTTAACCGTCGCTTTCTCCTGATACCTGTATGTGCCCAGCTCTTTGCCGTTTACATTTACGGAGTAAAGCCTTTCGTCGCATGCAAGAAGAATATGTACCATAGAGTCCGTAACCGCAACGCTCTCAACGCGGTAGTTTTCGTAGTACGGATTCTTTATATTAGGGAGTGAGCTTACTGCGATTTCGCGCGCTTTCTCCTTTGTTTCCGCTTTTATATTCTTCGGGAAAGTATCAAGCTTATCGGAATTCGGGGTAGCCTTGTAGGAGTAATTTACCCTGAAGGTTTTCTCGCTCGGATCTGTCGAGGTCGGCTGAGTAGGGTCGCTCGGCTGAGTCGGCTTGCCCGAAGTCGGCTCTGTGGATTCAGTCGTAGGGTCGGTTCTGTCATTCTCGGGATTGTCAATATCCGCAACACCGCTCGAAACGACTGCGCCGTTAATCACGTTTTTATATTTATACGGTATGTTTCCGCCTTTCTGAGCCTTATCTGTGCTGTAAAATTCGGAAAGAACGGTCACTATATCGTTTTTATCGTAGTCGCCCTTTACAGCGAACACAACGGTTACAACCGCCTGTCCTTTACTGAAATCGACATTGTCCGACGACGTGGAATTGAAAAGAATTTTGCCTTCCGTGTGTGACGACGTTCCCGTAGTGCCCAACACGGTGATTGTATCGACCGTGAGAGCGTCGGCAGGGTATGTAACAGTTCCCTCAAAAGCCGCAGCCAACTCACTCGTCACAACATATTTATAGGTTATTTTTGTCCCGTCCGCAGCCGAAGTGCTCACTGCGCCGCAAAACGCGCACGCCAAAAGCATAGAAAACGCTATTATAACGGAGATAACTCCTTTTATTCTAAACTTTTTCATAGGTATACCTCCTATAAGATTGTATACACCTTTATTATACAATAGCATTTTTTAAAATGCAACAAATTATTTAAAAAGTTGTGGGTGCATACTGTAGGATTACAATAGATGTGTTACAGTAAAGGAAAAAAGAGTAGCGAATAGAAAACCTCTGTGTTACAGTTAAGTT
>CANQOP010000009.1 GCA_947625485.1 uncultured Clostridia bacterium | reverse complement strand
ACGGTCTTTCTCCTAATCAATTAGAAAATATTTATTTTTCATGATTTTACTTGTCCACTTTATTGACTATAATCCAGGGGCTCTTTTTTCTATTGGCCACTTTTTATGGACTTGTTCACAATTTCTCTACCATTATAATTTTGTTATTCGCAATAAGCGTCAAACATTTTGGTAAACCCAAACAAACACAATGATGACCAAATCAATACTAAAATGAGGGATATTTAAGGTATGTTTGGAATAAAAATCAGAATCGCAACTTTGTTAAAACAAAAGAAAACCTCGAAAAACGGCTTAGATAAGCCATTCTTCAAGGTCTGGAATTGGCATGGGTAGAAGGACTCGAAGCGGAATAGGAGCATATTTGAATATTTTTATATAATCACTTTTCTGCTTAAATGCCCTTAAACTGCGGATTGTCATAAAATTAAAGGGAATCAGTAACAACGCCTAAATCTGTTTGATAAATGATTTTGGTAGAAAAATGGTAGAATTTTTGATTGATGAACGCCCGCTGAATTTGTTATAAAATCGGAGATTCAATTATGAAAACTAAATATCATATTTACCTCACAGCAGAGGAACGCAGAGCCGTTATCAACAGCCTGATTGATTTGAGAAACAATCTCATTTCACGAGGTAAGTACACCGACATCATAGATGAACTCATAATCAAGTTCACTAAAGCTAAAGTCAAGAAAATCAAGATTAAGGAGGTCTGACAATGGAGATTACATATACACGTCAAGGAGATTATTTGCTGCCAAATTTAACGCTTCCCGAACAGGATAACCGTCCAATCGGCTTATGGGGACAACAACGCCTTCGCTATATCAAACGAAGCCGCCCGATTCTCTACACCAATCTTCTCACCAAATGCAAACTCAACGAATACCTTGCCGATATTGACGAACAGGCTCAGAAGATGTATGACGAGCTTGTGCAGACTTTCGCAAAAGAAGAAGGCTGCACTGAGCAGTTAAAAGCTACCGATCAAATGCTATGGGTACGCAAGATGAATAACGCTGCCCAACGAGCGAGAGAGGTTATAAATGCCGAGATGATATACAATTAAGGACTTTTATCAACAACTCCATTGAGAACTTCACTTATTTGTTAGTAAAGTTCTCAATGAAAAAGAAAAATGAGCGTGTAAGCAGGAGTAATCTGTTTACACGCTCTTTATCATTATTTAGAGTTTGGTATCGACATCAATTCTCTTGCTCTTGTATGGATTTGCGCTTCGATTGCCGCCAAGCGATCTTCGGGTAGGTTGATTGACGGATGTCTTGTAAAGTTGAAGTTCAACAGCTTGCGGAGCTGAGATTTTTGTTTGCTACCCATAACAGCCTTGCATACCTCGTCGAACGATACGCCGTAGGGCGGTGTTCTTGTTTTTGCGTATTCGCTGAGGTTTTCTAAATCTTCCGCCATCGCAAAATTGAACAGCGATAAGCCGTTATCAAAAATCGGAGCGGGCTTTATGATCTTTCCCGTGTGATTGTCACGCAGAACGCCAAAGTTACCGAAATGTCTGTCCTCGTTGTAAATCACAGCATCGAATACCAGCATACTGCAAAGCTCGTCATAAAACTCTTTGCCAAGCTCGGCGTAATAATCGAGGGCGTTTTTCAGCGTTCTGTCTTTTATCAGCCTGCTGATTGGCACAAAGGAAGTGTCAATATCGGTGAACAGACGGCATTTTGAAGCGAGAATACCTTTCCAATTTTCAAGGTCATATTCAACGCAATTCAAGCCCATAGCCTTAGCGACCTGACAGGCGTAAAACTCGCTGTACGGCTCATTGCCGGCGTTGGCAGCGCCTTCCGTGCCGCCCTTGTAGAGATAGATGCCGTCACTCTCGATATGCCGCCAAGCCTTGCGGAGCATACCGTTTGTTGTGAATTCAGGAGAGGTTGAGAACGCTTTTTCAGCGCTTCCCACGCCCGTATAGGCGACAAGCGATAACGCTTCTGAAAACGGATTTTCAAACAGATTATAATCGGCAAATTTGCCGTCAAACTCAACGGGAGTTACCCAATAGCTGTCGTTGAGCGACAAGCCTAAGCAAATGTCAATAATGCCCTTCGTATCGTTTACGCTCAAGCCAAAGGTCTTTAGTATTTCGTCAACAAAGGCTCTGTTCTTCGGGATAACACGGTTGGAAAGCCACTTGATAATACCTTTTGCTGTCAGTTCCATATTGATTGGCAAGAGGTGCTTTTTGCTCTCGTCAAATGAAAGCACCTCAACGACCAATCCATCCAAGCCCTTCTCCTCAAGAGAGAACGTTACGAGAATATCGTCATAAAGCTTCAAGTTATATACGTTGCTCATTTCAACACTCTTTTCTTCCAATAAAACGCTTACATCCTTACCGAGAGCGTCTGTAATCTTGATCAATAAATCGAGGGATAGATTCTGACCGCCGTTTTCAATGCGGCATATATTCGACCGCTGCGTACCTACCATCTCGGCAAGCTGCGCCTGTGACAAGCCTTTTTCAAGCCGTGCCTGCGTTAGTTTTGATACGATTTCCTGCCGCTTGCGGATTATGCTATTGCTGTCTGTCATAACGATCACCTTCTTTTATTATATGTTATCATATATGATAATAGTAGTCAAGATTAAAATTGTTCTTTTGGCATTGCATCGAGCAAAGTCCTGATTATGGGACACCAAATATGGGATAATAAGATAAAGCAGATAAAGCATATAAAAGATGTGGTTACAATGTAACTTAAAAGTCAAGAAAAAAGTTAAAAATTCATAATATTTGTTGAAGATAATCGAAAGTATGATATAATTATTATGTATATTTATGTGCTAAAGGACGATAGGAATGAAACCGTATAGATTTAAGTTTATAGATTTATTCGCTGGCATCGGTGGTTTTCATCAGGCAATGCGTTATCTTGGTGGAGAGTGTGTGATGGCAGCTGAAATTAATAAAGAGTGTGTAGAAACCTATAAGTTGAATTTCAAAACAGATGAAAAAAACATACGTGGAGATGTAAACAAGATAGAGCCTGATTCAATTGCGCCTTTTGATGTATTGTGTGCGGGTTTTCCTTGTCAACCTTTTAGCAAAGCAGGTTATCAAAAAGGCTTTAACGATGAAACACGCGGTAATCTTTTTTATAAGATTATGGAAATATTAGATGGACACCCAGAAGTGAAATTTGTTATTCTTGAAAATGTAAGGAACCTTGCAGATAAATCAGAGAATTGGGATATTATTACTTCAGAATTAATGAAAAGAAACTTCTATATCACAGAAAGCCCGGTTATTCTATCTCCATCAGATTTTGGAATTCCTCAGATTCGTGAAAGAGTTTATATTTTAGGTATTAGGAAAGACATAAGGAATGAAGAAATATTAACGAACGGTTTTATACATAAAGATGATTTAAGATTAGAAAAACATTTTAAAAAGTGTAAAATGGGCGCTGCTTGGAGCATTCTTGAAGATGACGTAAGTGATGAGTATATTGTTTCGGATGAACAAGAACTTATGATTAATGCGTGGGATGAATTTAGAAGAAAAACGGGAATCAAAATAATTGGTTATCCTATTTGGCTCGATAGTTTTGGATTAGGAGTTGAATCCGATGAGGAAGTATACGCTATGCAGAACTATAATGAGATGCCCAAATGGAAGCAGAATTTCGTTAGACATAATCGAGAACTCTACCTAAATAACAAAGAATTCATTGATGATTGGGTTGAACGGTATGATATGACAAATAGGATAAAACTTTATAAAAAATTCGAGTGGAATTGCGGTGAGGATGTTGCTGACATTAAGGGCGCACTTCTCCAAATAAGGCAATCCGGAATACGTGCTAAACGTCCAACTTATTATCCTTCGCTTGTAGCGATGGTTAATACTCCGATTCTTTGGGATGAATCTAAAAATCATTTTAGAAAAATCACTCCTCGAGAGGCCGCTAACCTACAGAGTTTTCACGGGAGATATAAGTTTAGAGGAACTGATAAAACTATTTATCGTCAACTTGGCAACTCGGTAAATGTTCGTATATTAAAAATATTAGGTGAGAATTTATTTGCTTTAGCAAAAGCAGGATGGGATGGTGAATTCAATGGCAAGAAAGATTAATATTCGACCTACCAGCGGTGTTTATGCAACATATAAAAGGCTCAGTTACCAACCGTGGACCGCTATAGCGGAGTTTGTAGATAATTCTACTCAAAGTTTTTATGACCATAAAGAAGAATTAATGGCAGTAAAGTATTACAAAGGATTACAAATAAATGTTGACTATATTTCTGATTCTATAAACGGTGATAGAATAGAGATACTTGATGATGCGTATGGAATGGAATGGAAAGATTTTCAACGCGCTATTATTTTGGACAAACCTCCTATCAATACGAATGGGCGTAACGAGTTTGGGATGGGCTTGAAAACAGCTGCGTGTTGGTTTGGCTCCGTTTGGTCAGTTGAATCTACCCAACTGAATTCTACCAATAAGTACTATACTCAGATTAATATTGATGAGTTAGGAAAATATAAGACAGAGGAAATATATGTAAAAGAAGAAAAGACAAGCAAAAAAGAACATTATACGAAAATTGTTATCACTAAATTGAACAAAAAAATAAGTGGTCCAAGAACGATCAGCAAAGTTAAAGAGTTGCTTAGTAGTATTTATAGAGAGGACATCAGAAGTGGTTTTATTAAAATTTTCTATAATGGAACTCAGTTGTTTTTTAAAGAAGCACCAGTATATAGCGAAGAAATAAATGGCAGAATCAAAAAGTGGAAAAAGAATGTTGAGTTTACCATTAATCACGAAGGAAGAGAACTCTCTGTAAATGGATTTATAGCTATCAGAATACCCGGTAGTGTTAAAGATGCGGGGTTTACACTTTTGCGACGAGGTCGTGTTATTGTTGGCGGTTCTGAAAATAACTATCGGCCATCAGAACTTTTCGGTGATTCGAATTCTTATACTTGGCAGCGTCTGTATGGCGAATTACATATGGATAATTGGCCTGTCACCCAAGCTAAAGATAACTTCGATTGGCATAATAGTGGGTTGGAAGAATCATTTATTGCCGCCCTGAAACCGATGGTTGATGAGTATAGAAAAAAATCTGAAAATATCAGGGTAAGAGAACGAATAAAAACAAAGGAACTTGTTCAAACAGCAGTTGATGGTCTATCTGATTCTGGAATTGTTGAGAATGTAGAGATAGAAATAGTAAATCAAACGCCGGATACCTCAACAACTGATACACCTCAAATCGAAGACCGTAATGATGAAGAGCAAGAAATTGTTGATACCAACAATGAAGGAGTTATTATTGAAGGCGGAGAACAAGTTAACTTCCGCTTTTTATATAAAAAGGAAGAATACTATTTTCATATCTTGTTTGATGTTTCAAAACCATCTATGCACTGGCTTTTAGTTACGAAAGATGGTGATAATGAATATACATTGTCAATTAATATGAAACATCCGTTTTTTAAACCGCTAATTGAAAAACGTGAATTTCTACCTATAATGACAAAAATGTCGATTGCACTAGTTTTGGCTGAGATTGAATCTCAGAAACTGTCTGAGGACGGAAGAATTGAAGCATCTGATATTAGAATGAAAATGAATGAAATACTTGAAAGTGTTCGTAAGGGTGAAGTAAGCAATGAATGAAAGGTTATTTACAGTATCAAGTGACGAAAATGAGGTTGTACCTTGGAGCATTAAAGTTGATGGCTATTTCAAAAAGAAATCAGAAGAACAAATGCTGAATGATGAAATGCCACAGGAAGCTATTGACTCTATATTTGCAAATGGAGCTCGTATATTAAGCCATTGCCCGAATCCTGATGAAGATAAAGAGGTGTCTGAAACAGGAATCGTAATAGGAAAGGTACAGAGTGGTAAAACATCGAATTTTATTTCTACATTAGCTTTAGCTTTTGATAATGATTATGATATAGCTATTGTTCTCGGCGGCAACACTTTAGATTTATTAAAACAAAATGCCAAAAGAATTCAAGCATCATTTAAGGTGGATCCAGAAAGACTTACTGTTCTCAAAACCAATGATAATAAATCGCTAATTAACTCTGAGCGCATCAAAGAGTTCATTGAATGTGACAGAAAGATAATTATTGTTGGGTTAAAGCATTATAAGCATATTAGTTTAATTGCTGATATTTTCGATAATGAATATCTCGCTGAAAAACCAGTGTTGATTATTGACGACGAAGGAGATCAGGCAACTTTAAACACAAAAGCATATATTGATTCATTGAGTTCAACTTATGAGGCGGTTGTTAACTTAAAGGCAAAACTGAAAAGACATTGTTTCCTATCTATAACGGCAACTCCACAAGCAAATATCTTGATAAAATCATTTGATATGTTATCGCCTGATTTTGGAGAATTGGTATATGCTGGGGAAGGATACTGTGGACTACAGGAATTTCATGGAGAAAACAGTGATAAAAGAGTTTATGAGATTCCTGAAAGTGAAGGCAATCTGTTGGATAACACTGGAGTTCCAAAATCAGTATATAAAGCAATGGCGATGTTTTTTGTTGGAAACGCAATCAGAAGAAGTCGAGGTGATACCGGTGATCACGCTATGCTTATTCACCCTAGTCAAAAGAAGTATGATCATCAAATTGTTGTAAACAAAATACAAGGAATACTTGATGATTGGAGAAATAAGGCAAAAACAAAACTATCAGGAGTAGAAGATATTTCATACATTACCCTTAGAAGACGGTTGTTAGACGGATATAATTCTTTTATAGCAGATGGTGTAAATTGCGTTCCGTTTGAGGAGTTAGAAAATACTATTTTAGATATTATTAAACGTAGTTCTCCTGTTCATATTTGTAATAGTGATAAAAACGCAGTTGATGATGCGGCAATGTATAAAACGAATATTTTTGTGGGCGGCAATCTTGTTGAAAGAGGAATCACCATTAAGGGTTTAGCGGTCACATATATTACTCGTCGTGCAAAAGGAAAATCAAATGTTGACAATACAGAACAAAGAGCAAGATGGTTTGGCTATAAAGCAAAATACATTGATGTTTGTCGTGTTTTCACAACAAAGGATATCAAAGATGATTTTGCTAACATTCTTGAACACGATGAGGATATGTGGGCTTCTATTGAAAGAGCAAGAGAAAGAGGAGTTCCTTTCAAGGACATTCCAAGAATATTTACTTTAGCCAGTAGTGTATTGCAATTAACAAGAAAAAATGTTGCAAAAACCTCACAATATGCTTTGTCGGAATGGAAACCTCAAAAGTATTATATTCCAGATGAACCAGAAGCTCTTGAGAACTGTAGAATTATTGCTGATTTTAGGAAAAAATATGATAACCAGTTGGTTAAACAGCAGCATAACGCTACACAAATTCATATGGTATTACCAAACCTTAGTTTTTCAACTATCTATAATGAGTTATTGTCCAAATTATCATATCTGTCAGATGAAATTGTAGATTCAGAGTTCTTTGGTTTATTTAAAGAAGCTCTTGAAAAAGCTGAATTGAATCCGCCGGTCGATATTTATTGGATTAGAGATACAGTTCATCAGGAAAGAAAGATTATGGATGATTGGTCTATACAGCAGCTCTTCCAAGGTCGAAACCCTAATACTTCAAGTCCTACATATTATGAGGGGGACAGAAGTCTTTCAGATGAAAACCCAGATCATATTCAGATACAAATTCACTATGTTAAGCCAAGCAATTTAACTAGTGTTACACATTATTCTCCTGTGCTGGCTTTATATGTTCCTCAAATATGTAATGAGGAATTTTCTAAAATGGTGGTGAGAAGTTAATGCGAAATGAGGATATTCTAAATAAATTAAATGAACTCCACAACGATAGCGATAGTTATCTAATGTTTCAAGTGGAGGATAAGAATTATTATTTCGGAAAAGATAGAAATGGAAATATTGTATATATGATGGATTCGTTTTCTCCAAAAATACCATCTATTTGTCAGGAAACCCATTCACTATTTTTCGTATTTAACAAAAGATGCTGTATAACTTGTGACGAAAAAACGGAACATAAGGTTATGCATACTATTGTATGCAAAGAAAAAGATGAAGAACGAATAAAAGCATTTATTAGATTAACTAAGGCATTTTCAGAAATTGATAAAAACCTTGATCAGTATTATTTTGCAAAACTTTTCTCTTCCATTTCTTCATTGTTTGACAAAAAGAGAAAAGTATCAGAATTTGAAATTCAGGGTTTATTTGCTGAATTATATTCAATTCTATATCTGAGAGATAAAAATTGTGATATCGCTAAGTATTGGCAATCTAAGGATAGAATGAAGTTTGATTTTTCGATTAACACTACTAAACGTTTAGAAATTAAATCAACATTGAAATCACATAGGGTTCATCATTTTAGGCACGATCAATTATTAGGAAGTATGTATGATATTAAAATAGTTTCAGTTATGCTTCAAAAAAACGATCAAGGAATTTCAATAATTGACTTAGTAGATATTATTCGAGAAGAGTATTCAGACGATTATTCCCTAATGCTTCACATTGATTCTATTATTTCTCAGATTGATGAGGAATACTTATTGAACATTAGATACGATAAGATTTATATTGATAAGAATATACGTTTCTTTGACGTCAAAGCCATACCTCATTTTAATGAAAAAACACCTGATGGCGTATTTAACGCGGAGTATGATTGCGATTTGGAAACAACGGATTCGTTATCAATTGAAGAGTTGATCGAATGGATAAAGGGAGAATGAAAAATGTTTAAAACATATGAATTGTTTAGCCACAGAAGTATTGATGATTTAATACCTGAAATAATCTATTACTATTTATTTAAGGGACTGAGTTTAACTGCAATTGAAAAGAAACTCTTTAAAACCGAAGAATACCACGGGTGGTTAAGTAAATCGTTTTTGAATTATTTTGGAATTGACACAGAACGGGAAAACAAAGGTATTTATGCAAATAAATCTGTGCCTGAAGTGGTTGAAGAATTATATCAAAGTTCAAACATAGCTCATATTCGTGTAGCAAAAATTCTGAAAGAAAAATACTTATGATTGGCTTGATGATATAAATGTCAAACAGCAAATATGACAAACGCGTCTACGCCGGTTATTACAAGCGCTACGACGGTAAGCTATTCTATGTAGTCACTATGGCGAAGGACGGAGTGACAGGCGAAGATATGGTAATCTATATGCCGTACTCTATAAGGAATGATGAGAACTATTTAACAATAAGCAAAAAGCAATTTTGTGAGCCTGTTATGGTTGACGGAAAACTTAGAGCACAGTATAAGCGGCAAACGCAGATGAGAATTGAGCAGGATTTTATTGATTCATTAGAGAATGATCTTCTTCCGACACCAAAGCGAAAACGAGTTCCAAGACCTGATGAAGAAAAATACAGAGAATATCGTACTGCTACAAACTACTATGATTACGCAAAAGATTTATGCGTGAACTATTTAGTTGATTTGAGAAAGTATAAATTCTCAAAAAACTATTATGATGATTTCATAGCTCTATCTAAGAAAGAAATGGAAATAGTTTACGAGGATTTGAAGTTTATAAAAACGTGCTTCCAAACGGTACTTCGGGATTATGCTGAGTTTTTCAATGAAAGGTTTATAAAACGGTTGTCCATCAGAAAATATGCAGAAGCTCACAATATGAATCGTGGCAGCGTTGAAAATATACAGCGGAAGATGTATAAAAAGCTATCGGCATTATTGTATGAACGTGATCAAGCCGACGGAAAGGTTCGCATAAAAACAACTGAATAATTTGATTAGTAAACACTTGTCTTTTTGACAGGTGTTTATTTTTTTGTCTTTATGCTTATGACAGGTTTATGACAAAAAAGAAGTGTCCTTGGGAACGGGTGAAAGGGTTAATCCGATTTCACTGTCGCAATGACACTTTTATGACAGAAAACAAGTGTTTTTGCGTGAAGGGTGAAAGGGTAATTCTTTCACTACAACTGAATAGCTGCCAAGCGAAGGATAAACCGCCACGACCTCTACGGAGCGAGCGCAGCCGGAAGGCTGACGGCACAGCGTCGAGCAGGATTGCCTGTCAGGAAAGTACGCTTTGGCAGTGTGACACACAACATACAGTTTGATGTCACGCTTTTAAGCTCTCGCAAACCGCTCAAAATGCGCCCTCTGGGCGACGAAAAGCACGAAGGAGAGTAATTATATTCCCCATCGCATTTTCGGATTGATTAAGCGTGACAGGAAAGGAGGTCAAATGCTCATTGTAATTAAGGCAGGACAATTTCGGAAGGTCAGCCGCTTGGTCAGGCGTGAGTGCTGCAACTGTATGGACGGCAACTGTCTGTTGCTCGACGACGGCGAAACGCACACTTGCGTGCAGCTGATTTCCAAGTATCACATCTTCTGCAACCATTTCAAGGACGCTGTGCTTCCTCTCGACAAGGAACTGTACAGGGATCTGGTCTGCGGCAACGACTACAAGCGCTGTCAAAGCTGCGGCTCACGCTTTTATTCCAAGGCTCGCAACAAACGCTACTGCGACAAGTGCGCCGACAGGATCAAGCGGCAGAAGGCAGCCGAACGCAAGCGCCGTCAGCGTGAGTGGCAGAAGCAGCTCCTATATATAAATAACTAAATAGACAAATAAAAAAATAACTAACCGAAAAAGAAGAAGTTTACATTAACACACCTACCTATATGGGCGGCGAAATCGTTTCTTTTTCGGGAAGTGGAAAGGAGAAAACAATGGACGACAACGCAAAGGTTTTTACGCTGGTTGAGATGAGAGAAATGATGATTGACACCTCGGACTATCGGATGATGGAAGAAGCAGGAGAGTTTATGGGAACGCTTGAAATGAAAGCGCAGGGACACAAGAAATCCATCCGCATTTTTCTCTCGCTTGACGACGGCAGAAAAATCATCACACCGATTTTCTGGTGGCAATCTTACCTCGGATTTTACTATATGCCAATCGGTACGAAGCTCCGACTTTTTTATTCGGAAAGTAATCAGAACAAAGTTTATCTTGAGAAGATTGAAATCATTAAAAATGTGTAGCGTGGCTACACGGCGCTACACAGGGCGTAAGTCCTATGGTTTAGCGAGCATAGGTTTTGTAACGCCAAAACCGTCGGCTGAAAGCCGAAAGGGGAACATTCCCCTGTAACCCCAATTCAGAAAGGAAGTTTTACAATGCGAAAGCGCAATTTTAACATCAATGTCAGAGTAACCGAGAACGAGAAAAAGCGGCTGAAAAGAGCCGCAAGACACTATGGGATTTCGCTCTCGGAGTATCTGAGAAAGGTCGGCTTGAACAAAAATCTGACCGAAAAACCGAGCCAAAAGCTCTATGAGGTGTACGCTTCGGTGAACGATTTGCGGAGCAATTTATATCCGCTCGACGGAAGAATTTTGGAGAGAAAGCTCTCGGAAATCGAGCAAAAAATTCTCTCCGCTTACCACGAGCGATAGGAGGATGACAGCGGTGGCGACAACGAAAATTTGGGCGGTTAAGGACAATTTGGAGCGCACGGTAAACTACGCCGCCAACCCCGAAAAGACAGTTGATTCCGATTTGAAAAAGGCGATTCACTACGCCGGTGACAAAGCAAAAACGGAGAGCCGTTGCTATGTAACGGGTGTAAACTGCAATGCCGAAACTGCCTTTGAGGAGATGAGCGCCGTGCAGGAACGCTTCGGAAAAACAGGCGGTAACGTCGCCTATCACGCTTATCAGAGCTTTAAAACAGGCGAGATAACGCCGGAGCTTTGCCACAAAATCGGCGTAGAGTTGGCAAAGAAAATGTGGGGAAACGATTATCAGGTTTTAGTTGCAACTCACCTGAATACGAGTACACTTCATAATCATTTTGTCTTAAATAGCGTGAATATGTGGAGTGGCAAAAAGTTTGACTGCAACGAGGGAGCGTATTGGAAATTCCGTGCGTTGTCGGACGAGCTTTGTGCCGAACATCGGCTGACGGTAATCGAAAATCCGTCGGGCAAAACGCCGAGAAGCATTTATTTTGCCGAGAAAAACGGCAAGCCGACAACCTTTAATCTGATGAAAGAAGCGATAGATTTTGGCATTGACCATTGCTATGGAATCTCGGATTTTAAGCGTGTGATGATGAATCAGGGTTATGTCGTTGATATTAATCCTCGGCATAAATATTGGACGATTCGTTCTGAAAACAGTAAGAAGTGCGTTAGAATGTACCGATTGGGCGACGATTATTCCAACGAAGCAATCCTCTGCAGAATCAGGAAGCAGGAGCTTTACGGCTTGAAAAACGCAAAGGAATATGACGAACAACGATTGCAAATGCGTCGGTTTCAGCCGAGGGTATTTGTGTTCCGTGGCAGCTTTAAAAAGCTCAAATCCTTCGGAGGTTTATACGCCAAATATCTGCACTATCTTTATCTGATGGGCAAGCTGCCAAAGCGAAATCAGCGCAAGCCGTTGTCGCCCGAAATGCGTGAAGCGTGGCGGCATTTGGACAGATATTCACGCCAAGTGACGTTGGTTTCAAACAAGAAGCTGAACACGCTTGACGATGTAAAAACCTTTATTGCCGATACCGACAAGGAGATTAAAGAAGTTACCGAGCTGCGTGAGAAGGTATATAACAAGCTACGTCACTGCGATGACGATGACAGAATTAGGGAACTGAAAAAGAGCCGTGACGATTGCACAACACTCTTGCGGCAGCTCCGTAAAGAAAAGAAAATCGCCCTCACAATCATCGAGGACAATCCGAAAATTAAAGAAAATATACGCTGTGAAATACAAGCGCAAAACCTCGCAAGAGGAAGGAAACCAAAAGAACGAAAGAAGGTGTATGAGAGATGAAAATAGCAATCAACAAGCTTCATCCGTTCTATAATCATCCCTTTAAGGTGATTGATAACGCAGAAATGGATGATCTTGTTTTAAGTATAAAGGAGCAAGGCATTCTTACTCCAATCATAGTCAGACCGCTTGAAAACACAAGTGATGAATTTGAAATAATATCGGGACACCGTCGGTATCGTGCCGCCCAATTATTAGGGCAGAAAGAGGTTGAAGTTAGCGTTCGTTATGTAAATCGTGACGAAGCCGTCGTAATGCTGGTGGACAGCAACTTACACCGAAGCAGAATTCTGCCAAGTGAGAAAGCTTTCGCTTATAAGTTGAAGCTGGAAGCATTGAAACGTCAGGGAAAGAGAAGCGATTTAACTTTATCGCAATTTGCAACGAAGTTGGATACCGCTTCTGCTATCGGTCAGGATGCAGGAGAAAGTCGGGATACGGTTTACAGATATATTCGTCTGACCAAGTTGCTCCCGGAACTTTTGCAGTTGATGGACGATGAGAAAATCGCTTTTTCTGTCGGAGTGGAATTGTCCTATCTGTCTGAGAATCACCAGCGCAGATTATTTGAAATCATTGAAAGAGACAACTGTACGCCGTCGTATTCTCAGGCATTCCGAATGCATCGTGCATTTAAGGATAATTGTCTGGACAGCCGTTTGCTCGAAAGAATTATGTCCGAAGAAAAGCCAAATCAGCGTGAAGTGCTTAAAATCTCGATGGAGAAAGTAAGGCGTTTTGCGCCCAAAGCCAGCAATACACAGCTCGAGGATTTTGTTATAAAAGCTTGCGAGCATTACAGAAGATATTTGAATAAAAACCGTGACAGAGGGAGGTGAAAATGATGACCGACAAGGCTTATGAAATGTTTTCCGATTACGAAGATGTCGTAACAGTTGACGATGTTATGAAGATGCTTCATATCGGTAAAAATTCTGTGTATGATCTGTTGAAGAATCACAGAATTGAATCTATAAAGGTAGGAAGCAGATATGTTATACCAAAGAAAAGCGTTATCAATTTTCTTAACATATAAGTTCATTTAATCCGCACATTTGATGTTTGAGAGCCTGTTGTGCTATTCTATATACACAGCGGGCTTTCATCCAAATGAAAGGAGACACTTTGAAAAACACAACTGAATTATTCGCTGAATACTGTGACGTCGTATCGGTTGACGATGTTACGAAAATGCTAAAGCTCAGCAAAGTAACTGTTTACAAGTTATTAAAATCCGGCAAAATCCGAACTGTCAAAGTTGGCAAGAGATACATTATCCCAAAGAGATGTGTTTCGGAATTTCTTGAAAGCTGTTAGATAGGAGGATGAATTGTATGGATAAAACAAAAGAAGCTTTTGCAGAGTATAAAGACGTTGTCACAGTATGCGAGGTAATGGAAATGTTAGGTTTGGGAAGAGTAGCTGTCTATCGCTTGTTGCGTGAAGGAATCATCCGCACAATCAGGGTAGGCAAAAAGTATATCATTCCCAAGCAGAGCATTATCGACTTTATCTCAACAGGAGAATCATTTTTTAGAAAGGGTTAATTATTTTGGAAGGAAGCTTAATAATAAAAGGCAATTACTACTATGCCAAATTTCGTGTCAACGGCAAACAGAAAATGATTGCCACGAAGATACCTGTCAAGGGTAACAACAAACGCCGTGCAGAGCAGAAGATGAAAGAAATCATTGAGAGCTACAAGGATATCAACCTTGAATGCGACGATGTTCTTTTTACCGACTTTCTCGACAAATGGCTGAAAGGTATCAAGGGAATCATAAAGCCCTCTACGTGGGAATCTTACGACAAAACCGTGAGTGGCAAGCTAAAGCCCTATTTTGAGTCAAAGAGGTACAAGTTCAAGGATATGAAGCCGGAGGTATTCACCAAGTATTTTGTGTTTCTCTCTCAACACGGCAAGTCAAACGGTAAGGGTGGTTTGGGCTATAAGACAGTCAAGAATATCCGTGGCGTGCTGTCATCAGCTTATGAGTACGCCGTTGAGAACAACTACGTCAAGGAGAATCCGGTGTCGAGAAGTCGTATGCCGTCATTTCCGCACAGTATCAAAAAGGACGTTCCCGAATACAACGCACAGCAAGTCAGGAAGCTCCTGCTTTATGCAAAGGAACACGAGAGTCACATCTACATATTCCTGCTTTTAGCCCTTTATACAGGGCTGAGAAAGGGTGAATTGCTCGCCTTAACGTGGGAGGATATAGACTACGACAAAAAGCTTCTGAACGTCAACAAGAGCAGAACAGGCAGCCGCAAGAACGTGACAATGCAAATCACAACGCCAAAGACAAAGAGCAGTAACCGCAAAATTCCGATAAACGATTTTGTGATCGGAGAGCTGAAAGCCGAAAAGCAACGGCAAGAAGAATACTCCAAACTGCTTGGCAACGGCTACGACAAAAGCCACAGTTTCATTGTGCGTACTGTTCTCGGAAAACCGTATGTCAATCTCAGCGCAATCAACCGGGTGGTAAACCGTCTGACCGAGAACGCCGGCTTGCCGCATTGTACAATTCACGGCTTTCGCCATTCAGTGGCGAGTATCCTTGACGACAACGGCGTGCCGATTCAGGACATTTCCGTTTTGCTCGGTCACGAAAGCGTAAACACCACCGAGAGAATTTATATCAACCGCCGCAAGACCGCAAAGGAAGCGACGATTAACACTCTCGACAGCGCCATCAATTTGAATATCGCATAAAGGTGGTATAATTTTTGGTAGAATTAAAAGAAGAAAGGCTTCGGAAATCGCTTTCCGAAGCCAAAAATCACTGGCAGGGGCAGAAGGACTCGAACCCTCGGCACGCGGTTTTGGAGACCGCTGCTCTACCAACTGAGCTATACCCCTATGATTTTATTTTGTTTTCCAACACGTCAGCTATTTTATCATAACAGGGTGACGATGTCAAGATGTATGAGCAAATTTGTGCGTGCAAGTTATTTTACTAGCTTGCACGCACTTTATTGTTCAATATTCGTATTTCATTTGTATAGAGTATATAGTATAACTTTTTTGATGAATTTGCCAACGCGTCCGAGTGTTTCTTTGGATTTTCTTCCGCAAATGAAAAAAATTGCAGGAAAATGTAATTTTTTTCTTGACAATTTTACAAAAGTGTAATAAAATAGTAAACTAAGTAATATGGGGATTTGTCCGAATTTGTACGATTTCATTGCATTGATTAAATGTGAATATTAGCACAATGTTTTTCGTTTGTCAAGCATTAATTTAAACAATTTCCTAAAAATCTCATTTCATTACAGGACAGTAAAACTATGAAGGAGTTGATACGCCTATGGTTAATGTAAAACCCATAAAGCTCGGGAAAACCGAGAGAATGAGTTTCGCAAAAATCGATGAAGTAATCGATATGCCTAACCTCATTGAGGTGCAGAAGAAATCGTATCAGTGGTTTTTAGAGGAAGGCCTCAAGGAAGTATTCCACGACGTTTCCGGTATCACCGATTACGCAGGCAACTATGTGCTCGATTTTCTTGACTATGAGCTGGACGTAGATCACCCCAACTACAGCGTGATCGAGTGTAAGGAGCGCGACGCTACATACTCTGCGCCGCTCAGAGTTCAGGCAAGGCTTTTGAATAAGGAAACGGGAGAAATCAAGGAAAACAACGTATTTATGGGTGATTTTCCCCTCATGACCGAGAGCGGCACGTTCGTCATCAACGGCGCTGAGCGTGTTATAGTTTCTCAGCTCGTGCGTTCACCGGGCGTTTATTACAAGATGGAGCACGACAAAACAGGTAAGGAGCTGTTCTCATCAACCGTTATCCCTAACCGAGGCGCATGGCTTGAGTACGAAAACGACGTAAACGACGTTTTCTACGTGCACATTGACAAAAACAGAAAGGTTCCTATCACCACCTTCATACGTGCGCTCGGACTCGGCACCGACTCCGAAATTCTAGACTACTTCGGCGACGACGACCGTATCAAGGCTACTATCGCCAAGGACACTACAAAGACCCGTGAGGAAGGTCTGCTTGAGGTTTACAGAAAGCTCCGTCCTTCCGAGCCGTCTATTCTCGAGAGCGCTCAGATTCACATTAACAATCTGTTTTTTGACCCGCACCGCTACGATATGTCGCGTGTAGGACGCTATAAATATAACAAAAAGCTCGGTATTTCAAACCGTCTCGCGGGTCATATTCTCGCTGAGCACGTGGCTAATCCGCGTACCGGCGAACTTATGGCTATGCGAGGAGATAAAATTGACCGTGAGAAAGCTCTTGAAATTGAGAACGCAGGCGTAAACGTTGTTTATATCTCGCTTCCTGAGAAAGACAACAAGACGATAAAGATTATCTCCAACGGTATGGTCGACATCAAGGGTTATGTTGACTTTGACGCAAAGGCAGAATGCGGAATTAACGAGAATGTTGTGTTTAGCGTGCTCTGCGAGATTCTGGACTCTGCGGAGAACGAAGAGCAGCTCAAGGAGATGCTTCGCGAGAGAAAGCCCGAGCTTATCCCGAACAACATTACTATAGACGATATTTTCTCCTCAATTAACTATATGAACTGTCTCGCTGAGGGCGTGGGCAACACCGACGATATTGACCACCTCGGTAACCGCCGTATCCGCTGCGTAGGCGAGCTTTTACAGAATCAGTTCAGAATCGGTTTCAGCCGTCTTGACAGGGTTATCCACGAGAGAATGACCCTACAGAATCAGGACGCCGAGACAATGACCCCGAATACGCTTATAAACATTCGTCCAGTAACTGCGGCTATCCGTGAGTTCTTTGGTTCCTCACCGCTTTCTCAGTTTATGGATCAGAACAACCCGCTCGCCGAGCTTACTCACAAGAGACGTCTCTCGGCGCTCGGTCCCGGAGGTCTTTCCAGAGACCGCGCGGGCTTTGAGGTTCGTGACGTTCACTATACCCACTACGGACGCATGTGCCCTATTGAGACTCCTGAAGGACCTAACATCGGTCTTATCTCATACCTCGCGACCTTTGCTAAAATCAACGAGTACGGATTTGTTGAGGCTCCTTTCCGTAAAATAGATAAAAAGACGGGCAGAGTAACTGACGAGGTTGTATATATGACAGCCGACCAGGAAGACGACTATGCAGTAGCTCAGGCAAACGAGCCTCTTGATGCAGAGGGTCGCTTTATCAACAAGAGAGTAGTCGGAAGATACCGCGACGGATTCGTTGAGTACGCTCCCGAGAGATTCGATTATATGGACGTATCTCCGAGAATGGTTGTTTCCGCGGCTACTTCGATGATTCCGTTTTTGGAGAACGACGACGCTAACCGTGCGCTTATGGGCTCCAATATGCAGCGTCAGGCTGTACCGCTAATGATTACCGAGTCTCCTATCGTCGGCACGGGTATGGAGTTCCGTGCGGGTACAGACTCGGGCGTATGTATCCTCGCCGAGGGCGACGGAGTTGTCACAAGCGTTGACGCCAACAATGTACGCGTAATGTATGACGGCGGCAAAATCAAGGATTACCAGGTTATCAAGTTTTTAAGAAGTAACCAGGGAACCTGTATAAATCAGGTGCCTGTCGTTGAAAGAGGCGACAGAGTAACTAAGGGAACGGTCATTGTGGACGGTCCCGCTACCAAGAACGGCGAGATAGCTCTCGGTAAAAACGCTCTCATCGGTTTTATGACTTGGGAGGGTTATAACTACGAGGACGCTGTTTTAATAAGCGAAAAGATTGTAAGAGAAGATGTATATACATCTATTCATATTAACGAATACGATATTGAGGCTCGCGATACGAAGCTCGGACCTGAGGAAATCACCCGTGACATACCAAATGTCGGCGAGGATATGCTGAAGGATCTCGATGAAAACGGCGTTATCCACATCGGAGCCGAGGTACACGCAGGCGATATTCTCGTAGGTAAGGTTACTCCTAAGGGAGAAACAGAGCTTACTGCCGAGGAGAGATTGCTCAGGGCAATTTTCGGCGAGAAGGCGAGAGAGGTTAGAGATACCTCCCTGCGCGTTCCTCACGGAGAGAGCGGTATCGTAGTGGACGTAAAGGTATTTACCCGCGAGGACAGCCGCACCGAGCTTCAGCCGGGTGTTAATAAGATTGTCAGAGTTTACCTTGCTCAAAAACGCAAGATTTCCGTCGGCGACAAGATGGCGGGACGCCATGGTAACAAGGGTGTAGTTTCGCGTATTCTGCCGGTTGAGGATATGCCGTTCCTTCCCGACGGTACTCCTCTCGACATCGTGCTTAACCCGTTGGGCGTACCTTCGCGTATGAACATCGGTCAGGTGCTCGAGGTTCACCTTGGATACGCGGCTAAGGCGCTCGGCTGGAAAATTCAGACTCCTGTATTCGACGGCGCTCACGAGTCGGACATTTTTGAGGCATTCAGAATGATGCGCGAAAAGGACGACTATCCGCCGCGCTCAGAGGTTACGGGAATCGACTTCGGCGAGTGTATTCGTCAGAACGGTATCTCGCTCGAGGGTAAGACTTTGCTCAAGGACGGTCGTACGGGCGAATATTTTGATAACCCCGTTACCGTCGGTTATATGTATTATCTCAAACTGCATCACCTCGTAGACGACAAGATTCACGCCCGTTCGACGGGTCCGTACTCACTCGTTACTCAGCAGCCTCTCGGCGGTAAGGCGCAGTTCGGCGGTCAGAGATTCGGTGAGATGGAAGTTTGGGCGCTCGAGGCATACGGCGCGGCTTATACTCTTATGGAAATACTTACTGTTAAGTCCGACGACGTTGTGGGACGTGTAAAAACCTACGAGGCTATCGTTAAGGGTCAGAACATTCCTGCACCGGGTATTCCCGAGTCGTTTAAGGTTCTTGTTAAGGAGCTGCAGTCGCTCTCGCTCGACGTTCGTGTAATCAATCACGACGGAGAGGAGATTGACCTCAAGCAGCATTTCGAGGAGGACGACGACCTTCCTGTTGAGAACAGCGAGTTCGAGGAGAAGAACGTAATGACCTCAAGCTCTATGGAGGGTCTGACCTTTGAAGAGGACAGCGACACCGATGACAATATGTTTGATGACAGCTCGCTTGTTGAGGACTACGATGATTTGGTGGATCTCGACGGCAGCGACGAGTTTTAATAAAGGAGGAGCACAGTAATGGAAAATAATGTTTTCGATAAAATTAAAATTAACCTCGCTTCTCCCGAGCAGATTTTATCCTGGTCATACGGCGAAGTTCAGAAGCCCGAGACCATCAACTACAGAACGCTAAAGCCTGAGCGCGACGGACTTTTCTGCGAGCGTATTTTCGGACCTACAAAGGACTGGGAGTGCCACTGCGGAAAGTACAAGAGAATCCGCTATAAGGGCAAGATTTGCGACCGCTGCGGCGTTGAGGTAACGCGCGCTAAGGTAAGACGCGAGCGTATGGGTCATATCCATCTCGCGGCTCCGGTATCGCATATTTGGTACTTTAAGGGCACTCCGTCGAGAATTGCTCTTATTCTCGATATTTCACCGCGCAACCTCGAAAGGGTTCTTTACTTCCAGAGCTATATCGTAACCGATCCGGGCGACTGCCGCGAGCTTGAAAAGCTGCAGTGCCTGAACGAAACCGAGTATATGGATATGCGTGAGAAGTACGAGGACGACTTCAAGGCAGGTATGGGCGCCGAAACTATCCTCGAACTCCTAAAGGAAATAGATTTGGACGAGCAGGCTGCTGCGGTCAGAGAGGAACTCGAAGGCGCAACAGGTCAGAAGCAGGGCAGACTTATTAAGAAGCTCGACGTAATTGAGAGCTTCCGTGCTTCGGGAAACCGTCCCGAGTGGATGATTCTGACCGAGGTTCCTGTAATTCCTCCCGACATCCGTCCTATGGTACAGTTAGACGGCGGTCGTTTCGCGACCTCCGACCTTAACGATCTTTACCGCCGCGTATTGAACAGAAACAACCGTCTCGCAAAGCTTATCGAGCTTAACGCTCCCGATATAATTATACGCAACGAAAAACGTATGCTTCAGGAGGCTGTTGACGCGCTTATCGACAACGGCAGACGCGGCAGACCCGTAACAGGTCCTAACGGCAGAGCGCTCAAGTCGCTCTCCGATATGCTAAAGGGTAAGCAGGGACGTTTCCGTCAGAATCTTCTCGGTAAACGTGTAGACTATTCGGGCCGTTCGGTTATCGTTGTCGGTCCTGAACTCAAGATGTATCAGTGCGGTCTCCCTAAGGAGATGGCGCTCGAGCTATTCAAGCCTTTCGTTATGAAGCGTCTCGTTGAGACGAAGGCAGTTATAAATATCAAGGCGGCTCGTAAGGCTGTTGAGCGCGCTAAGCCCGAGGTTTGGGACGCTCTCGAGGTAGTTATCAAGGGTCACCCCGTACTGCTCAACCGTGCGCCTACACTCCACCGTCTCGGTATTCAGGCGTTCGAGCCTGTCCTTGTTGAGGGCCGCGCGATTAAGCTCCACCCGCTCACCTGTACGGCGTACAACGCCGACTTCGACGGCGACCAGATGGCTGTGCACGTTCCGCTTTCAGCCGAGGCGCAGGCAGAGGCACGTTTCCTTATGCTCGCTGCGGGCAACCTCTTAAAGCCCTCCGACGGTCAGCCCGTTGCAGTGCCTACTCAGGATATGATCCTCGGTTCGTACTATCTTACGCTCGACAAGGACGGAGAAAAGGGAGAGGGCAAGGTATTCCGTGATGTTGACGAAGCTATGATGGCATACAGCACAGGCGTAATCACCCTCCACTCAAAAATTAAGGTTAGACGTACGCTCGTTATCGACGGCGAGGAGCAGTCCGCGCTTGTTGATACGACAGTGGGTAAAATTATATTTAACAATCCCATTCCGCAGGATTTAGGTCTTATCGACCGCTCAATTCCTGAAAATAAATTTAAGTTTGAGGTCGATACTCTTGTAGGCAAGAGCGCCCTCAAGAAGATTATAAACGCGTGCATTGAAAAGCACGGCGCTCAGATTACGTCCGTTGTTCTCGATAATATCAAGGCACAGGGCTATAAGTACTCCACAATCGGCGCTATCACCGTTGCGGTATGCGATGCTACAATTCCGCCCGAGAAGGCTGAAATCATCGCGGAAGCCGAGAAGAAGGTAGACAGAATTACCGAACTCTTTAACTACGGCGAGCTTTCCGACAACGAGCGTTATTCAAAGGTTATCGAAATCTGGAACGACGCTACGAATGAAGTTACTTCAAAGCTGCAGGACGGTCTTGACCAGTATAACCCGATATTTATGATGGCGGATTCCGGTGCGCGTGGTAGTATGAGCCAGATTCGTCAGCTCGCAGGTATGCGCGGACTTATCGCGAATACATCGGGTAAGACAATTGAAATTCCTATCAGAGCCAACTATCGTGAAGGTCTTAACATTCTCGAGTACTTTATCTCCTCGCGCGGTGCGCGTAAGGGTCTTGCGGATACGGCTCTCCGTACTGCCGACTCGGGTTACCTCACACGCCGTCTCGTAGACGTTTCACAGGAGGTTATTATCCACGAGGAAGACTGCGGAACGAAGGAAGGCTTAGAGGTATTTGACATCGAGAGCGAGGGTAATGTAATCGAGGATCTCCACGAGCGTCTTATCGGCCGCTATCTTGTGGACGACTTCCGCGACGAGAACGGCAACACTCTTGTAAGCAAAGACGTTATGATGGGCGATGAAGAGGCTAATATTATAATTAAGAGCGGCGCTGAGAGCGTTAAGATACGCTCCGTGCTCGGCTGCTGCGCACGACACGGCGTTTGCCGCAAGTGCTACGGCTCCAACCTCGCTAACCGCCACCCCGTCACAGTCGGTGAGGCTGTAGGTATCATCGCGGCTCAGTCAATAGGCGAACCCGGTACACAGCTCACGATGCGTACCTTCCATACGGGCGGCGTAGCGTCAGGCGAAGATATTACACAGGGTCTTCCGCGTGTTGAGGAGCTTTTTGAGGCAAGAAAGCCCAAGCTGCTCGCTATCATCAGTGAAATCGAGGGTGACGTTCGCTTCGAGGAGCGTAAAAACGCCAACCACGCTATCGTATATAACGCAGAGACAGGCGAAGAGAGAGCTTATCTCATTCCGTTCGGCTTCCGCGTAAAGGTTACTGAGGGTCAGCACATCCAGAAGGGCGATAAAATTACCGACGGAGCTGTAAATCCTCACGACGTTCTCACTATTCTCGGCACGAACGCTGTTCAGAACTACCTCATCTCAGAGGTGCAGTCTACCTACCGACTTCAGGGTGTTGACATTAACGATAAGCATATTGAGGTTATTGTCCGTCAGATGCTAAAGAAGGTTCGTCTCGACGACGCAGGAGACACAAATTTAATCGCAGGCCAGTCCTATGACAGAACGGCTGTGCTCTCCGCTAACGAGGAGATAAGAAAGCGTATCGCGAACGGCGAGGAAGGTCTCAGGGAAGCTACCTGGACGCAGATGCTGCTCGGTATCACAAAGGCGGCGCTCGCGACAGACAGCTTTATGTCGGCGGCATCCTTCCAGGAGACTACACGAGTGCTTACCGACGCCGCTATCAAGGGCAAGGTTGACCACCTTATGGGACTTAAAGAAAATGTTATTATCGGTAAGCTTATTCCTGCAGGTACAGGTATGCGCCGATACAACGATGTTGAACTTGAAGCCTATCACTCTGATACAGTTTCTTTCGGAGAGGAATAATTCAATAATAAACGAAAAAGGGATTGCTTTTGCAATCCCTTTTTGTTCAGTAGAAATGATTCAGTACAAATGGAAAAAATACACGATTATTCCGTAAAGTACTGAGGCTGCCGTTCCGTAGACGATAACCGGTCCCGAAATTATAAACATCTTTGCGCCGAGCCCCGTGATAAAACCCTCGCTCTTAAATTCTATAGCGGGCGAGGCTATGGAGTTTGCAAATCCGGTAATCGGGACGAGCGTACCTGCTCCCGCGTGCTTTGCGATATTGTCGTAGATGTGCAGAGCAGTGAAAAGTATTCCGAGGAAAATCAGTGTCACAGAGCACAGCGTTCGGGCGGGTTTGTCCGCAAGCCCTAAAAAGCCGTACAGCTCTGTAAGTCCCTGACCGATTGTGCAGATTGCTCCGCCAATCAAAAACGCCTTCAGACAGTTTAAAGGCATTTTACTGTTCGGAGAGTTTTTCTGAACAATTTTTGCGTATTCCTTTTTATCAATCATAATATCAGTCCTTTCTATCGTATTTTTACCGATTTCTTCGGTTTTATAAAATTACCTGTTTATTTTTTTAACATTTTATTGTATAATTACCGTGTGTAAATGTATTATGCTGAATACTTTTAAATTTGTATTTAGTTTAGGGAGATTAATTTGGAACATTATCTTGATAACAGCGCCACAACGCGAGTAAGCGAAACGGTCTCTTCAGAGGTTGTTCGGGTAATGACCGAGACCTATGGCAACCCCAGCTCACTGCACAGTCTCGGCATACGCGCCGAAGAGGTGCTCGAGGGCGCACGAAATACCGTGAGTAAGGCGCTCGGCGCCGGAGCAGACGAGCTGTATTTTACAAGCGGCGGAACAGAGGCGAACAACCTTGCCGTCCTCGGCACGGCAGAGTGGATGAAGAGAAGAGGCAATAAAATAGTTACCACAGCCGTTGAGCACAGTTCCGTTTATGAAACTATACGATACCTCGAGGACAAGGGCTTTGAGGCAGTTTACATAAAGCCCGATAAAAACGGGCATATAACCGCCGAACAGTTTGCCGAAGTTATTGACAGCAAAACAATACTTGTGTCCGCTATGCTCGTAAATAACGAGGTAGGCGCGGTTTATCCGATTGAAAAACTCCGCAGGATTATCGATAGGGCGCAAAGCCCTGCAATTCTGCACTGCGATTGTGTTCAGGCTTTCTGCAAAATACCGGTTAAGGTAAAAAAAATGCAGATTGATATAGCCACAGTAAGCGGTCATAAAATTCACGCGCCTAAGGGCGTCGGAGCCTTATACATAAGGAAAGGACTGCACATAAAGCCGATTTGCTTCGGCGGAGAGCAGGAGAAAAAGCTCCGGCCGGGAACAGAACCGCTTCCGCTTATTGCGGGGTTTGCTCAGGCTGTTTATGAGCAAAATCCCGAAAAAAACTATACCTATGTAAAAGAGCTGAACGATTACGCCCGTACTGCTCTTGCAACGCTCGGAGTGACCATTAATTCACCCGATGACGCTCTGCCTTATATTCTCAATATGTCTGTTGAGGGCATACGTAGCGAAACTATGCTCCATTTTCTCGCTCAGCGAGAAATCTATGTTTCAAGCGGCAGTGCATGCGCTAAGGGTAAGCCGAGCCACGTGCTGAGCGCAATGGGTTTGAGCAGAAGCCGTGCGGACAGCGCGATCCGAGTCAGCTTTTCGACAGATAATACAAAAGCGGATATTGACGCCCTAAGAGATGCGATACAGGAAGGTCAGAACTCCTTAATAAAGAGGAAATAAGGGAAATTACCTTAAAAAGAGGAAACAGTATGAAAGAAATTATTTTGATTAAACTCGGTGAAATCGTGCTGAAGGGTCTTAACCGCCGTCAGTTCGAGGACCGCCTTATAAAAAATATAAAAAAGACAATAAAGCCCTTGGGCAGCTTTGAGATAAAATCCTCACAGTCCACGATTTCCGTAATTCCGCAGGACGAGTTCGTTGACCTCGACGATGTGTGCGAGAGAGTGTCGAAGATTTTCGGTATTGTAACCTACTCGCGCGCCGCAGTATGTCCCGAGAAAACTCTTGAGTCCGTGCTCAGAACCGCTCCCGAGTATCTATCGGAAGAACTTGAAAGCGCAAAAACCTTTAAGGTAGAGGCTAAGCGCAGCGATAAGAAATTCCCGTACAAAAGTCCCGAAATTTGCCGTGAGGTGGGAGCGGCGATACTTAAAGCGCACCCTCACCTTACAGTTGACGTGCATAATCCCGACGTGACCGTTAATGTTGAAATTCGCGACTTTGCGGCGTATATCCACGGTCAGCCTCTCAAGGGTGCCGGCGGTATTCCGGTCGGCACGGGCGGAGACGCGGCTGTTCTCATAAGCGGCGGAATAGACTCGCCCGTAGCGGCGTATATGATGGCAAAGCGCGGAGTTCACCTTACTGCCATTCACTTTGCAAGTCCTCCGTACACGAGCGAGCGAGCCGAGCAAAAGGTCGTAAAGCTCCTCAGAAAGGTGGCTCAGTACAGCGGCGATATTAATATGTATACGGTCCCGTTCACGAGAATCCAGGAGACTATCCGAAAGAAGTGCCCCGAGGAGCTGTTTACCGTTATAATGCGCCGTATGATGATGAAAATTGCCGAGCGTGTTGCGGCGGAAAGACGTTGCTCCGCTCTGATTACGGGCGAGAGTCTCGGTCAGGTCGCAAGCCAGACTATCCACGCAATCGCCTGCACAGACGCGGCGGTTGCTATGCCCGTGTTCCGTCCGCTTATAGGTATGGATAAGCAGGAAATAATTGATATTTCATATAAAATTGATACATTTGAAACTTCAATTGAGCCTTACGAGGACTGCTGTACCGTGTTCACACCTAAGCATCCCCGCACGCGTCCCGTCCTTGAGTACGTCGAACGTGCCGAGCGGGAGGCGGAGCTTGATTCTATGATTGACGACGCGGTAAACGGCGTGAAAGTAACCTACATAAATACAAGGGAGGACTGAGCTTGAATATACAGGTTTTATCGCCCGATAAAAAGCTGATAAAAGATAAAACTGAATATTCGTCGCCTTTGTGCGAGAGCCTGCGCCGCAGGGGTAACGCCGTAGACGCTCAGAAGTTTTTTAATCTCTGGCCCGTGCTTGAGTATGAACTCAAAAAGGCTCTCAAAAAGAACGCCGAGCTGATTGTTGTGGAGAACGCTGTAGAAAGTGAAAAAGATTTTCGCGGTAAATTCGCGTTCGTTATCGACAATGCCGAGAGGAAAATTCAGAACGTGCCGAACACAAAGGCAAAGACCGATTTTAAGGCTTTTTTTGCATCAGTTAAGAAAGGGAAGAAACCGCCTAAGCACGAGCCTGAAACCGTCTCTTACGATAGAAAAAAGACGCGCGTGTTTACTTTCGACGCGGACGGAAAGAATGCTTATGCGTTTAGCTTTCGCACCGCTAAAGTGGTCGTTTTGCCAAAAAATATTGATTTGTCACGGCTTAGTGACCTAACCGACAGGGTGGAGAAGGTGTTTTCCTCAAACTCGGAAGCCTATCCCGACGGTTACTCTCTGCATAAGAGGGAGCTTAAAGTTCAGACCTTTTTTGAACGCCATTTTCCGCATAAGGGTGACGATCAAAACGAGATAATCCGCAAGTCGGTTATGCTTCTCGCAATCTGCGTGTTTGCCGTTGCGGCATTTATGTTCATTCATAATATTATAATTGCTCCCATGCAGAACGAGGCTGTGCAGAGCAATATCCGCACTATTTTCTATCAGGCAGAGACCGACCCCGTAACAGGGAAGAAAAAGGCGAAGAAGGTAAACTGGAAGGAACTTAGGAAAATAAACAAGGAAATCAAAGCGTGGATTAAAATTGATAACACGCAGATTGACTATCCAGTAGCCGAGCATAAGGGCGATGACGAGAACGCGCAGTACTATTTCCACCGCGATATTTACGGAAACTATTCCGACTACGGAACTATTTACATAGACTACCGAAGCAAAAAGGGAATGGACAGCAAGAACGTCGTTATCCACGGACATCATATGGATAACGGAAGTATGTTCGCGAATCTCAAGAAATACGGATTTATGTCAGGCGACCTGAATTTCTATAAAAAATCACCTGTGGTTAAGATAAACACCCCTAAGGGCGGCGACCAGGTTTACAAAATCATTTCCGTATTTAAGTCGAACGTCAACACCCTGCAGGGCGAGTACTTTGATTTTTACTGCGGCAGCTTTAAGAGCAAGGCTCAGTTTATGAACTACGTTTATAACCTGCGTATACGTTCGCTGTTCAACTGCCCTGTAAGCGTAAACGAAAACGACAGGCTTATCACTCTCGTGACCTGCTCATATGAGTTTAACGATTTCAGAACGGTCGTTGTCGCGCGCAAATGCCGTAAAGGCGAGAGCGCTGAAGTTGATGTTTCTCAGGCTACGCTCAACAGAAGTCCCGTGTGGCCGCAGTGCTACTACAGCCGCTACGGAGGTACGAGACCGACTGTCTCGACCTTTAAAGAGGCGCTGGAAAAAAGTAAAATAGACTGGTACGACGGCAGCGGAAAGCTAAAAGGCAGCCAACAGCTTCCGACCTCCGTGACCGAGGAGACCACTGAACCGACCACAGAAAAGCCCACTGAAAAAACGAGCTTTACTATAAAGGTGACGAGCCGAGGCAAAGTTCTTAAAAATTCAACCGTAAAAAAAGGTTCGAAGGTGACTTTGCCGAGGATAAAGAACTTTAAAAAAGGCAAATACAAATACACATTTGCAAAATGGAAGGTCAGCGGTTTCGGAAGCAGACAATATCTGAGCAGAAAGATTACTAAGGTAATCGTAAATACCGACGTTAAGCTATCGGCGACATTCAAAAAGACCAAAATTAAGGTAAAAAAGCCTGTACATAAGCCTGCTCATAAACCAACCAAGCCTACTAAGTCTACAAAACCGACCAAAGCCACCAAACCCACCAAAGCGACCAAAGCAACGAAACCCGAAACAAAGCCGCCGACAAAGCCCCAGCCCACGACCGAGCCGACTACTGAGACACCCGAGGCTGTCGATGCCGAGTAATAATCGGTCGGCGGTCGGGCTGTTCGACAACTTAATTATATGCTCACAACGAAAGGTATTCAGATGAACTGTGAATTGATATTTTATCTCGCAACAAAAACGAATCTCTGTGAAAAAGCCGTGACGGATTCAGTATCCCAAATGAATTTAAGGTTTAACTGCGCAAAGTACGCGACAACGCCGTCAAAGCTCGGCGAGCTCGTTATAGACGCATTTGAACATTCGGGAGCGGTGTTTATTGTAGGCGGTCTTACTTCATTTGATTCAAACGGTATAGAGGACGTTTTCTCGCGTGCACTCTCAGGCAAAAAGCTCGACGACCTGAAAAAACTTAAAAATCCGCTTTCCTCCTGTGACGGTTACCTCGTGAGAAAGGGCAGTCAGCTCATGATAATCCTGCCCGATGAGCCCGAAGCGATTAGGAAAATTATGTCGGGAGCGCTCGAAAGCTATCTTTCTGATTTTACTTTTATCTGATTTTACACTCTTTCTTGGTATTCTTAACAAAATACCTTGTGGATTTTTGTAGGTTATTTACAATGGAAATATGCATTGTTTTTTGATAAAATATAGACGTAAAGTTTTAATACAATTTTATACAAACTATATCGCAAAGGAGAAATTTCTATGAAAATTTTCAAGAAAAGCATAGCGGTATTTATTGCCGCTCTTATGCTCGTCTCTGTTATGACAGCTGCAAACGCTGCCGACGCGGCAACCGTAACAGGGGGTCAGATTAAGGTAACCGCTACTTCCAACCTCGCTTCCGAGATCAGCGCGGCCTATGATATTTCTATCAACAAGACCGTTACAGTTTCTTACAAGCTCACTACCGGTCTATCTATCGTTGACAGCGAAGGCGAGCTTACATACGACTCCGGTAAATTAAAACTCAAAAGCTTTACTCTCCCGAACGTTAATAATTCTATCGTAAACACTGAGCCGTCTAACAAGGTTAAATTTAACAATACTGTCGGCACGGGTGACGCTAACTTCGCTAAAGGCGCGGACTTTGTGGTTGCTGTGTTCGATATAGTAGGTACGGGCGAGACTAAGGTCGATCTCCGTCTGGACGAGCTTGACGCAGAGGACAGCAGCGAGAAACTGGTTGAACTCGCAACAGGCGGTAAGGCAGTTTCGGATGATTTTTCATTATCCGCGTCGCTTTCTGCTCCCAAGGTACCCGCGCTTTCCGCGAAATCCAAGAAGCTTTCAGCCGGTAAGACATATACCATCACGGTTAAAAACACAACCGGTAAGCCGACCTTCTCCTCGAACAAGAAGACCGTTGCAACGGTTTCCAAGAGCGGAAAGGTAACAGCTCTCAAGAAGGGCGAGGCTAAAATCACGGTGAAGGTTGACGGCAAGAAGCTCGAGTGCAAGATTAAGGTTACTTCCGATCCTACAATCAAGGTTGCGGGAAAGAAGTTTAAATCCAAGAATGTTTACTCTGTAAAGAAGAAGGGCACATTATCCGTTAAAATTAAGGGTAAGGCGGCTGCAATCAATAATAAGTATAAAACCTCTAAGAAATCCGTTGCTAAGGTGACTTCAAAAACGAAGGCATCTGTGGTAAAGATTAAGGGACTTAAAAAGGGAAATGCTAAAATTACCCTGACCGTAAACAAGGTTAAAAAATTTACAATTAAGGTCAAAGTAAAATAATTTAAATTTAAACATCAAAGCATTAAAGCTTAGAGCATTAAAGCACCCTTCGGGGTGTTTTAATGTCTTAAAGGAAAAATTTATATTCTCCTAATAATTTACTGACGCAACTCAACGTGATATAAGTGAAGAAAGCGAATAGAGCACACTTTATTGTAACTTATTAGGATATTAACAAAAAAGTTGTGCCGAGCGAGCAAAACCACCAAAAAATACCGTAAAATTCACATCACTTTTTCAATACTGGCAAAATAACCAAAAAAGAAGGTGCATTTTGATTATTTTGCCAATAGAATAAAAATTACATAAATGTTAAAATATAAAATGAAAATTTAGAAGGAGGATTGTTTTATGAAAACATCTTTTAAGAAATTAACAAGTGTATTTCTGGCAGTTGTAATGTTGTTTTCGGTTTGCGCTATAGGCGCTTCCGCGGCGGATACGGGCAAAGCTCCGACCGGCGGCGCTTCATTCAAGTTTACCGACAACCAGAACTGGGGCAGTGTGTACGTTTACGCTTGGAATGACAGCGGCGACGTAACTGCCGCATGGCCGGGCGACCCGGGCAACGCTCCCGAGGTAAACGGTTACGGCGAAACAGTTTTTACAATTGATGTTCCGGACGGCGCTACAGGTTGCGTAATCAACAACGGTCAGGGCGCTCAGACTACGGATATCACAGATTTCAGCGTTGAAGGTTACTACACAGACGGTTCCACGAATGAAAAAGGCCACTATGTTGCTATTCCGTGGCCGGGTAGCGGCGGGGGAGAGGATCCCGGCAATCCCGGCGGCGGTGGCGGTGGCGGCTACGGCGGCTCTTCATTCAAGTTTACCGACAACCAGAACTGGGGCAGCATTTACGTTTATGCTTGGAATGACGGCGGTGACGTAACTGCTAAATGGCCGGGCGACCCGGGCGGTAGCCCAGAGCAAAACGGTTACGGCGAAACAGTTTTTACAATTAATGTTCCGGACGGCGCTACAGGTTGTGTAATCAATAACGGTCAAGGCGCTCAGACTACGGATATTACAGATTTCAGTGTTGAAGGTTACTACACAGACGGTTCCACGGATGATAAAGGCCACTATGTTGCTATCCCGTGGCCGGGTAGCGGCGGCGGAAATGATCCATGGGATCCCGGTCCCAACCCAGGCGATGGTAGTTACGTTTTGTGCATCTGGACAAAGGTTGAAGGTACAGAGGATGGTAAGAATTCCGAAGCTATGTTTAACAGTGACGGTTCAATAACTTACGACTTTGATAACGAAAGCTATGTATTTGTCCGTAATAACAGTACAGGAGTTCAGTACTGCACAGATGGTTGGACTGATTTTGCTACAGAGGTTACTCTCGTTAATGAGCACAGCCTTTCTGACCCTGCAAATTTCAATAAAATGTATGTTCCCGCAGGACAGCATACCCTATATCTCTCTGATAACGGCAATGACACCTTTACATTGTCTTTAGACAGCGGTGATATTCCTATAGACCCGCAGCCTTCCAGCGAGGATCCTCAGCCCAGCTCAAGTGAGCCCACAGAGCCTCCGACTCCTTCCTCTGAACCGACTCAGCCGACGAGTGCCGACATAACGCAGCCCTCAAGTGCGTCAGAGTCAACCGAGCCTCCGACTCCTTCGACAAGCTCTCAGCCGGACACAACTCCCACCCCTGCACCGACAAGTGATCCTGTTAAAGACAAGCTCGTTGTAAAAACAACTCTTAACAAAGCTTATCCGAAAGAGACCGATATAACTGATAAGAAGGTTACGGTTGCATACAACCTCGTTGCGCCTCAGTTAATTTCTGACGGTCAGGGAACTGTTACTTACGATAATACTAAGCTCAAGCTCGTATCTATGGAGCTTCCTAAAATTACAGATATGCTGACAAAGAACAATGCTGCAACAGCAAGTACAGCACAGTTCAACTTCACATACATTGATCCTAAGACAAAATTAGGTGCGTTTGACTTTACCAAGGGCGGCGAACTCGTTGTTCTCACCTTTGAGGTAATAGGCGACGCTAAGGGTACAGCTTCCGTCGACCTTACTATCGAAGAGCTCGATGCTGTAGGCACAGTTTACTTCGAGGCTGGCACTCCTAATCTTCCTGACGCAAACTACGTTATCTCTTCTCTGGGAACACCGTCCGTAACGAACGGCGAGCCCTCATCACAGCCTACAACACAGCCATCGACACCTACTCCGACAGGCTCAGATACAACTCCGACAGGCTCAGATACAACTCCGACAAGTTCAGAGACAGTTCCGACAGGTTCAGAGACAACTCCGACAGGTTCGGAGACTACCGAGCCGTCGACACCCGCTCCGACACAGCCGTCGACACCTGCTCCGACTCAACCGACGAATCCTAAGCCGACGAATCCCAAACCGACGACTCCGAAGCCTGCTAAGGATCTCGGACCCGGCACAAATGGAGCAAACGCAGAGCAGAAAATCTTAGGTCTTGGTAACGATAAGGATCCTAAGGGTAGTGCATTTAACCTTCTCCAGGTTAAGAATACGAAGACCACTAAGAATTCTATCAAGATAACCTATAAGAAGCCGAGCAAGACTAAGAAGTTTGTAATTTACGGCAATATGTGCGGTAAATCTTATAAGAAACTCAAAACTACGACCGGCAAATCCTTTACCTATAAGAAGCTAAAGAAGGGTAAGTACTACAAGTTCCTGGTAATGGCTCTGGATAAGAAGGGTAAGGTAGTTTCAACCTCCAAGACAATCCACGTAGCGACAAAGGGCGGAAAAGTAGGAAACACCAAGAAGATTACTATTACAAACGCTAAGAGCACAAAGACAATCAAGAAAGGAAAGACCTTCAAGCTCAAGACCAAGCTCACAGCAGAGAGCAAGAAGCTCAAGGTTAAGGAGCACCGCAAGGTAGCGTTCGAGTCGTCAAAGACATCGATTGCAAAGGTTTCCAAGAAGGGTAAGATTACAGCCAAGAAGAAAGGTACATGCTACATTTATGCGTACGCTCAGAACGGCGTAATGGCTAAGATAAAGATTTCTGTAAAGTAATCTAAAAAAGGAAAACCTATATAACAACAAAAGGCTGACTTCGGTCAGCCTTTTCCTTGTTTATAATAGATGAGGTTTCGTAGGAAAGTAAGTTTTCCTATAATATGGAAACTAATATGGAAACGATTAATTTTCCCTACACATTTGCACACCAAGAGTACGCACGAGAGATGAGTTAAGGAAGTTTAAGTATATTGCTCATATTATCTCTTTTGCATTTTTGTAAAGTATACTGTTGCGCAGAAATGCGCAAATAGTAAAGAAGGCGAATAAATAAATCATACTTTCTTTAAATTCAACTGACCATTGCTGTCTGAATCTCTTGCCAGTATGACAAAAATATGTTACATTAGATAAGTAAGTACAAAAGTGCGAGAAGTAGTGACGGACTGCTGTCCTCGCCCATAAGAAGTATTACCAACAGCAGGATTATGCTTTGATCTTTGTCTTTGAACAGTGAGTTGAAAACACCATTAAGAGAGCTGCTGGCGGAGGTCTGTTTGTGCGAAGTACGCCGATTTGATTCCGGCGGACTATAATCATGTTCTGATTGTCTGTACTCATTTTCGGGAGGAATGTAGTCAGCAACAGGCGGTTTAAAATCATGTTCGGGTTCTCTTAAATGTTCAGATTCGTGCGTATTTGTCTCCGGGGACGGCGTATGCTCGGATTCCTGTCTGCGGTTGTTGTTTTGCGGAGCGTGATTATGCATACGCGCGGCGCGCCGCAAGGCCTCACGCGTAATCGGGTCTATGTCAGGCATATTGTATCAACCTACCTTATATGAAAAAGTCCAGCAGTCCGCCGTCCTTGAGCACAGGCAGCAGTCGCATTAACGACAGCATCTTACGAGCTGACTCAAGCTTTTTCTGTTTGTTTTCGCTGAGGAACGGTCTCAGCGCCGCAAGCAGGCGTGTCGTGTCATCCTCCTGATTGACCTGACTTAAAATCGGCATTAGCGCTGAGAGTTTACCTATCATTTCACCTGATAACAACTCGTTCTCTACCGTTGGCTCGGGAGGTGGCGGAGGAGCGGGTTCGGTGTTTCCCGAGATGCCGAGCATCTTCCCGAGACTCTGCACCTGACTGAGCGCCTCGGGATCTGCCATAATTTCGGCTATTTTATCCTGTATACTGTCCATTATTCAGACAACTTCTTCATCAACGCTTTAGCCGCCGGAGAATTCAGGATTTCCTGCGACTTCTTAGGATCTGCTAGAACATTTTTAAGCTGCTCAGCCTGTTTGTCGTTAAGATTTTTGAGCATTTGCTCAGCCTTAGCCTTGTTCTTATCGGACATCGTCTGTTGCTTAGTAAAACCGTTCTTATTAATAAAGTTGTTTATCAATCCGTTAAGTTCGTTGTTATTCATAATCAATCCACCTCGGTATATACTATGCCGTTTATCGAAATATATGATAGGAGAATATATATGAAAATTTTACTTCTTTCAGATACGCACGGAAATCTTAAAGGTCTGCAAAGAGCGGTCGATCAGTTCGGCAGGAACGCCGACCTCATCGTACATTGCGGCGACGCGCCGAGGGGAGAAGCGATTTGGCTAAAGGAAAACTGTGTGAACAGCGCTGTCGTGTGTGTCAGTGGCAACTGCGATATACTCAGCAACGAGTTTAAAGAGATTGAATACCTCGAGCTGTGCGGACACAGAATAATGGTAACGCATGGACATCTTTTTTCGGCAAAATTCGGTCTTGAAAGGTTGTCGTATAAAGCAAGCGAGGAAGGGGCAGATATGGTCTTTTTTGGTCATACCCATACCCAAACCGACAAAACGCTCGGCGGAGTTCGCCTCATAAATCCGGGAAGCGCCGATAAGTATATGTCCGCTTGCTCAGTGGTAGAGTTAGACGAGAAAGGCAATGTTCTCGTAAATATGCTTAATATACCTAAAGATAGATAAAATTAACTATAGAAATTCAGTCCAAGATATGATAGAATATACTAGATAGAGGTGAGGCTATGGATTTTCCGCAGATAAATGGAAATAAGCTGCTTAAAAAAAGTCTGAGCGACGTTATGGAAAATAACCGTATGCCTCACGCCGTTGTGATAAACGGGGGTACACCTGAGCAGCGTGACGCTCTTGTTAATAGGATTTCAATGTGGGCGGTTTGCAGTGCGAAGGACAAGCCGTGCGGCGTGTGTAAAAACTGCGTGAATGCCCAAAACAGGGCGCACAGCGATATTTATTACGCTCAGGGCTCCGGCAAAACAGGTATCTACAATAAGGACGAAATCACGAAAATTATAAACGATACGTCCATTAAGCCTAACGAGGCTAACCGCAAGGTTTACGTTTTAAGTGAGTGCGACGGGAAGCTACCCGTAATTTCACAGAACGTTTTTCTCAAGACTCTTGAGGAGCCGCCTCAGGACGTGCTGTTCCTGATTACGTGCGAGGACAGCATGAATTTACTCGAAACTATACGCTCACGCTGTTCGGTTTTTACACTTGAGAATAGCTCAAGACCTGATGAAGAGACGCTTGAGCTTGCTAAGGAAATTGCTGTAGGAATAGTCTCACTTTCGGAGATGAGCCTGCTTAAAGCAACGTACAAGCTAAATGACCGCCAAAGATTTCTTGAAACGCTCGATTTAGTAGCGCTTCTTTTGAGGGACGGTCTCGCCGTCTATTGCGGTGGTAAGGCAGAAACAGACGAACATGTGGCGCAGACGCTGTGCAAAAAGCTTACGAAAGCGCACTACATAAAACTTATTGATATTACTAAGGACGCAAAGGTGAAAATTAATCAGAACGTCGGGCTAAGGCTGGTCGGGACGTGGCTTTGCGCCGAATATAGGAGGACTCTATGGCAGAGGTAATCGGAGTTAGATTTAAAGAGGTCGGAAAAATTTATTATTTCGACCCTAAGGGAATAGAGCTTAATTCAGGCGATTATGTAATCGTCGAGACTGCGCGCGGTATCGAGTGCGGTATTGTTGCTATTCCAAATAAGGAAGTGCCTGACGACGAAATTGTTCGTCCTCTCAAGCCGCTTATACGAAAGGCGAACGATAACGACATCGGGCATATCGAGGAGAATAAAAAGCGCGAAAGGGAAGCGTTTAAAATCTGCGAGAAAAAAATTGCCGAGCATGGACTCGGTATGCATCTCGTGGACGTTGAGTATACCTTTGATAATAATAAAATTCTTTTCTACTTCACTGCCGACGGCCGCGTTGACTTCCGTGCACTCGTAAAGGATCTTGCGGGTGTGTTCAGAACGCGCATTGAACTCAGACAAATCGGTGTGCGAGACGAGGCGAAAATGCTCGGAGGATTGGGCGTTTGCGGCAGACCGTTCTGCTGTCACAGCTTTATGGGTGATTTTCAGCCTGTTTCGATTAAAATGGCTAAGGAACAGGGTTTGTCACTTTCTCCCGTAAAAATTTCGGGAACGTGCGGAAGGCTTATGTGTTGTTTGAAGTATGAGCAGGAGGCGTACTCCGATCTTTTAAAGCACACTCCTAAGGTCGGCGCAATAGTAAAAACTCCCGATGGGAAAGGTCTTGTTGTTGAGAACAACTTAATTTCGGGAACTCTCAAGGTAAAGCTCGACTCGGCTCCTGAGGGCGTTGCGCCCGCGGCATTTAATGTAAAGGACGTTCGTATTCTCAAGGACGGCTATATTAAAATGGACAAAAAAGAGCTTGAGGATTTAAAGCACCTCGAGTAAGGTTTTGCATTATTGAAAACTTACTTATAAAAAATTTGCATTATTAAGACGTCTCTGTGCAGAAATGTGTTATGAGTGAGGAAGAGTCCCACAAACGTTTTTTTGTATTTTTTTGTGCATTTTGCACAAATATAAAAATTAGCAATAACTAACCTATTGCAATTCGCAAATATTATGATACAATTAGCATAGTAGAATAAGGAGGTGTTCATCTAATGGCATACGCTATTAATGACGATTGCATCATGTGCGGCGCTTGCGCAGATGAGTGCCCTGTAGGTGCAATTTCTGAGGGTGACGGCAAATACGTTATAGACGCAGACGCTTGCGTAGATTGCGGTTCTTGTGCTGATGTTTGCCCTGTTGGTGCTCCGCAGGAGGCATAATTAATCACTACATACAAAACGGCAAGGTTTGACCTTGCCGCTTTTTGTTTTTAGTGATATAATTAAAATATTAATATTATTCATTTTAAATATAAATGGGGTTAAATTATGCTTAAAGACGGCGAACATTTTGAGCCTTTGGGAGACGGCATAGAAATTATCGTTTCCGAGCTTTTTCATTTTTCGACCGACACTATTCTTCTCGCGGACTTCGCAAGACCTAAGCGTGAAAAAAATGCGGTTGACCTCGGCTCGGGATGCGGTACGATACCGCTTTTATGGGCGCGCAAAAACCGAAAAACCCTGATAAAAGCGGTTGAGCTACAACCGCAGGGTTGCGACATGATTCGCCGCTCTGTTGAGCATAATAATATAGAAAATATTGAGACTTTGAATACCGATCTGCGCTGCATTAAAGGGGTGCTTCCGTTCGGTTTCTTTGAACTCGTATCCTGCAATCCGCCATACAAGGAAAGCGGTACGGGGCTTAAAAATCCCGATGAAGAGAAAAAAATTGCTCGTCACGAGGAGACGTGCACCATCGACGACGTTACCGAGGCGGCAAAAAATCTTCTGCAATTTGGGGGACGTTTCTGTATGTGCCAGAGACCCGAGCGTCTTGCGGATGTACTTGAGTCTATGCGAAGAAACGACCTGGAGCCAAAGCGGGTGAAATTCGTACAGCAGCGGCGTGACAAAAAACCTAAGTTGTTCCTGGTTGAGGGCAGACGCGGCGGAAAGAGCGGAGGTTTAATTGTTGAAGAAACCCTGTTTATAGAGGAAAAAAATGGTGAATGGTCAGCCGAAATGAAGGAAATTTACGGCTCCTATAAGGAGGAACATTATGAGTAATACACTGTACGTTGTCGGCACGCCGATAGGAAATCTTTCCGATATGTCGCCGCGCGCGGTGGATACGCTCAGAAACGTCGACTTTATTGCCGCCGAGGATACGCGCGTTACGCTAAAGCTGCTCAACCGCTTCGACATAAAAAAACCTATGATCAGCTACTACGAGCACAATAAGCGCGAGCGCGGAGAGGTTATCTGCGGCCGTATTCTTGCGGGCGAGGACTGCGCAATTGTGACCGACGCGGGTATGCCGTGTATTTCTGACCCGGGAGAGGATTTAATAAAGCTATGTGAACAGCGCGGAATAAGGACGGTGGTTGTTCCGGGACCAAGCGCGGTTATCTCCGCTCTTGCCGTAAGCGGCCTTGAGACGGGACGTTTCTGTTTTGAGGGTTTTCTAAGTGTGAATAAAAAGAGCCGCAGGGAACACCTGGAAACGCTCAGAGACGAGACCCGAACTATGATTTTTTACGAAGCTCCTCATAAGCTTCCTGCCACGCTTAGGGATTTGTACGATTTTTTCGGCGACAGAAAGCTTACAATAGTGCGTGAGATTACGAAAATTCATGAGGAAACTATCCGCACGACTACGAAATACGCCTCTGAGGTACTCGCCGACAGCGGGATAAAGGGAGAAATCGTCCTTGTGCTAGAGGGAAAAAAGGCGGAACAAGCAAAGGAATATACCCTAAAGCAGGCTGTGGAGCTGGCGCGCGGGATGGTCGAAAGCGGAGCGCGGGTGGGCGACGCCGCAAAGCAGGCGGCGGCTGAGACGGGCTTTAAGAAAAATGAGATATACAAGGAGCTAGTATGAACGCTGTTGAGAAAATACATTCGCTCGATACCTTTGGTTCTAGGCCGGGGCTTGACAGAATAAGGAGACTTCTCAAAATACTCGGAAACCCTCAGGACAAGCTGAAATTCGTCCACGTTGCAGGCACGAACGGAAAGGGCTCGACTTGCCAGCTTATAAGCTCGGTGCTCACAGAGGCGGGCTATAAAACAGGACTGTTTATTTCCCCGTATATAGTGGATTTTCGCGAGAGAATACAGATTAACGGGGAGATGATTTCCGAAGAGGCTTTGCAGGACGCGGTTGACCGCACTTTCCCGATTTTACAGAAGCTCAGAGAAGATGACTGCATAATAACAGAATTTGAGTATGTTATGGCGCTGGAGTTTTTAATACACAGAGAGGCTGAGTGCGACGTGGTGGTGCTCGAAACGGGAATGGGCGGTCTGCTTGATTGCACTAACGTGATTTTGCCTCCGATTTGCTCGGTTATCACGAAAATCGGTCTTGACCACACTTCTGTACTCGGCGAAACTGTTGAGGAAATTGCCGCTCAGAAATGCGGAATTATAAAAAGCGGCTCGGTTGCGGTGACCTCGCCCCAGTGCGGTGAGGCTATGGGCGTTATCGAGGCGGACTGCGCCGAAAAAAACGTGGAGCTTATAAAGAGCGAAAGACTCAAAATTGAAATTTTAAGCGAAAGCATTTACTGCACAAGGTTTAAGTACAACGGCACAGAAATTGACCTGCCGTTAATAGGCGAGCATCAGATTGAGAATGCCAAGACGGCGCTTTCGGCAATTGAAGTACTTAGAAAAGAATTCATAATAAGTGACAGAGATATTTCGGAAGGCTTTAAACAAACAAGAAATCCCGCGAGATTTGAACTGCTCAGCGAAAAACCAATGATAATTCTCGACGGAGCGCACAATCCTGACGGGGTAAATGCACTGAAAAATGCACTTATAAAATACAATACTAAAAAGACTGCAATATGTATACTGGGCATGCTCGCAGATAAGGACAGCAAAAGCTCAATCCGTTTGCTTAGCGGAATGTTCAAGTCGGTATATACCGTTACCGTGAACAATCCGCGCACGCTTTCCGCCGAAAAGCTAGCCGAGGAGTGTGAGCCTTATTTTGACGAGGTGTACGCGTGTGAAAGCGTGCATACTGCAATTAATAATGCGCTTGAAGACGCACGAAAAAATGACAGTCTTGTTGTGATAGCAGGCTCGCTTTACCTCGCAGGAGAGGTCAGAAAAAACGGATGTATTTTATAGAAATGTGTTCAATGCGGCGATAGCGCCGTACAGACCATAAATTAAACAAGGAGGAACATAATATGGAATATGTAAAAATGAACAATGGCAAGGAATGCCCTGTAATCGGAATCGGTACTTTTACGATTTCACCGGCAGATGCGGAGGTCAGCGTAAGGGAAGCCCTCAAGATGGGATATGAGTGCGTGGATACTGCGGCGGCTTACGTAAACGAAAGAGCTTGCGGCCGTGGAATCAAGGCCAGCGGTGTACCGAGGGAGAAGGTCTTTCTCTCCACAAAACTCTGGCCGAGCGAATATGAGAATGAGAATGCCGTTAATGAAACACTGGAGCGCCTAGGCGTGGAATATGTGGATCTTCTTTATATCCACCAGCCTGCGGGGAACTGGCTTGCCGGGTACAGGCTCCTGGAGAAAGCGTACAAAGAGGGAAAAGCAAAGGCTATCGGTATTTCTAATTTTGAAGGAAAGTATATTGAAGAACTGGAAACCAAGTGGGAGATCGTGCCGCAATTTATACAGGTGGAGGCACACCCGTATTTTACCCAGGACGAGCTTCGCAAAACCCTTGACAAGTATGGCATCCGACTCATGGCATGGTATCCGTTGGGACATGGCGATAAGTCGCTTATCGGGGAGCCGATTTTTAAGCAGCTTGGAGAAAAGTATGGCAAGTCCCCTGCACAGGTCATTTTGCGCTGGCACACGCAGATGGGATTTGTTGTGATCCCCGGAAGCAAAAATGTGGATCATATCAGGGATAATCTGAACATCCTCGATTTTAAACTGACGAATGAGGAGATGGCGGAGATTGGAAAGCTCAATAAGGGCATCCGCTATTATACTCGCACTGATGAGCAGCTTGCGGGGTTCGCCGCATGGAAGCCGGATTACGAGAAAGCATGAGCGGCAAATTGGCAGCTTTGACGAAAACAATAACATAACAGGCACTTATCGAACAAGCGTCACAAATAAAAAGGAGCTCCTCACCTCTGATATGGAAGTGAGGAGTTCCTTTTTGCTCCAACTATTGATAAAGAGCCTTTATGTAATAACTATAACAGTTAATTATTCAGAATAATCAATCATTTTTCGCTCGGAAAGGAAAATTTGAGGAACTCGGGGAAAATTGCACGCCAGTTTTTCTCATTGTGCAGACCCTTGTCGTAAATTTTTATAACTACCTTGTCTTTCGGGTAGTTTACAGCTTTGAGGTTATCAACCATACTCTTAGCGCCCTCCAGCAGATAGCTTTCGAGGTCGTCGTTGTCGCCGTTAAATATGTAAACAAACGGTGCGTTTTTCTTAAAATTCTTTTCTTTAAGATACTTTACCCACGTTTTGTCGTCGAACAAACCGAACGCCGGGGAAAGCGCGCCGATTGCTCCGAATTTGTCGGGATGCTCCATACCGATATAAAAGCTCTCGATTCCGCCCGACGAGCTGCCGCAGATTGAGTTGTGCTCCGGCGCAGTGTATACGCTGTAGTTTTTCTCAATATACGGTACGACCTTATTGTATACAAATTTTGAAAAATATTCTCCCGTACCGTTTTCCATATTTTCGTTGGTGCATTTGCCTATATCGGGCGTAAGCTCGCTGTCGCGGTTCGAGGTGCTGTCGTCAATGCCTACGATAATCGCCTTGTTTTTGCTTAAACTCATCATACTTTCTACACTCTCCGCAACTCCCCAGCTTCCCGTTGAGGTAGCGTTCGGGTTGAAGAGATTCTGACCGTCGGTCATATAAATGACGGAGTATTTTTCGCTCTCGTCGTAGTTTTCGGGCGTCCATATGTAGATGTTCTTCTCGGTATTGCCGTAGGGCATAGTGACAATTTCGTAGTCGGGCTCAGTCTCCTCCTCGTCATAGGTGAACGGTACAACGCCGTCGCTCGAGAGATGCCATCCGCTTACATAATCGTTGAACGCGAGCTCTTCGGTTTTGTCACCGTCTGCGTCAATCACAACGCGGTCAAATTTCTCCGCGTCCGCCGAGGCGGAGTAGGTGTTGTACTCGTCGCCCTCGGACACGAGCGTCATTGTGATTTCCTGTTTGTCTTTGCTGTCGGTGCTTGTAAATGTAGCAGTGACGGTCTCAGAGTCGAAGTCATCGCGCACATAGAGGGTATGACCGCCTTGAGTGTTAGCACTGCACGAGCAAAGTGCGGCCGCGGCGATTGCGGCAGTTAGGATAAAAGATAAAATACGTTTCATATAATCACTCTATTCTGTAAAGTTTTTTCGCGTTTTCCGCGGTTATATTCAGCAGTTCCTGCGCGTCCATACCGCGCACTTCTGCGATTTTCTCAGCAATATATGCGATGTTTCGGCTGTCGTTCCGCTTGCCGCGCAGCGGTACAGGAGACATATACGGCGCGTCTGTCTCAAGCAGAAGTCTGTCAGGAGGAACCTCTGCCGCGCACCGAACGCTATGGCGGGCGTTCTTGAACGTTACCACGCCGCCGAGACTGATACTCATTCCAAGACGCAAAACCTCGCGCATAAGCTCTACGCTTCCGCTGAAGCAGTGCATAAGACCCTTAGGTCTGTATTTGCGGAGCAGCTCCATAGTGTCGCCGTGTGCCTCGCGGTCGTGCACCACAATCGGTACATCGAGCTCCGCTGAGAGCTTTAACTGTTCTTCAAATATTTTTTTCTGCAAACCGCGCGGAATGTCCCAGTGGTAGTCAAGTCCGATTTCCCCGATAGCAACGCACTTTTCGTGCTCTAAAAATTTTGCGATTTTGTCCGGATAATTTTGCGGTATATTTTCGAGATTTTCAGGGTGAAAGCCTGCGGTAAAGTAAATATAGGGGTATTTCTCGGAGTAGGACTGAATTACAGCGGCTGATTTAAGGTCAACCGCGTTGCACACAACGCCTAAAACGCCTCCCTCGGGCAGAGCGGAGAGCAGTTCGTCTCTGTCGTCGTCAAACCACGAGTCGTCGTAATGAGCGTGAGCGTCAAAGATATTTTCATATTGCATATTTCTCACCCCGTAATAATATAAGCCAGCGGCAGCGGACAGCGAAAAATCACTGCTCACTGACCACTGACCGTAATCATCATTTATGAAATTTTACTGCCCTCGGAAACATCGTCTACAGTAATAACTTTAAGCTTATCTCCGTCGACTGCGGAGAGGATCATTCCGCAGCTTTCAACGCCGCAAAGCTTTACGGGTTTGAGATTTGATACAAAGAGTACGCTTTTGCCGACCAACTCCTCAGGCTTATAGAACTGAGCAATACCGCTTACTATAGTTCGCTCTCCATTTCCGTCTGCAATGTTGAATTTTAAAAGCTTTTTTGAGCGTTTAACATTTTCGCACGCTAAGACCTTCCCTACGCGAATGTCAACCTTTGCGAAATCGTCAATTACAATCTGCTCAATTTTCTCCTCGGTCTCCTCAACCTCCTCTATGCTTTTCTCGTTCTTGGCGCTTTCTTTCTGCATAGTCTCAAGCTCCTCGTAAAACTTTTTCGGGTCGATACGAACGAACAGAGGAGTCGCGTTGCCGAGATATGCGCCCGCTTTCAAGGCGCCGAAGCTTTCGAGAGAGTCGTAGTCCGAGATACTGCAGTTCATCTGCGCGAGGATAGCCTTGTGGGTGTCGGGCATAAACGGCTCTATGAGTATTGCTATAAAGCGGATAGCCTCGAGAAGATTGTAGAGAACTGTTCCGAGGCGCGGTTTATCCTCCTCGTTCTTTGCGAGAGTCCACGGAGTGGTTTCGTCAATATATTTGTTGCAGCGTTTTGCGAGATTCATAACCGCCTCTACAGCGTCGCTCATATGGAAGCTGTTAATGCAGTCGTCAACTTTCTTTACCGTGTCATAGCAGAACTGCACAAGCTCGTCGTCGAGCGCGTTCTTTGCCGAGGGTTCCTGAACAACGCCGCCGAAATACTTGCTGTTCATAGCAATAGTGCGGTTTACGAGGTTGCCGAGCGTGTTCGCAAGGTCGGAGTTGAAGCGCTCGATAAGCGTTTCGTAAGTGATTGAGCCGTCGTTTGCGAAAGGCATCTCGGAGAGGAGATAGTACCTCACGGCGTCAACGCCGAAAAGCTTTACCAGGTCGTCCGCGTAGATAACGTTTCCGCGGCTTTTGCTCATTTTGTCCTCTCCGAACAGCAGCCACGGGTGACCGTAGACCTGCTTGGGCAGAGGCTCGCCGAGAGCCATAAGCATAATAGGCCAGTAAATGGTGTGGAATCGCACTATGTCCTTGCCTATAATGTGAACGTCGGCGGGCCAATACTTCTTGTAGTTTTCGCCGCTGCCGTCGGGGTCGTAGCCGAGCGCCGTGATGTAGTTTGAGAGAGCGTCAATCCATACATAAACAACGTGATCAGGGTCAAAGTCAACGGGAATACCCCACTTAAAGCTAGTTCGCGATACGCAGAGATCCTGAAGTCCGGGCTTGATAAAGTTGTTCAGCATTTCTTTTTTGCGGCTCTCGGGGTAGATAAAGTCGGGATGTGAGTCGATATAATCCTCGAGCTGTTTCTGATATTTTGAAAGTCTGAGGAAGTAGGCTTCCTCCTTAGTCATTTTTACTTCTCTGCCGCAGTCGGGACACTTGCCGTCGACAAGCTGGCTCTCCGTCCAAAAGCTCTCGCAAGGCGTGCAGTAAAGTCCCTCGTAACTGCCCTTGTAAATATCGCCCTGCTCATAGAGCTTTTTAAAAATTTTCTGAATTATTTTTTCGTGGTGCTCGTCTGTGGTGCGGATAAAGTAGTCGTAGGAAGTGTTGAGAACGTCACAGATTGAGCGGATTTCCTTAGCAACACGATCTACGTATTCCTTCGGAGTGCATCCTTCAGCCTGAGCGTACATCTCTATCTTCTGACCGTGTTCGTCTGTTCCGGTCTGGAAATATACGTCGTAACCGAGCATACGCTTGTAGCGGGCGATAGCGTCGGTGAGCACAATCTCGTAGCTGTTGCCGATATGCGGCTTGCGCGAGGTGTATGCAATGGCGGTTGAAATATAGTAGGGCTTACCCTTACAATTCTTGCACATATTTTTAACCTCCGTTTGGTATCTTTTTCATATCTAAATAAGTATAACACATTTTAATATAAAAAATCAATTTATATTGGAAAACCACTTAGAAAAAACGGACGATAATTTGACAAGGCGTATATTATTGAGTATAATTCTTTAGTGTGATAAAGTGAAAAAGCATAAGGAGCTAATGTTTTATGGAGTTAAAAACAGTAGGAATACCCAGGGGAATGCTCTATTATCGCTATGAGACGCTCTGGAAAACCTTTTTTGAAAAGCTCGGAGCCGAAATCCGTGTAAGTGATTCGACAACGCATCGCATAGCGGAACGCGGAATGTCGCTCACCATTGACGAGGCGTGTCTGTCGATTAAAGTGTATTTCGGTCATGTTAATGAACTTATCGGAAAGTGCGATTACATATTTATACCCAGAATATGCAATTTTGGCAGGAACAGGGATATGTGCCCGCGCTTTCACGCTATGTATGACGTAGCAAGGAATATGTTCAGAAACAGCGGTCAGAAGTTCCTGACCTGTAATATAGATGTGCTCGGCGGAGAGGGCGAGTTGAAGGCATTTCTGTCGCTCGGACAGTCGCTGGGATGTTCCGTTAAGAGTACCTTGGGCGCATATAAGGCGGCGAAAAAAGAGGAACAGCGCGTCTGGAAAAAAAAGGTGCAGAAACAAAAACGCTTGCTTGAAAAGGACGTACTGAAAATTCTTATTGCGGGACACGATTATCTTATCGAGGACTCATTTATCGGAAAACCGATTACTGACTTTCTCAAAAAAAGCGGCGTTCTTCCTATAAGCGCGGGTATTGTTGACCGCGATACGGCGCTGAAACGCAGCGTTGATATGTCGCCGACCTGCAAATGGCAGCTTAACCGTGAGATAATAGGCGGAATAGGTATGTACAAAAATAAAATCGACGGTATTATTTTTTTGAGCGCGTTTCCGTGCGGTCCCGACGCAATGGTCAACGAGCTTATGCTCAGGCGTATCGACGGACTGCCGATGCTTAACCTCATATTGGACGGACAAAACGGTACCGCGGGAACGGAAACACGGCTTGAGAGCTTTCTCGATATTATACGCTTTAAAAGGGGGCTGCTGTAATGAATGAGTTAAAGAAACCCAAAAAGAAGGTGGCGTTTCCGCGTTATGCAAATTACAACGCCCCCATTCGCTATCTGCTTGAAAACGGTCTCGGCGTAAGATGTATACTTCCGCCGAGGCTCACGCACAGAACGTTGGAAATAGGCGCTAAGTACAGCCCCGACTTCGTATGCACGCCGTTTAAGATACTGCTCGGCAATATGATTGAGGCGCTCGAAGAGGGCGCGGACACGCTGGTTATGGTTTACGGAATATGTAAGCTTGGATATTACGGCGAACTTCAGGAGCAGATACTTAGAGATTTAGGATATGATTTCGATTTCGTAAATCTTTCCGAATACGATACGGGCAAGGTGAAGGACTTATTTAAGGCGACGAAGTACGTTAATCCGCAAGTTAAGTTCAGAAAGGTTCTTAAAACGCTGCTTGAGGCGGTTAAAATGACCGATTACATAGACGAAGTTACGTCCGAATATTATCAGAACTGCGGATTTGAAACAAAAAAGGGAGCCTATAAAAAGGCGTATCAGACCTTTATTTCAAATATGTATTCCGCAAACTCAAAGGATGAAATAGAGCGTGCGTACAAAAAGGTCAGGCAAGCGTTTTCTCAGATACCAATCTCTAAACCGTCTCAGCCGCTGCGCGTCGGAGTGGTGGGCGAGTTCTACACGGCAATGGATCAATTTTCAAATTTTGACGTGGAGCTTAAGCTCGCCGAAATGGGAGTGGAAATTCACCGCTGGATGAATGTATCAAATATGTTTCTCCACTATCCGGGCGAGAAAAACCTGAACGTCAGGGTAAAGGAATTTACCACCTACCAGATGGGACCTACCTCCACAGCAAATATCCGCAGCGCAAAGGAGTATGCGGAGCGAGGATTTGACGGCGTTATTCATGTAAAATCAGCGAACTGTACCCCCGAAATTGACGTTATGCCGGTTTTACAGAATATAAGTGCAGACTACAAAATGCCGATTTTATACCTGACATATGACGCGCAGACGAGCGATGTCGGGCTTATGACGCGGCTTGAGGCGTTTTATGATATGATTTATATGAGAAAAAAGGTTGTGAAATAATGAAGCATGCATATATGGGAATAGACGTAGGTTCGATTTCCACAAAAGGTGTTATTATTGATAATGACAATAATATTTTGAGCAGTTCATATATCTGGACTGAGGGCGCGCCTATCGACGCTGTAAAAAAACTCGTCGGAATACTTGAAGAGCAGTTCGATAAAGAACAGTACAAAATTGTGGGTACCGGCACGACGGGAAGCGCGCGCAAGCTTGTCGGCACAGTTTTGGGCGCTACAATGGTAAAAAATGAGATAACCGCACACGCGGTGGGCACTACCGCGTTTTATCCCGATGTGCGCACGATTCTCGAAATCGGCGGACAGGACTCAAAAATTATCCTTGTGGAAAACGGCGTGGCTGTCGATTACGCTATGAACACTCTGTGCGCGGCGGGAACGGGAGCGTTCCTGTCGAGTCAGGCTAAGCGTCTCGGAATAGAAATCGAGGATATTGGCGATATTGCGCTCAAATCGAAGCACCCTGCGTCTATTGCGGCGAGATGTACGGTTTTTGCGGAGTCCGATCTGGTTCATAAAATTCAGATGGGATACCTTAAGGAGGATATTATTGCGGGGGTATGCAACGCCGTTGCGTCTAACTATCTAAACAATGTCGGAAAAGGCAAGCGAATAGTCTCGCCTGTTGTTTTTCAGGGCGGCGTGAGCAAAAACCGCGGAGTAGTTGCGGCGTTTGAGCGTGCGTTGGGTTGCGAGGTAATGGTCGACCCCAACGGACATCTTATGGGCGCGATAGGAGCGGCGATACTTGCTAAGAACAGCAGCGTTCGCAGAGATTTCGACTTCTCAATCGAAAATATAGAATTTAGAATAAGAGAGGCATCCTGCGGAAAATGCTCCAATAACTGCGAGATAATTTGCGTATACCGAGGCGATGAGCTTATAGACTCGTGGGGCAATCGATGCGAACGCGGAAGTATTAATCCCGGAGCGTAGAGAGTGTATTAAGCAAATCAGAAAGTATTTTCGATTTATATGAGATGTACTCAAGCAACAATCGGAAAAAAACGGGACTGAGCGTATCAGCCCCATTTTTTTCAGAAATATGTTTATTTAATAAAACGTTAAAAAGGGTGAACACTGAATTTATCAATGTTCACCCTTGGCATTAAACTATATGATTGGATACAATTAACCTTTATGCATCCTTATTGGTAAAACTTATCTCTTGCTCAAATAAAAGTTTTTGATTTTATACAACTATTTTCTAGTGTTTTTAAATTAAAAAACATATTGATATTATTCCAAATTTGGAATATAATAGTAGATAATAATGAGGTGATTGTATGTTAGCATATATGACCGCTAAAGATGCAGCTGAAAAATGGAGCATATCACGCAGACGAGTAATTACTCTTTGTCAAGAGAACAGAATCCCGAACGTTGCTATGCTCGGCAACATGTGGATTATTCCGATTGAAGCAACAAAACCTGTAGATGGACGCACGACGAGATATGACAAAAAAAATCCAGCTAAGCCATTTATAAAGTGGGCGGGTGGAAAGGGTCAACTCCTTCCGACTATCAGAAAATTTTATCCACCGAAAATGGGTACGGAAATCCGCAAATATTGTGAGCCTATGGTTGGTGCGGGAGCAGTATTGTTTGACATTCTAAACACTTATGAAATGGACGAGGTGTACATTTGCGACACGAACGCAGAATTAACAAATGCTTTTAAGGTGGTAAGGGATAACCCCGATATGTTAATAAAACCTCTCTCTGAGTATGAGGAAAAACATCTGTCACTCAATGATGACGACAGAAAAGAATATTATTATAACCAGAGGAACTGCTTTAACAAGGAAATTCAAAATCCGAATAATTGCAATTCCGTACTTAGGGCAGCTTTGTTTATATATCTTAACAAAACCTGTTTTAACGGACTTTACAGAGTAAACCGCGAGGGTTTGTTTAATGTTCCGATGGGCTCATACAAGAAACCGGTGATTTGCGATACCGATAACATAAAAAAGACTTCAAAACTGCTTCAGGGTGTAACAATTTTGACGGGGGATTATCACTCTATCAGTCAATATGTCGATAAGAATACATTTGTGTACTTTGATCCGCCGTATCGTCCGCTAACAAAGACTGCTGAATTTACTTCATACACAGCCGACAGTTTTAATGACGATGATCAAATCAAGCTCGGCGATTTTATAAAATCACTTAACAACTCAAAGGTTATGGTAAGCAACTCAGATCCGCACAATGTGGACGAAGAAGACAATTTCTTTGACGAACTTTATAATGGTTTAAACATAAATCGCGTGTCGGCTATTCGTTCTATAAACAGTAAGGGCAACAGCCGAGGTAAAATAAATGAGCTATTGATAACAAATTATTGATAAGGAGCATTTTGTATGATAAAAAACGGTAAGGGTGGAGGAAACACTAAAACAGGTTTGATATTTGAAGGTAAAACAGATTTGGGAACCTTTTTATCCGCTCAAAAGAACTATGAGGTTAAAGAAGGTTCCGAATCTATTATATTTAGCGGCGAAAGTATAAAAATTAAAATTCGTTCTGTATATTATAACGGAGAAAAGGTTGCCGAGCTATATAAAAAGCACGAGTTTTATTCCTCTTTTTTAAAGAAGCTGAATATTTGCTGGGAAAAATACATTTCTAAAAAACTGCTTCCTGATGACAGTATCTTTGTAATTATTGAAAATACTGTTTTTATTATTGAATGTAAACATCAGCAAGTAGCAGGGTCGGTTGATGAAAAGCTTCAAACCTGCGATTTTAAGAAAAAGGAGTATAAAAAGCTGCTTTCAAAGGCAAACTTAGATGTAGAATACATATACCTCCTTGATAATTGGTTCAGAGATTCTAAATACAGGGATGTATTAGATTATATTCACAGCGTTAATTGCGATTATTATTTTGAATATATTCCGTTATATCGTTTCGGATTGCCTGTTCCGCCTGAAAGCGAGAATAAAAATGTCTGAAAAGAAAATTAAGAAATGGGAACCCAAAGATTTTGAGCTTGAAATGACTACACATTGGTCATTTCCAAAGCGAGGTGATTGGGCTACACATGACGCGAAATGGCGCGGAAACTGGTCGCCGTATATACCGAGAAATATTCTACTAAGATACTCTAAAGAGGGCGACTTGGTTCTCGATCAGTTCGCCGGAGGCGGTACTACGCTCGTCGAAGCCAAACTGCTTAACCGTGATATTATAGGTGTAGATGTTAACGACATTGCACTTGAGCGTTGTCGAGAAAAGATAGACTTTGAGCACGAAGGCGCAGACGGTAAGGTATATATTCATAAAGGAGACGCAAGAAATCTCGATTTTATCCCTGACGAAAGTATAGACTTAATATGCACTCATCCGCCCTATGCCGACATAATAAAATACAGCGAGGACATTCCCGAGGATTTGTCTCGTTTAAAGGTTAAAGATTTTATCGAACAGATGAAGTCTGTTGCTAAAGAAAGCTACCGAGTGATAAAAAAGGACAAGTTTTGCGCTGTTCTTATGGGCGACACACGTCAGAAAGGTCATATGATACCTATGTCATTTGATGTTATGAAAACCTTTCAGGACGCGGGATTCAAACTTAAGGAGCTTATAATAAAAGAACAACACAACTGTAAAGCAACAGGCTACTGGAAAACAAACAGTATAAAGTATAACTTCTTATTGATAGCACATGAGTATTTGTTTGTGTTTAGAAAGTAGAAGATAGAGATATAAAAATCTCCCATTACAATTTTGAATTGTAATAGGGGATTTTCTTTACGCTCGCTTCGAGTCCTTTCCTATACAAAAAAGACAGTCCGTAGGACTGTGCTTTTTGCGTTTTACGCATTTTTCGGTTACTTAAGCCACCTCTATTTCAATGAAAAAGCTGCTCTGCATATTATATCTCTATTATTCCGTGCTTTTCCTCATACTTCTCAATTGCGTCACGAATAAGAATCAGTATCTGACTATTTGCCGAACGTCCTTCATAATCGGCTACCACATGTAACTTGTTCAGCATTTCTTCGTCAATTCGTATAGATAAACTTTTAACAGCCATAAATAAACCTCTTTTCATATTTATTATGACTTTATTTTATGTCTATTATATGTTACAATGTTTAATATAGATATAAAATATATCTAAACTGTATCTATGAGGTGGCTATGAAAAAAGCTTGTTGCGGATTCGGACACAGAAATGTTTTTGATAATATAGAGGATAAGGTATTCAAAGCGGTAATGAACGCCGCCGAACAGTGCTGTGAGATTTTTTATACAGGAGCTATGGGGGAATTCGATAGCTGTTTTTCCGCTGCCGTTCGTAAGGCTCAAAAAGCCTATTCAAATATTAAACTTATTTGTGTGAAGCCGTATTTCACCAATGATATAAACACAAACAGTAACTATTATTTTACTATGTATGATGATATTCTAATTCCAAGTGAATTAGCCGGTATCTATCCGAAAGCCGCTATAAAAGCTCGTAACCGGTGGCTTGTCGAAAATAGTGATGTAATTATTGGTTATACCATCAGAAGTTTCGGCGGAGCGTACACAGCGGTTAAATATGCCGAACGATTGAAAAAAAGAATATTATTTATATAAAATTAACTCATCGACTGCATATAAAATGACACCCGTTTTTTAGGCAAAAAAAGACCACCTCTATTTCTCATTATCACAGCATATTGAGAAAGGAGGGTGGTTTTTACATAATTTTTAGTTTTTATGAAAAAGCGAAAGTGTGAAAAACCGCATAAGAATGGGAAATACCGCACCGTCGATATTGTATCAACGGTGCGGTACAATCGTGGCGCGCTGAAAGGGACTCGAACCCCCGACCTACTGGTTCGTAGCCAGTCACTCTATCCAGCTGAGCTATCAGCGCAAATATAGGCGGTTTTGACCGCCCATACATAATAACACTTTCAGAAGAAAAATGCAAGTGTTATTTTTATTTAACCCGTAAAAACAGAAATTATTATAAAAATAATTTTACAGCTTATTGAAAAATGCATAAAATGCACGATAAGCCTCGTACACGTCTACCTTTGAAATAAGCTCGAACGGAGCGTGCATCGAGAGCACGGGAACGCCCAAATCCACGACGTCAACGTTCATATTTGCGACGTATTTTGCAATCGTACCGCCGCCTCCGCCGTCAACCTTGCCGAGTTCGCCGACCTGCCACATTATGTGGTTGTTTTCGAGCATAGAGCGAATTTCTCCCATATACTCAGCCGAGGCGTCGGAAGTGTCGTACTTACCGCCGTGACCCGTGTACTTTGAGATAATAACGCCGTTATTGATATAGCTCGAGTTTTTCGCCTCATAAGCAGACGCATAGGTCGGATCGAATGCAGCGTTTACGTCGGCAGAGAGGCACTTGCTCTTGGAAAGGACGCGGTAGCCCTCCTCTCCGTCTGCTTTCGCCAGGTCATAGATAAAGTATCTGAGGAAATCGCTCTGCATACCCGTGTTTCCGTCTGAGCCGACCTCTTCTTTGTCGGTAAGATATGTTATGCAGGTGCACTCCGGTACGTCGGTGTCGATAGCCGCAACAAGCGCGGGATAAGCGCACACTTTGTCGTCGTGACCGTAGCCGCCGATAAGACTTCTGTCAAAGCCGACGTCGCGGCACTTCTGAGATGGTACGAAGCACAGCTCCGCCGAGAGGAAGTCGTTTTCGGTGATACCGTATTTGTCGTTTAGAATTTTCATTACATTGAGTTTTACAAGCTCGCCCTCATCGTCTTCCGTGTCGAGCGGACGCGAGCCTACGAGAACGTTAAGGTTTTCGCCCTTGATTGCCTTGGACATTTTTTCCTGAGACTGCTCCTGCGCAAGGTGGGGAAGAAGGTCGGTAATACAGAAGCAGGGCTCAGTCTCGTCAGAGCCGAGACAGATGTCAATTTTCGTGCCGTCGAGCTTTACAATTGTTCCGTGCAGGGCGAGCGGCATAACCGTCCACTGATATTTTTTTAATCCGCCGTAGTAGTGAGTCTTAAAAAGCGCGAGCGAGTTGTCCTCGTAAAGAGGATTGGGCTTTAAATCGACGCGCGGCGAGTCTATGTGGGCAATAGAAAGGCGCGTGCCGTTTTTTGTACCGTTTTTGCCGATTACCGCGAGAGCGATAGCTTTTTCACGGTTTACGCAGTAAACTCTGTCGCCGGGATTGTACTTTTTGTCGGGATTAAACTCGGTAAATCCGTTCTTTTTTGCAATTTCAAGCGAGCAGCGTACAGCCTCGCGCTCAACAGGGGAGTTGTCAAGAAAGGTTTTGTAACCTTCGCAGAATTCGTCCGCCTTTTTTATTTCCTCGGCGGAAATTGTGGCAATACCTTTCTTAGCAGGCATAAACAGCTCCTCCTTGAGCTGTTTTGTTTTATTTTTTTCTTCCATAATTTTTACCTCCATTTATAATTTAACTGAAATATAGTTTAATATACATTTTCTTTGCCTTTGCGACCTTGCTTACGTATTTCGCGGTCTCACCGTACGGTATGTTCACGAGCGTTTTTCCGTCGGGACTGATATTCCCGTCAGAGAGCCAATCCGAAACAACGAATCCTGCATTATACGCCGCGACGGCTGTCTGCTCCGAACCGTATTTATCCAGAAAATATTTTAAAAGATAGCATCCGTAGTCAATGTTTACGGCGGGGTTTTTAAGCTCGCTTTCCGCAAGCTCTGTGCCTCTCAGCTTTTGTAACCATTTAAACGAGCTCGGCATAACCTGCATAAGACCTACAGCTCCGACATGGCTTTCGGCTTCCTCGTTAAAATGCGACTCGGTTCGTATAACGCCGTATATCAGCGCTTTGTCGAGACCGTAGTCTGCGGCCGCCTTTTCAACGTATTCACTGTATTTGAGCGGATAAAGGCTCTTTTCCAGTATGTCCTGGGTATTGTCCATATTTGATGTAACGAAATAAAGTCCGCCTGCCGCCGCCGCTAAAATCAGCAAAAATATCATAAATCTGCGCAGCGGGTGCCTTTTCTTTCTGTATCTTCTGCCGGTCGTCAAGTTGCACCTCTAAAGTTTTTTAATAATGCTCTCAACCTCGGAGGTCAGGGCATCAATGGTGGAATTGTTGTATACTGCATAATCGCTGTTTTCAGCAAAAAAGCTGTCCGAAAGCTGAATGCTTATGCGCTCTCTTGCCTGCTGTTGAGTTATGTTGTCGCGTTTTGTAATTCGTTCAGTCCGCAGTGTTTCATCAGCTAGCACGGCTATAATATTATCGCAGATGATGTTTATACCGCTTTCAAAAAGCTGCGGAGCGTCGAAAATAATTTTATCTTTTCCGCTGTTTGCAAGCTCTGCGAGACGATTAAAAAACAGCGGCGTAATGTGCGGGTGAGTTATGCGGTTTAAGAGAGCGGTGTGCTCCCTGTCGCAAAAAGCCCGCTCGGCGAGCAGCCTGCGGTCGAGCACATTATTCTTTACAATGTCCGCGCCGAAAAAGCTCTTTATGTTCCTGAGAACGATCTCGCTTTTCATAATCTCGCGCGCAAGCTCGTCAGCGTCGATTACGTTGTAACCGTGACGGACAAAAATCTTTCTGACCTCGCCCTTGCCCGCGCCTGTTGTGCCCGTAAGTCCTGTTAATTTATATTTTCTCAAGGTCTATCACCTCAAATCCCGCCGCGCGGATAAGTCGGTTATACACCGCGAGTCCTACGCCCTTTGTGCTCGGACAGCGCGCGTAAACGAGTTTTATTTCGGGGTGCTCGTCAATTTTGCGCAGAGAATCGAAAAGCATATGAGCCTGCGACAGACAGTCGTCCTTGCTCCCGAGCAAAAACGTCGGCACATTCAGCCTGACCGCGTCCGAACTGTAGCAGAGCGCGGCAGTATGCGCGCCGCTGTTATTGTTTACGAAATCTATGTAAGCGTTGTCTGCGCCTTTCAGCAGTATAACCTTAGCTTTCGGCGCGTAGTGCTTGTATTTCATACCGGGGGAAGCGGCTTTTTCTCCATCGGCGAGCTTGTTGAGTACAGCATCGTCGATGTCGATTTCACCGATTACGCTCTCAATTTCCTCGACTGTCACGCCGCCCGGGCGGAGAAGGCGAGGTTTTACAGCCGCAAGGGTGATTACCGTGCTCTCGAGTCCTACCCGGCACTCGCCGCCGTCAATTACTGCGTCAATTTTTCCGCCGAGGTCATTCATAACATGCTGAGCCGTGGTGGGACTGGGCGAGCCCGAGAGATTAGCCGACGGCGCCGCAAGCGGAACTCCTGCCGCTTTTATAACGGCACGTGCGGTTTCATGCTCGGGAAGCCTTATCGCGACCGTGTCGAGTCCGGCGCTCACTTCATCAGGAATTGCACTGCCTTTAGGCATAATCATAGTGAGAGGTCCGCTCCAGAATTTTTCGGCGAGCATTTTCGCTTTTTTCGGAAATTCGGACGCGAGGTTAAACCGCTCAATATCGTTTGCTGACTGAATATGAACGATAAGCGGATTGTCCATAGGTCTGCCCTTTGCGGCAAAAATTTTAGAAACAGCTTTGCCGTCGAGAGCGTTCGCCGCAAGGCCGTAGACCGTTTCGGTGGGTATTCCTACCAGACCGCCGCCTGCGAGGATTTTTCCCGCCTTTTTTATGTCGTTTTCGTTATCTCTTAGTAAAAGTGTATTCATAAAATCAGTTTTCCATACTCTCTTTTAGCTTTTCGGCTCTGTCAGCCGCTACAAGCGAGTCGATAACCTCATCAAGATTTCCGCTGAGAATGTCCTCCAGCTTATAGAGAGTAAGACCTATTCTGTGGTCTGTGACCCTGCCCTGAGGATAATTATAGGTGCGGATACGCTCGCTGCGGTCGCCGCTTCCGACCTGACTTCTTCGTTCGGCTGAGATTGCGCTGTCCTGCGCCTCCTGCTTTTGCTGTAAAAGTCTGGACTTTAAAACCTTTAGCGCCTTGTCCTTATTCTTGTACTGACTGCGCTCGTCCTGGCATTCAACTACCATACCCGTCGGAAGGTGGGTGATGCGTATAGCGCTCGAGGTTTTGTTTATGTGCTGACCTCCCGCGCCGCTCGAACGGAAGGTGTCTATCTTTAAATCCTTAGGATTAATTTCCATTTCGACCTCGTCCGCTTCGGGGAGAACGGCGACAGTCGTAGTCGAGGTGTGTATCCTGCCCTGACTTTCGGTTTCGGGCACGCGCTGTACGCGGTGCACGCCGCTCTCGTACTTGAAACGGCTGTAAGCGCCTTCTCCGTTAATCATAAAGGAAATTTCCTTGTAGCCGCCCAGCTCGGTCTCGCTTGCGTTAATAATTTCGGTTTTAAATCCCTTGCTTTCGGCGTACATTGAGTACATTCTGTAGAGTACAGCCGAGAAAAGCGCGCTCTCCTCGCCGCCTGCGCCTCCGCGTATCTCGATGATAACATTGCGCTCATCGTTCGGGTCCTTAGGGAGGAGAAGAATTTTAAGCTCGTCTGAGAGTGTTTCAACCGCTTTTTTGCTTTCGTCCAGCTCCGTTTGAGCGAGCTCCTTTAGCTCGATGTCCGCAGACGAGTCGCCGAGTATCTCAAGACTGTCCTCGATAGTCTTTTGAGCCTGCTTATATTCGCGGTATTTTAAAACTACAGGCTCAAGCTCGCGGATTTCTTTCATAATTTTATTGAACTCGTCCGCGTTAGCGGCTATGTCGGGCTGATATATTTTTTTGTTAAGCTCTTCGTATCGCTTATTAAAAATTTCTATTTTTTCAAACATATTATTACAGCACTTTCTTAATATTTTTTTCAACCTTTTTGCGAGGTACCATAACCTCTCTGCCGCAGCCTTCGCACTTTATTTTAAAGTCCATACCTACTCTTAAAAGGGTGAAGGTTTTGCAGCCGCAAGGGTGCTGCTTTTTCATCTCAATTCTGTCGCCTATATTAAGATTCATAACCGCACCTCCGTTTTTGTATATATAATATAAGTATAGTCCATTTTATGGGAAATAGCAAGTATAAGAAATCGAGATCTGCACGTTTTTATTTGTCGGGAACAGAGCTTTACGCAAAGGAATACGGTCGGGAGCGGACCCGACCGTAATTTAGACTATTCAATAATATATTCTTTAAGCTTTCTATACATAGTTTCGTCGATAACCGCTTCGGTTTCAATTCCTTCGCAGGTATAGTTTTCGCTGATAAGGGTGGCTTTTGCGCGTATCTCATTTACCAGTCCTGCCTGCGCGAAAGGAAGAAGAAGCTTAACCTTTTTAATTCTTACAGGCAGATTATTTTCGATAGCACGGAGAAGTCTGTCAATACCCAAACCCTCCTTTGCGCTGATGCAAACAGAGTTTTTTACATTGGGAGCATATTCAGGACTAATCAGATTGTCGCACTTGTTTAAAACGTTTATGATTGGCGTATCTCCGCACCCCAGCTCTGAGAGAAGGTCGGCTGTGACCTGCATATGAAACTGTGCCTCGGGAGAGCTTGCGTCGCAGACGTTTAGAATAATATCGGACATTGCCGCCTCCTCAAGCGTGGACTTGAACGCCTCCACAAGACCGTGCGGGAGTCTGCGCACGAGGCCTACCGTGTCTATAAGCATAACGGTCACGCCGCTCGGCAGTTTCAGCGCGCGGGATGTGGGGTCAAGGGTGGCGAAGAGCTTGTCCTGAGCAAGAACTCCCGCGTTTGTGAGACAGTTCATTAGCGTGCTCTTTCCCGCGTTGGTGTAGCCGACTATAGCGACGGTGATTACGCCGTTCTTGTCACGCCTTTCACGCAGCCTTGAGCGATGCTTTTCCACGTCTTTAAGCTGTTCCTTAAGCGTTTCCATACGGCGGTGAATGTGCCTTCGGTCGGTCTCGAGCTTTGTCTCGCCCGGACCTCTGGTTCCGATACCGCCGCCGAGCCTGGACATCGCGACACCTTTACCCGTAAGCCTCGGAAGAAGGTACTTTAACTGTGCGAGTTCAACCTGTAGTTTACCCTCTCGCGACCTCGCGCGCAGAGCAAATATATCGAGAATGAGCGTGGTGCGGTCAATCGTGCGTACATTGGTCTCGGCTTCGAGCGTTTTAATCTGAGTCGGTGTGAGCTCACTGTCACAAACAATAATATCAATTTCCTGCGACCCGCATATTTCCTTTATTTCAGTCAGTTTTCCGCTGCCGACAAAGGTCGCGGTCTCGGGACGGTAAAGCTTTTGCATAACCGTCAGGACAGGCTCTGCGCCTGCGCTCTTCACAAGCTCGCACAACTCGTCAAGGCTCGACTCTGCGTCGAATTTCCCCGTATCAACAGATACGAGAAGAGCGCGCGGAATTTTTTCTTCAAGTTCAATTAACGACATAAAAACCTCTGTATAATGTGTTTTTTGGATTTTATTATTTACTATTGCTGTTTTTAGTAGTATAATGTGTTTTATAGTATTTTAATATATTTGTGTAAATTTGTAAACCAAAGAAGGCAACTATATGAACAAACAATATGATGTTGTAATTGTCGGTTCGGGAGTTGCGGGACTTTACGCTTCGCTCCAATTCAGCGAAAATATTTCTGTGCTCGTTTTGTCAAAGCGTGAGTTTCCGCTGTCAAATTCCTCGCTCGCTCAGGGCGGAGTAGCCGCCGTGCTCGACAGAGACAACGACAATTATAAGCTGCATATAGCCGACACTCTTATTGCAGGTAAGTTTAAAAATAATTTATCTGCCGTTGAAAAACTCGTAAGCGAAGGTCCTACGGACGTATTGAGGCTTAAAAAGCTCGGCGTTGAGTTTGACGTTGAGAGTGACGGAGAGCTGTCCAAAACACTCGAGGCAGGGCATTCGCGGCATAGAATTGTCCACCATAAGGACTCGACGGGTAAGGCGATTATAGATACGCTTATTAAAAATGTCACAAAAAAATCGAACGTGACAATGGAAGAAAACGCGCTCGTCTACGAAATTAATAAGGTCGAGAACGGTTTTTATGTGGATATTCTGAAAAACGGAGAGACGTCGCAGATAGGCTGTCAGTTCGTCCTGATTGCAACAGGAGGTATCGGGCGCGTGTATAAGTACACCACCAACTCCGCAATCGCCACGGGCGACGGTATTGCGCTTGCTCATATGCTCGGTGCAGAGATAAGACACCTGTCCCGCATTCAGTTTCACCCCACGGCTTTCGCGGCCGAAAATTCGCGCGAGCGTTTTCTTATATCCGAGGCTGTGCGCGGCGAAGGAGCCGTGTACCTGAATTGCAGGGGAGAGCGTTTTGCGTTTGACTACGACCCGCGCGGAGAGCTCGCTCCGAGGGACGTTGTGTCCGACGCGGTTATCCGCGAGTCCATAAAGACCGAAAGCGAGCAGTTCTATCTTGATATAACCCACAAGGATTCGAAGTTTATCAAAGAGCGTTTTCCGATGATTTACAGCCGTTGTCTTGAGGAGGGCGTGGATATGACGAGGGATAAAATCCCCGTTTTTCCGTGCCAGCACTACCTTATGGGAGGCATTAACGTAGACACTAACGCTCAGACGAATATAGACGGTCTCTACGCCGCGGGAGAGTGCTCGCACACGGGGGTTCACGGGGCGAACAGACTCGCGAGCAATTCGCTGCTCGAAGCGCTCGTTTACTCGCGCTCGGCGGCTGAGCATATGATGACTAAGCTCAAAAAATTCGGGCGTAAGCCGCTCGGGGGAGCGCCGAAGCCCGCAAAAATTACGGGAAATAAGCTTCCTACGGGCATACGCACCGAAATCCGCGAGATCTTACAGGATACGTATTTTGTTATACCTAAGCCCGAGAAATATCACGAAAGCTTTGAAAAGGTTGATAAAATTCTAAACAGCCTTGTTACAGGGGATTACGAAATCACCGCCGACTTCGTTGAGGCGCGCTCAACGGCTATGGTCGCGGGAATTATTCTTGACGAATTGAAAGAGGGTATAAACCTATGATGCTCAATAAATTTTATGTGGACAGGCTGATTGAAAACGCCCTGCTTGAGGATATTAACTATGTTGACGTTGCTACCGATTATCTTATTCCCGAGGACCAGAACGGAGCGGCTCAGTTTATAGCAAAGGCTGACGGAGTTTTGTGCGGGCTCGACATTGCGCTGAGAGTGTTCGAGCTTATTCAGCCGAACGTCAAAGCCGAAATTTTCAAGCGCGACGGAGACAAGCTCAAAAAGGGCGATATTATTGCAAAAATCAGCGGAAAGACCAAAACCCTTTTAAAAGGCGAGAGGACGGCTCTTAATCTCATTCAGCATATGTCGGGAGTTGCGACCGCCACAGACAGAGCGGTAAAAATAATCGAGGGGACTAACGCCTCGATAGCCGACACGAGAAAGACTCTGCCGGGGTTGAGACCGATAGAGAAGTATGCTGTTACAGTAGGCGGCGGGAAAAACCACCGCTACAATTTAAGCGACTGCGCAATGCTCAAGGATAACCATGTTGACGCGGGCGGAGGTATAACGAACGCCGTGAATACTCTGCGTGAAAAGCTGGGGCACACCGTGAAAATCGAGCTTGAGGTAAGAAATCTTGAGGAATTAGAGGAAGCCCTATCCACAGACGCAGACATCATTATGCTCGATAATATGAGCTGCGAGGATATGAAGAAGGCTGTAAAGCTTACAAACGGCAGGGCTAAGCTCGAGGCGTCGGGCGGTATTACAGACGAAACGCTCAGAGACGTCGCCGAGACAGGCGTCGATATTATTTCAATGGGAGCTGTTACCCATTCGGTAAAAGCGTTTGATATTTCGCTCAAAATTATAAAGTAGTTGACAAACGGCGAAATAAGTTGTACTATGTAAAATGTAAAATAAAAGACACAGGGGTGCCGTTTGGCTGAGATTATACCCTATAACCTGATGCGGATAATGCCGACGTAGGTAGCTGTTGACGATATAGTATATTTGCGGCACTGCATCATCGCAGTGCCTTTTATTTTACCAATAATCATTTTTTAAGGAGTAATGAAAATGAGCAAAAAAAATGTTTTGAAGCTAACCGAAACAGCACTTATGATTGCGCTTGCGACTGTTTTGAGTATGGTTAAGCTGCTTGACCTCCCTTACGGAGGAAGTATTACGGCGTTTAGTTTTGTGCCTCTTATCGTAATAGCGTACCGCTACGGAGCAGTGTGGGGACTTCTTTCGGGATTTGTACATAGTCTTATCCAGCTTTTGTTAGGCGCGTCCACTCTCTCTTACGCTACGTCCGCCGCCGCTGCTGTGGCAATTATCTTGCTTGACTATGTGTTCGCGTTTTCTTTCGTGGGACTTGCGGGAATTTTCAGAAAAAAAATCAACAGTCCTTCGGTTGCCGCTACACTCGGCGCTGTTATGGTGTGCGTAATCCGCTATATTTTCCACGTTATTTCGGGCTGCACAGTATGGGCGGGTATTTCTATTCCGACTACAGCCGCTCTCGTGTACTCGCTTAGCTACAACGCGACTTATATGATTCCAGAGTTAATCGTCAACTCCGTGGTAACTTTCTGGCTGTTCAGTTCGCTGGATTTCAGCGGCGATACAATAGGCCGCGCCAAGAGAGAAAAGAAGTCCGTTATGACTGCCGTTTTCTCCGCGATCAGCCTGCTTTCTGCTATGGTTGCGGTTATTATTGACGCCATTCTGGTTTTTGCACCGCTCCAGAATCCCGAGAGCGGAGAGCTCGACTTCGCGCTGATTACAAACGTAAATATTTCGCTTGTCGGCATAATAAGCGCTGTAGGCGTTGCACTGTGTATCGTATTTGCAGTCATTGCAAAATTAGTATCTGGGAAAAAATCATAAAAAAATCATAAATTTAAATTAAGAAAGGTCGTCGCAGGACGACCTTGTCTTTTTGTAAAAAATATGATACACTGTGTATTAGGTGATATGTATGACAGACAAAGAAAGAATGATTTCCGGCAAACCCTATATAGCTCTCGACGACGATCTGCGCACCGATATGCGCGAGTGCAAGCTGAAGCTTTATAAATTTAACAATTTAACCATGGATATGCTCCCCGAAAGGACAGAGATACTCAAGGAAATTCTCGGAAGCTACGGCGAGGAGGTATATGTTGAACCTCCGTTTTACTGCGACTACGGAAAGAATATCACTGTTGGAGAGAATTTTTACGCAAATTATAATCTGCACATACTCGACTGCGCTCCCGTTACTATCGGAAAAAAACGTGTTTATCGGACCAATGTGCGGAATTTATGCCGCACTTCACCCGATTGACGCGGCTGTTCGCAGTACGGGGCTTGAGTATGCTAAAGAGATAACAATCGGAAACGACGTTTGGATAGGCGGCGGAGTGACGATTAATGCAGGCGTGAATATAGGCAGTAACGTCGTCATCGGTTCCGGCTCTGTCGTTACCAGGGATATTCCCGACAACGTGGTTGCTTTCGGAAATCCCTGCAGGGTACACCGCTCGATTACCGAGGAGGATAAGAGATACTGGACGGAACAGCTTAATCTGTACCTTGCAGAGAAGGAAGAAAAATAAGTGTTGCATTTTGCTTAGAAATGGGTTACACTTGTTCATATCAGACAAGGAGTGATTCAAGTGACAGATATTAAAAATGAAGAACTTAACGAAGAAGAGGCTGTAATTGTCGAGCTTACCGACGAGGAGGGCAATACCACGGAGTTCGAGTATCTCGATACTATCGGATACGACGGCGAGGAGTACGTTGTGCTTATAGAAAACGTTGAGGATGCAGACGGTGTTATCGTGCTGAGGATAGAATCCGTTGACGACGAGAATGAGAGCTATGTGGGCGTTGACGACGACGATCTTGTTCAGAAGATTTACGATATTTTTAAAGAGGCTCACGCCGATGAGTACGACTTTACCGATTAATCATTTTGAATTTTTTGCGCCCGAAAGGGCGCTTTTTCTTTGGACGTTTTTAAAATTCAGACTATATATTGTGCATAATATATAAAAACTCGGAAAACTGCCACTAAATATCGAAAAACAGGCTAATTGAATTAACCTGAATACTATGTTAAAATAATCCTATACACTTCAGCTTGAGGGGTTAGGCTTATGGGAATTTTAAATAACAAATGGTTAAGGGCGGCGGTTCCGGCACTGCTCATTCACTGTTCGGTCGGCACGGTGTACTGCTGGTCGACGTTCAAGCAGGCTATCTCCGAGCAAATCGGTATGTCTCCGTTTGCAGTTGGCTGGGCGTTTTCGCTCGCAATTTTCTTTCTTGGTATGTCGGCTGCGTTCGCGGGCAAAATGGTCGAGAGGGATATTCATAAATCCTCTCTGATTTCCTGCATATGCTTTACGCTCGGTATGCTCGGTACAGGATTTTTCATTCAGTTTACTTCGGGTGTGTTTGCGCTTATCGGTATTTTTGTAAGCTATGGATGCATTATGGGCATAGGTCTGGGTATCGGATACCTCACGCCCGTTAAAACGCTTATGCTTTGGTTTTCTGACCGCAAGGGGCTTGCCACGGGGATTTCGATTATGGGCTTTGGACTTGCCAAGGCGATTGCAACGCCGATTATGGAGGCGCTTCAAAACAGCGTGGGTATTTCTATGATGTTCTATATACTCGGCGCGGCTTACTTCGTAATGATGATGCTCGGACACTTTCTTTTAAAGAAACCAGACGGCTGGGTTGAGCCTGACGGGGAAAAGGCGGAGTTTCACTCTATGTCGATGTTTAAGGACAAGACTTTCCTCGGAATATGGATTATGTTCTTCTTAAATATACACTGCGGACTTGCGCTTATTACATACGAAAAACAGATACTTGGCACGGCTTTCGGGGGTGCGGCGTATCTGCTTGCGATTATAAGTATCGTTCCGTCCGTCACCGCCGCGTTCAACGCACTCGGAAGAATCGGCTACTCGTCTATCTCCGATAAACTTAAGGAACGCAACACAGTTTATAAAATTATCTTCGCAAGCTGTATTGTAGTGACCGCCGCTGCGCTTGTACCGTTTTCAATTACAAACGGAAGCAAGTCTGTGATTTTCGGAGCGCTTGCCATTCTCCTTTTGATAGTCGTAAACCTCGGTTACGGAGGCGGTTTCTCCACTCTGCCCGCGCTTCTTTCGGAACGTTTCGGTATGGATAAGATAAGTAAAATTCACGGTCTAGCGCTTTCCGCGTGGGCGATAGCAGGACTTACGGGTAACAATATGTCCGAGATTATTCTCGGCGCGACAAACAATACATATGATTATATCCTGATAGCTACGCTTGCGCTGTACGCTGTCGCTATGGTTGTGTGCATAAAAATGGTAGGAAGTAAATCCAAAAAAATTTAACATAAAGATTAACATAATATGTCGGGCAGACAGTATCGCTTTTTGAACTGTCTGCCCTTTTTATTTATACCTCAGTAGTATAATAATATTTCGTGCCGCATTTTATATAAGAATATCCCTGAAATTTTCCGCCTAGGATATTGCAGATGATTTTGACTGTTTTACCCTTTTTGAGCGTTTTTACAGGTTTTTGAAGCTTGCCTTTTTTGACTAAAAACGCTTTTATATTCTCCGAAAGCTTTTCCTTTTTGCACTTTGAAAGCCCCGTTTTATTCAGATTTCCGTTCATAACGTAGTAGGTTTTGCCGTCATATTTGATTTTTGACCAGCCGTAGCCGTCGTCGAGCTCCCAATTTACCTTTGTTCCCTTTTTGACATTTATATAGCTTACCGAATTGCCGACAGGATCCTTGTAGTCTTTAGAGTAGAGGTTGCACGCTCGTTTTGCCTTTACTTTTTCTTTCAGCTTTTTTTTGACCGCTTTGCGAAATCCGTCCATAGTGTAGCCGAACTTGCTCCACCAGTTGTCGGGGTCGCTGTGCGCGGAGCCGTATCCCTGCTCGTGTGCTTCCTTGTGGCTTACTATTTTGGAGGGCTTTATTCCGTATTTTTTGCATAGATATGCCGCAAATTTGACCGACTTATCGTAAACGGTTTTGCAGTATTTTTTGTCCGTTTGGTCGTCCTCGCACATTTCAAACTGTATATACGCGGGATTAAAGTTATATGACCCCTTTCTACCCTCACCGATTCCCCAGCAGCAGATATCAAACGGTAATGTTTGATATACTTTTACTGCGCCGTTTTTGTCCTTTCCGATGAAGGCGTGAACGCTGACGTATACCCCGCTTTGATTCCAGTCGTTGCCGTACTGATTCTTGCCGATAATCCCGTCGTCGGGCTGAACGTAGCGGCGTATATACGGATTGTTCGCGGCGGTGGAGTGCACTACAATGCCTTTAGGAGTCATTTTCTGATACGCCTTATAACTGTCGTTTCGGGTGAGCAGAATTTTTCCGTCAATAGCTGACATTTTTTCGCCTCCCTTCGCAGGGTTGTCCTGCTTTACATAATATGTCTGAAACGACAAAATGTGAGGCGTGACAAAGCGAAACACCCAAAATAAAAGCAGGTATAGTTTTCCTTTATATCTGCCTTTAATTTAAAGATAACTGCGCATTGCGCATTGAGAATTTAAAATTGGTAAAGTGTGCCATCAGTATGTTCAGTAACATGAATACTTTAATCTCGCTTGTTGTGGTGTGTAATATGAGAAAGCGTTCATCAACGCTCCTCGCTAAAAATCGTCCGCAGGACGATTTTCTTAACGCTCGGCTTCGAGTCCCTTTTCTTTTCTATAAAATAAAAAATAACACAACCGTGTGGTTGTGTTATTTTTTATGGTGGGCCATCAGTATGTTCAGTAATATGAATACTTCAATCTCGCCTGTTGTGGCGTTTAATATGAGAAAGCGTTCATAAACGCTCCTCGCTAAAAATCGTCCGCAGGACGATTTTCTTAACGCTCGGCTTCGAGTCCCTTTTCTTTTCTATAAAA
>CANQOP010000008.1 GCA_947625485.1 uncultured Clostridia bacterium | reverse complement strand
AGTATGTTACTTAAAATTTAATATTCTGCCATAGACCTGCTTTTTTGTGCTGTCTACACAATTTGGGGCGGTTCATAAAAGACTGCCTTTAATTTATTGTATAATAACCACATAAGTATAATGTTTACTTATGTGTTGTATTATGTGGTTATTATTTATATTGCCCGCCCAGTTTGCTGCAAGCGGCAACCGAGGACTGCATATTATGCCATAACCGAGTTAAGTTTACGGTATAATACTTTAATACATACCGCCCATATCAGGCTGACCCATAGGAGCGGGATTTTCTTCCTTAATATCAGCAACAAGCGACTCTGTTGTGAGAACCATAGCGGCAACTGAGGAGGCGTTCTGAATAGCGGAGCGTGTTACCTTAGCAGGGTCAACGATTCCTGCCTCTACCATATCGCCGTACTCCTCGGTTAAAGCGTTATAGCCGTATCCAATCTTATCAGCTTTCTTTACGTTCTCAACAATGACCGAGCCCTCAAGACCTGCGTTCGACGCAATCTGACGGAGAGGAGCCTCAAGAGACTTTAATACAATCTGCGCGCCTGTTTTCTCGTCACCGTCAAGACTTTCGATATACTTCTCAACTGCGGGGATAGTGTTCATAAGAGCAATACCGCCGCCTGCTACAATACCTTCCTCTACGGCTGCCTTTGTAGCGGCGAGAGCGTCCTCGATGCGCAGTTTCTTTTCCTTCATCTCGATTTCAGTAGCGGCGCCGACCTTGATAACGGCTACTCCGCCTGCGAGCTTTGCAAGTCTTTCCTGGAGTTTTTCACGGTCAAAATCTGATGTTGTTGTCTCAATCTGTGAGCGAATCTGACCTACGCGGGCTTTGATAGCGTCCTGGTCGCCTGCGCCGTCAACAATAATGGTGTTCTCCTTGTCAACCTTAACCTGACGGGCTGTGCCGAGCTGGTCTAAGGTCACGTCCTTTAGCTCAAGTCCAAGCTCTGATGTGATTACTGTGCCGCCTGTAAGAGTAGCAATATCCTGAAGCATATCCTTACGTCTGTCGCCGAATCCCGGAGCCTTTACTGCAACGCTGTTAAGAGTACCGCGCAGCTTGTTAAGAACAAGGTTAGTGAGCGCGTCGCCCTCTACGTCCTCAGCAATAATCAAAAGCTTTCTGCCGCTCTGAGCAACAGGCTCCAGGATTGGGAGAAGCTCCTGAATAGAACTGATTTTCTTATCTGTAATGAGAATGAGCGGCTCGTCAAGCTCCGCAACCATTTTCTCAGTATCTGTTACCATATATGGAGCGATATAACCGCGGTCGAACATCATACCCTCTACAACCTCGCTGTAGGTGTCGGCTGTTTTGCTCTCCTCTACCGTAATAACTCCGTCAGTGCTTACTTTATCCATAGCCTCAGCAATAAGATTACCTATAAATTCGTCGCCGGAAGATACTGTAGCAACGCGCGCAATATCCTTCGTGCCGCTTACCTGCTGGCTGTTCTTATGGAGAGCCTCAACGGCAACATCAACGGCATTTGCGATACCTTTCTTGAGTACCATCGGATTCGCGCCCGCGGTTACATTCTTCATACCCTCTGTGATGAGAGCCTGAGCGAGGAGCGTCGCGGTAGTAGTACCGTCACCTGCTACGTCGTTTGTCTTGATTGAAACCTCTTTAACGAGCTGAGCACCCATATTCTCAAACGGGTCGTCAAGCTCGATTTCCTTAGCGATAGTCACACCGTCATTAGTGATAAGCGGAGCGCCGAACTTTTTGTCGAGCACTACGTTTCTGCCCTTGGGACCCAGTGTAATTTTAACTGTATCTGCGAGCTGGTCAATGCCGTTCTTTAAAGCCTTGCGAGCGTCCTCGCCGTAAGCGATTTGTTTAGCCATAATAGATTACCTCCGTACCTTAATTACTCTACTGTTGCAAGAATGTCGGACTGGCGGACGATAGTAAACTCCTCGCCGTCGAGCTTAACCTCTGTTCCTGCATACTTTGACGCGATTACTTTGTCGCCGACCTTTACATACATTTCAACTTTCTCGCCGTCAACTACTCCGCCGGGTCCAACGGCTACTACTGTAGCAAACTGCGGCTTTTCCTGAGCGGAAGAGGTAAGGATAAGACCGCCTACTGTTTTCTCCTCGGCGTCCTCAACCTTAACAACAACTCTGTCGAGCAATGGTTTGATGGTCATATATGATTCCTCCTTAATAATATGTAAAATAATTAGCACTCACTTCTTTAGAGTGCTAATAATATTATAACCAATATTTAGAAAAAATCAAGAGCAATTTATCTTTTTTAAGGGACAAAAACGTATTTTTGTTCATATATAATCAAAAACAAAAGAGACTGCCTCACAAGAGACAGTCTCCGGTAAATTAAAATCAAAGTTTTGCCACGTCGTCCTCATTTATTAGGGTAACACCGTTTTTTACAAGAAGGTCCTCGGCAGCCTTACAATCGTCAACTCTCAGTACAACATAAGCGTTTTTCTTTGAAACTGAAATGAAAGCGTACATATAGTCGATGTTTATACCGTTATCGGCAAAAAGTCTGATAACCCTTGCAAGTCCGCCGGGCTCGTCGTTTACGGCTACACCGACAACCTCTGTAACCGAAACAAAGCAGTTGTTTTCGTTAAGTTTTTGCTTAGCCGATTCAATGTCGTCAACAATAAGTCTTACAATACCAAAATCCTGAGTATCTGCCAGGCTCATAGCGCGAATATCTACGCCTGCCTGTGCGATAGCGTCTGTAACGTCCGCCAGGGTGCCTTCTTTGTTCTCCGCGAAAACGGATAGCTGCTTAATAGACATAATTTACCTCCTTATTCCTTATTACATATTTATACCGAGTCTCTTGCGTTTATCAATAACTCTTACAGCCTTTCCCTCACTGCGCTGGATAGACTTGGGCGCAACAAGGTGAACGGTCGGATTAATGCCGAGCATTGCTTTAATCGCGGCGGATAAAGACTTTTCTTTCTTAGTCATATCCTTAACCTTATCGGAAAAGTCCTTTTCGTCCATTTCAACATAAACGTCGAGAGTATCGGAATTATTAACTCGGTCAACCACAATCTGATAGTTCGGAGCGTATCCCTCGTTCAGAAGAACGGCTTCTATCTGGCTTGGGAACACATTTACGCCCCTTATAATCATCATATCGTCGGAACGTCCCATAGGCTTGCTCATTTTAACAAACGTTCTGCCGCAGGAGCACTTATTCCTTGTAAGAACGCAAATATCACGCGTTCTGTATCTTAAGAGAGGGAAAGCCTCTTTATCAATAGATGTGAATACCAATTCGCCTTTCGAGCCCTCGGGAAGAACCTCACCCGTATCGGGGTCTATAATCTCAGCGATAAAGTGATCCTCGTTTATGTGCATACCGGTCTGCTCGGAACACTCAAACGAAACGCCCGGTCCGCTTATTTCAGTAAGCCCGTATATATCATACGCCTTAATTCCGAGAGATTTTTCAATATCGTGTCTCATTTCCTCGGTCCACGCCTCGGCTCCAAAAATACCTGCTTTAAGGAAGTTGTCTTCAGGCTTATAGCCTTTCTCCCTAAGCGTCTCGCCGATATATGCGGCGTAGGAAGGAGTGCAGCAGAGAATGGTAGATTTAAGGTCAATCATAAATTGAATCTGTCTGTCAGTGTTACCGCTAGACATAGGCAGAGTAAGACAGCCGACCTTATGAGAGCCGCCGTTAAGTCCCGGACCTCCTGTAAACAGACCGTATCCGTAGCAAACATGGCATACGTCCTCGTTCGTTCCGCCTGCCGCAACTATAGCTCTGGCGCAGCACTCTTCCCACATATCAATATCTTTTTGGGTATAGAAAGCAACAACACGCTTTCCAGTTGTACCGGAGGTTGACTGGATTCTTACGCAGTTTTTGAGGTCTGTTGCAAGCAGTCCGTAGGGATAAGCTTCTCTGAGGTCATCTTTGGTGAGCATTGGCAGCTTATGTAAATCCTCAAGGCCTTTGATGTCCTCGGGGCTTACGCCCTTTTCGTCCATTAGATTACGGTAATACTCAACATTATCGTAAACGTATCTAACCTGTTTAACGAGCTTTTCTGACTGCATCTTTTTAATTTGCTCGACAGGCATAGTCTCCATTTCTTTCTGATAGAAATTGTTCAAGGTTATCATCTCCTCAAGAATTATATCCAAGCTCAAAGGCTTTTTTATTTATCTCTACAAACTGAGGCTTTACACATTTTTCGACAGCAGCCTCCCACTTTTCATTATCTATATCAAAATATTTAGCAAGTCTGCCCATAAGGACTATATTACACGCTTTCGCGGAGCCCGCCTGAGTAGCAAGTTTAAGCGCGTCAAGCTCGTCAACCTTCACTCCCTTTTCCCTCATCTGCTCAAGTATATCCTCGGGGTAGATTGCGGCTCCGATTATAACGGGCATTGGGTCAATTTGCTGAGAATTTACGATAACTCTTCCGTCCTTTTTCAGTTTATTCACATATCTAGCCGCCTCCAGCTTTTCAAAGGAAACTATAAAGTCAGCCTCGCCGTCCTCAATAACGGGAGAATAAACCTTTTCGCCAAAACGCACATAGGTCACAACCGAGCCGCCTCTCTGACTCATTCCGTGAACCTCGCTTACTTTAACGTCATATCCTTCGTCAACAAGAAGTGTTCCGAGGAGCTTACTCGCCAGAAGAGAGCCCTGTCCGCCTACTCCGACAATCATAATGTTTTTTGTTTGCATATCAGTTCCCCTCCATTTCAAATGCGTCGAACGGGCAAAGCTGCTCGCATGTCTCACATCCTACGCAAAGAGTAGCGTCGACCGCTGCGTGATTATCTCTGAAACTGATAGCAGGACATCCAAACTTCATACAACGCTTGCAGCCTCTGCATTTTTCCTTATTTACAACGAGAGGTTTCTTAGGCTTAACGTATTTTAAAAGCACGCACGGTCTTCTCGAAATAATTACGGAAGGCTCAGGTTTAACGATTTCTTCCTTAATCACTCTCTCACACTCTTCGAGATTGTACGGGTCTACAACTCTTATTGAGTTTATTCCTATTGATTCGCAGAGCTTTTCAAGACTTACTTTGCCTGCGGGGTCGCCCTTAATATTGTATCCTGTCGACGGATTCTGCTGGTGACCCGTCATACCTGTAATTGAGTTATCGAGTATTATGACAGTAGAGTTTGACTGATTGTAGGCGATATTAATAAGACCTGTAACGCCCGAATGCATAAAGGTGGAATCGCCGATAACGCACACGGTTTCATTCTCGGTTTCCTCGCCTCCGGCAACGTTAAATCCGTGAAGTCCCGACACTGACGCGCCCATACAAAGCGTCATATCCAGAGCGTTAAGCGGTGCGGCAGAGCCGAGAGTATAACAGCCTATATCGCCCAAAACAGTGAGCTTGTTTTTAGCGAGAACATAGAACAAGCCTCTGTGCGGACAGCCCGAGCACATCATCGGAGGTCTTACGGGTATATCGGTATCAAGATTTACACTGAATTTTTTTTCAAGGTTAAACGCGTCTGCAACGGTTTTCTGCGAAAATTCGCCCGTAACAGAAAAGACGTCTTTTCCGACTACATCTATCCCGATATTCCTACAATGTGATTCGATAATGTTATCGAGCTCTTCAACAACGTAAATTTTATCTGCTTTTTCGGAAAATTTCCTAACCAGCTCTATCGGGAGCGGATTAATCATACCGATTTTAAGTACGGAAACACTGTCACCGAAAACCTCTTTAACGTACTGATATGAAGTTGACGAGGTAATAATTCCGAATTTTTCCGAGCCGTTGCCAAGCTCGATTCGGTTGAGCGGCGAAGTCTCCGCATATTCAGTGAGCTTCTTCGTTCTCTCCTCAACGAACGGATGTCTGCGGATAGCGTTCGCGGGAGCCATTATGTACTTCTGAGGATTTTTTTCGTAAGGTTTTTCTTTATATACAGTCTTTTCCCTCGTCTCAACGATGCTCTGGGAATGAGCAACTCTCGTACACATTTTCAGGAGCACGGGAGTATCAAACTGCTCGGAAATTTCATATGCAAGTCTTGCGAAATCGTATGACTCCTGAGAATCGGAAGGCTCGAGCATAGGAATCTTTGAAGCGATTGCATAATGTCGCGAGTCCTGCTCGTTCTGAGAAGAATGCATACCCGGATCATCGGCTACGCAAATAACCATACCTCCGTTGACTCCCGTATAGGACATAGTGAACAGAGGGTCGGCGGCTACATTAAGACCAACGTGTTTCATACAGCAAGCGGAGCGCTTACCCCTGAGCGAAGCGCCAAAAGCGGATTCCGTTGCAACCTTCTCATTAGGAGCCCACTCGCAGTACGCGTCGTCAAATTTCGAGAAAAACTCGGTAATCTCGGTACTCGGCGTACCGGGATAGCTGGATATAACGGCGCACCCTGCGTCATATAATCCGCGGGCAACCGCCTCATTTCCAATCATAAGCTTTTTCATTGTATCACCCTTAAAAATTAGTTCAAAGCTCTGCTTTTAACAAACAGAGACCGTGCGCAGCACGACGGTCAAGCGGGATTGAATTCCCGTTGAACCAAAGATGTTCGCCGCCGTCTCAAGCGCGGGGAAAATTTCTCTGCGGCAATTTATTTTGGTTTAAATCTACAGAATATTTTAACACTAATACAGTTAATTTGTCAATTTATTTTGTTTTTTGCGCAAGAATTTCCACTATCTTACCACAACATTCTCGTCTCCAAGCTGATATTTCAACTCTCCGAGCATAACATCGTTTAAAGATACCCACATTTTCTCCGGCGCGATAAAATGCTGTCCCGTATCGGTCAGAGCAAATACAACAGGAGTCCTGCCCTCAAAAATATCAAGTACTCTGAATGCTTTTCTGTACATTTCGCTTTCAAGGTTATCTATTCTCAGATACAGTTTAACAGGCTTGGAAGAAGTGGTCTGAGACATAGAATCTTCAGGTTGAGAATCAGCTTTAATACCGTTCTTATCGACCTTGCGTATATCATCGCAAATTATCTTAGAATCCTCGTCCTCCTTAACGCTTACGGAGCCGAAAATTTCAACGACATTACCCTTAGATAAAATTGAGCCGTATTTGGAGAAAATGTTGGGGAAAACTATGACCTCCGCAGAGCCATATTTATCCTCCACTGAAGCGAAACACATCATCTGGTTGTTTTTTGTAATCTGAGTTTTTAAATTTGAAATAATACATACAACACGGACCTTGCAGTTATCGGTATACCTGTCATTTTCCTTATTGATTATGTCCCCTATTCTATCTGCCCGCACCGCGCGGCAGTAGTCTTCGTACTCGTCGAGCGGATGTCCGCTTAAATACATTCCCGCAATCTCGTTTTCCATTAATAATAACTCTTTTTTTGAAAATTCAGGTAAATCGGGAATCTCGGGTTCGTTTGAGACGTCCGCGCTGTCACCCATATCAAAAAACGACATCTGACCCCGGATATTCTTTTTGCTTTCAAATTCAAGGTCAGAGAGTACGGACTTTGACATTGAAAGCATCTGACGTCTGTTAAGCCCCATTCCGTCCAGAGCGCCGCATTTTATAAGGCTTTCGAGTGCGCGGCTGTTCATTGAATTACCGTACAGGCGCTTGCAGAAATCATAAAAACCCGTGTACTCGCCGTTTTCTCGCTCATGAATAATGCTTTCTATAAATTGTCTGCCGAGATTTTTTATCGCTAGCAATCCGTAGCGTATATCCTTTCCCGAAACCGTGAAATTGTAATAGCTGTAGTTGACGTCAGGAGGAAGAATACGTATTCCCAGACTGTGGCACTCGGCAATATAAACGGCAAGCTTATTCTGGTTATCGAGCACGCTCGACATAAGCGCAGATAAATACTGACGGGGATAATGGCACTTCAGATATGCGGTCTCATAGGCAACCTTTGCATAAGCGGTAGCGTGGGATTTATTGAAAGCATACGACGCAAAGCTTTCCATCTCATCATATATCGAAGTGGCGGTCGCACGGTCTATTCCGCGTCTCAGACAACCTTCAACAATCACATTTCCTTCATTGTCCGTAAGACCCTCTATGAAAATTTTACGCTCTTTCTCCATAACGTCGTGCTTTTTCTTGCTCATTGCACGGCGCACATTGTCCGACCTGCCGAGCGAATAGCCTGCAAGCGTGCGCAAAATCTGCATAACCTGCTCCTGATACACAATACAGCCATAGGTCACTCGCAGGATATTCTTAAGTAAAGGATGTTTATAACGGATATGCGACGAATTGTGGCGGCGGTCAATATAGGTCGGTATACTGTCCATAGGACCGGGACGATAGAGAGACACGACCGCTATCAAATCCTCAAAATGTTCGGGTTTAAGCTGTGTAAGGACATTACGGATACCGTTCGACTCGAATTGGAACACACCCTCGGTATTGCCTGCGGACATCATCTTATACACCGCAGTGTCGTCAGTAGGTACGGTATTTATATCAAAGTCGGAGACTTCCTTGCGAATCATTTTTACGGCGTCGTCAATTATGGTAAGGTTTCTGAGCCCTAAAAAATCCATTTTAAGCAACCCAAGCTCCTCCAGAGTGGTCATCGTAAACTGTGTGACAACCGAGCCCTTGCTCGTTGCAAGAGGAACGTACTCACATACAGGCTTTTCCGTGATTACAACGCCCGCGGCGTGCATACCGATATTGCGCGGCATACCCTCTATCTGCAGTGCAATATCTATTATTTTCTTTGTATCGGAGTCTGTGTCGTAGCTGTTTTTGAGCTCCGGTGAAATTTTCATTGCCTTTTCAAGCGTTATATTAAGCTCATTCGGAATTTGCTTAGCTATTCGGTCAATCTGATTATACGGAAATCCGAGAACTCTGCCGACGTCGCGTATAGACTGCCGCGCTCCGAGCGTACCGAAGGTAACAATTTGGGAAACGTGGTCCGCGCCGTATTTTCGTATAACGTAGTCTATGACCTCTCCTCTTCTCCGCTGGCAGAAATCTATATCAAAATCAGGCATACTCACGCGCTCCGGATTAAGAAAACGCTCAAAAAGTAAATCGTATTTAATCGGGTCGACGTCGGTTATACCTATGCAATATGCGCAAAGCGATCCTGCGCCCGAGCCTCTCCCGGGACCAACGGGAATTTCACGGCTTTTTGCGTACTGAACAAAATCATTTACAATAAGGTAGTAGTCTACAAATCCCATATCGTGGATTGTGTAAAGCTCATACTCAAGGCGGTCTATGAGTTCCTTGTCGGGCGACTGTCCGTATTTCTTATATAAGCCTTTGTAGCACTCGTCGCGGAAATACTGATAATGGTCGACGCCCTCGGGAAGGTCGTAATGCGGGAGCTTTCTGTGTGAGAAGTCGAAATCCACATTACAGCGGTCGGCAATCTCCTGGGTATTGTCAAAAGCATCAGGCAGGTTCGGGAAAAGCGAGCGCATTTCTTCTTCGGACTTAAGATAAAATTCGTCTGTCTTAAACTCCATTTTATCCTCGTCGTTTATGGTTTTGCCCGTCTGTATACACAGGAGAATACTATGGGTTTTGGCGTCCTCTTTTCTAATATAGTGAGAGTCGTTAGTAACAACGAGCTTTGCTCCGATTTCCCCGGCAATCTTAATGAGGTCGGGATTGGTTCTGAGCTGTTCGTCTATTCCGTGATTTTGCAGCTCAATAAAATAATTTTCTTTACCGAACAAGTTCTGATAATAAACCGCTCTGCTCTTTGCGCCTTTGTAGTCGCCGAGCAGAAGCATTTGAGGCAGTTCACCCGCAAGGCAGGCGGAAAGACATATAAGACCCTCGTGATACTTTTCAAGAAGGCTGTCGTCTATGCGCGGCTTATTGTAAAAGCCCTCGGTAAATCCGAGCGACACGAGTCTGATAAGATTCTGATAACCCGTGTTATTCTCGCATAGAAGTACCATATGGTAGTAATTCCTGTCACTGTCAAATCGTGAACGCGGCGCAACGTAAACCTCGCATCCGATGATAGGTTTTATACCTTCTTTTTTACAGGCACGATAAAAATCCACAGCGCCGTACATAACGCCGTGGTCGGTAATTGCGAGCGCAGTCTGACCCATCTCCTTAGCGGCTTTCGCGAGGTTTTTAATCCTGCAGGCGCCGTCAAGCAGACTATACTCACTATGAACGTGTAAATGTGCAAACGCCATATCATTTCTCCGAAACTACTGTATTTACATAACCGTCCTTTAAGGTCAGTTTAATTTTATCTCCGACTTTTAATTCTTTTATAGAATTAACTATATTTTCGTTCTTCTCCGCTACGGCATAACCGCGACGCAAAACCGATATGGGGTTTAGTGCCTCAAGCTTTGCTCCGAGTTTTTTTATATGCTCGTCTGAGGATACAAACTTATTATTAACAGAATTTGAAATAACCTTACTAAGATAAACAAGGTTTTGTTCAATACTTAAAATCCGCTTCTCGGGAGAATTCCTCAAAACAGAGGCATTGAAGTCGGATAGTTTTTTTCTCGCCTGAGAGATTTTAGCGTCAATCATAGAGGATATATACTGTTGCTGCGCGCTGTAATAGGAAAAAAGCTCTTCCCTGTCGGGAACGGCAAGCTCCGCCGCCGCGGACGGAGTAGGCGCGCGCAAATCGGAAACAAAGTCGCAAATAGTAAAATCCGTCTCGTGACCGACAGCAGAAATCACAGGAATATTGCATGCATAAATTGCGTATGCGAGGTTTTCGTCGTTAAACGCCCATAAATCCTCGATTGAGCCGCCGCCTCTTCCGATTATGATAACGTCCGCACAATCGTACTCATTAAATGTGTTTACCGCTTCGACAAGCTGTTCTGCGGCTCTGTCGCCCTGAACCTGAACGGGACACAAAACAATGTCAACGCTCGGAAAACGGCGTGTGAGAACATTTCGTATATCCTGAACTGCCGCGCCTGTAGCGGAGGTTATCACACCGACGGCTTTCGGAAACTTTGGTATCGGCTTTTTGTGCCTGCTGTCAAACAAGCCCAATTTTTCAAGTTTCTTTTTAAGCTGTTCATATGCCTGAGTGAGCGCGCCGATACCGTCGGGCTGCATATCATCAACATAGAGCTGATAACTTCCGCTCTGCTCATAGAGTGATACACGGCCGCGGACTATCACCTTCATACCCTCCTCGGGGCTGAAACGAAGTCCCATAGCATTTCCGCGAAACATCACGGAATTAATAATCCCGCCCTTATCTTTCAGACTAAAATATATGTGTCCGCTCGCGTAGTGTTTTTTCAGGTTGCTAATCTCTCCCGTGACAAAAACATTCACAAGGTGCGGGTCACTTTCAAAAAGGGATTTTACATAATGATTAAGTTGTGTAACAGTTAAAACCTTCGGTTTTAAAAACTCAGGAGTCTGCATAGGTCATCTCTCTAAAAGCAAGATAAGCTATTCCGGCGGCGTTATCAGCGGAAAACTCAGGAGCAGCAAAATACGCGCCGAATTTATTTTCTATAGTATTTCTTATAATTAAATCTGACATAACTCCGCCCGCAAAAAGAAGAGGTAAATCACCGTATTTTGATAAAAGCTTCTCTGTCATAGCGCAAAGAGTTTCTTCAATATATTTAATGCAGAAGCAGGATATATATTCTCTTGACATATTACTGTCATACATTTTACGGCAGAGATTTTCAAGTCCGCTGAGACAGCAGTCTGCGCCCTTTAAGGCAGGTTTTATCTTTACATCGCCGTGATAGCATAGAGCAAGCTGTTCGAGCTCTCTTCCGCACGGAAAATTGAGACCGAGCATAACTCCTACCCTGTCTATCGCCTGTCCGGCGTTTAAATCAAGCGTATTGGCAATAATCTCAGCTTTAAAGCCCGAGCCTACAGGTTCAGCAAGAACCGCCTCGGTCGTACCTCCGCTCACGTGAAAGGCTATAAATTTCTCATTAAAAAGCCTCTCGCATTTTGCGCTGTAGATGGCGGCGGCGATATGTCCTTCCTGATGGGAGTAAGGGTAAAGCGGTACATTAAGCGTATCTGATATTATACGAGCGGCATTATATCCTACCGTAAAACACGGCATATATGAGCCGTCCACACTCCTCGGGCGCAAAGAAACTCCGACCGCCTTAATATCCGCTGTATCAATATTTCTTATAAGTTCGCCGTAAAGAGAATAAAGCTGTTGTGTATGGTGAAACACGGCGTCGCTCTGGCGCAGACCGACGTTTCCTTTTTTAACAGGCAGCAGCTTTTTTCGCTGTATTACTTCGCCTCTGTCATTAATAAGAGCGACAGATGTCGTGTAATTGCTGGTATCGATTCCAAGAGCGTACATCATTCTCTCGAAATCGCTCCGAGAACCCCGTTTATGAATTTGCTCTCGTCAACCGTATATTTTTTTGCAAGCTCTACAGCTTCATTAATCGCGACGCTTTCAGGGATATTTTCCTCAAACTTCATTTCATAAATCGCAAGGCGAAGAATAGCAAGGCTGGTTTTGGAAATACGTTTCAGAGTCCAGCCCTTTTTTAAATGGGATTCAATCAAGCTGTCAAGGTACTCGCTCTCAGCCCTCACGTTACGCGCGAGCTTTACGGCGTAATCGTCAAATACAAGCTCTCTGCTTTCAAAAGCTCCGTCGATAATATCTTCTATAGGGTCAGAGTTGAATATAGACTCAAATATTAGCAGAAATCCCTGTTCTCTTGCTTTGTACCTTGAAATTTTATTCTCCATAATATCACTGCATTTCTCAATATTTTATCATTTTTATAATTATATTTAAGTATATCATATGTAAAAGTTTAAGGCAATAGCAAAATATCGTGCGAAATTGAATCCGCACGATATTATAATTACTTATTATTGACTATCTTTGTACCGCGTTTCGCAAAATACTCGTCGGGAGTTTCCTTTTTATAAATTTTAGGAACCCTTTTATACACACTGTCGGCATAACTAATGGTTTGTCCCTTTGCATTTACAGTAGACGGTCTTCCCTCTGCTTCCCACACGAGCTTTGCACACTTGAATATTTCAGCGTCAATATAAAAGCCTATTTTCATTTGATAGTACTTATCTGTCGCTTTGAGATAGCCCTTGAGAATATCCTTAATTTTGTTTACGTCCTTATTCCTGTACGCTTCTCTAAGCTCTTCGCGCTTCGGACGCAGGCGGTACCAAATATCAATTCTGTCAACCGAACGGCGGACGCGATCAAACGTTCTCGCCGCGCGATTAACCGGACCATTATGAAAATCACTCATCCAAAGGTTATACTCAAGTTTTTCAGCCGCAATATCCTCAAGACTTACATCATCGTCAGCAATTAAGTCCAGATATTGTTTATACGGGAGATTTATATCATTAATTATTGTTGGATGGTCAGTACCCGGAGTCTTAGCTCTGGAACGCTCTCTCCAATTGTCTCCAAAAAGTGCGGTAAAGAAAAGCTTTTCGTCGGCATAAACAGTAAACTCTCTGTCCTCAAAAGCTACTGTAGAAGTATTTGTAAACAAGTCGGACGGAAGTTTGATAACATTAGCTCTGCTGTCTACGAAAGCATAGCAGTCCTCCGTGGACTCAGAGTCTTTAAGTAAAATATCCTTGGAGACATATCGCGATGAACGGTAAGGTTTTGTAGCTTTATCCTGCTCATTCATAATGTAATTAGCCATTTTCCTGTTCGACATTCTAAAATGTCTGAGCCAGCCCTTGTGAATGGAGTTGGTGTTATCTATCCTTAACCTATCCGTAGCATGATCCATAAATGAATTGTTATGGGTCAATTTCGATAAAAATTTATATATCACAAGCTTTGCCGCTCTATTACCCTGGCCTTTATTACAAAGCTGTAAATAGCGTTCACAGGCACGCGCCGTATCAATTTCCTCAAACTGCCTTGCAGGATATATCGTTACGCATACACCGGGAGCTATATGATACTCAGAAGAGGAGCCGTCAAAAAGAAGACTGTTTTTGTCAACATAACGGAATTTAAGCATCTGTAACTTGTGGTTATTTCTCCATGACTCCACAAAACGCTTATCGGATAGATTTTTATCTACATACTTTTCGAGTTTTACAATGTCATTATAAGGCATCATAATTTTTAAATTATATTGCTCATCCCCAAACCTGTCGTGGTCGGCAAAATAAGCTGCCGTCTCAAAGCAGAGTACATACCTGAGCTTTTCCGAGGCGCAAATTGACTTTATTTCATCTGCAAGCTGTAACAGTCTTGACTGTACTTCTGTCATTTTATCGCCTCCATTGTCTTCTTAATATCGAGATGCAAAAGTCCGTTGTTCGACTTTTTCATAACCTTATTGTAAAATTTTTCCGCGTTTTCTCTGTTACCAAGCGCCAGAGCAATATCTCCGCGGCATTTGATACAACGATCGTTTCCCGGATATTCTTCAAGCAACTTCTTCGCATAAGCGCGGGCTTTTACATACTCTTCCCGAGATTCGGCTCTTGCCGTCATAATCTCGAGCTTATAGAGCTTGAGTTCTTTACAATAAGGATATTTTTTAATTGCTTTATAAATAAGCGGCTTAGCTTTATCGTAGTCCTTATATACCATAGCCGCCTTAATTTTACGACAAGTCAGTACTATGTTCCACAAATCTGCAAGTTGACCGTCTATTGAAATGCCCGCTGTCTCGCGCAGTTTCATTATCTTTGACACAGAGGTTAAGTCGTTGTGTGTGTAAATAAGGTTAAATATAGCGGCATAGAATAAATCCTCGCCTATATCGAAATAACTTTCCCAATACCGTACGCTTGAATTAAGCTGATTCTTATAATAGCTCGAAAAAAGATTATCAAGCTTTTGGAGCTTTTCCGAATCAGACGGGTTCAGGAGCGAATTAATGTCAATATTCTCGCTGTTTATTCTGTTCTTTATTTTAAGCATTTCCGCCTTTGCAAGCTTCTGATAAACATTACGCATATGAACGGTTGTTTTATAGCCTTCCTCCACCATCAGATGCTTAGCTTTCTGGCGTTCTTCCTTGAGTTTTTTCTCGTCAATAATGCGCATATAGTCAGAAACATAATCATCACAGGAAATACCCGTAAGGGACATTTTAGAGTGAGTTTTTTTAGTTGCCGGAAGAATATTCCAGTCGTCTCCGTAGTAGTAGGCGAGCATTTCGGCATATCTGCCCGAAATCGGGAACTTACGTCCCTCAAAATCAGCGTAATAAACCGTATCGTAGATGTACTTGGGAACTACTGACACAGGTCCGTACTTACGGGCTGAAGTTACTATATAAGTATCGCAGTCGTCGTAGTGCTTATGGAAAAGCTTTTTCTCCAGGTGGCGTAGAACTCTCTCCTTGCCTACAATCTTTTCCCATCGGCGAAACTTATTATACAGATCCATAATCACCCTGCTTTTGCTGCGGTAATGGCGGTAGCTGGAGTTGGCGTACTCATCATAAGCAAAGTAAAGGTCAATCATTTTTTGCTTCTTTACAGGGTCGCCGGGCAGCTCCAAAAGATAGAAAACATCAATACACTGACCGCATATGGGCTTCCAGAAAGCAAAAGTTGAACTAATACGCAGCGTCTCAACGTCAATATAGCGTCCAAAAGTACCGGGAAAATCCCTGTCAATTCTTCCGTCTCCGTAAACGCGCTTTTTAGGATCAAGCTCCTTTTTGCAGGCTTCCACCCACTTATAGTAGTTATCCTCGGTCATATTTATATCTATATCATCGTCCCACGGAATAAAACCCTCGTGTCTTACGGCTCCCAGAGTAGTACCATAGTCAATAAAATACTCAATATCATATTTTTTGCATATTGTGTCAATTTCAACTAAAAGATTAAATAAATAGTTTTGTGTAGCGTCCATATATCAAATCCCCTTATATTGAGTAACAATATTACTCCTGCCGTGCTCTTTTTTGTTTTAGCAGAACATAACCCTCAAAAAGGTCCAAATCTTCTTTTGTCGTTATTTTTATATTTGTCTGACTTCCCTTTGAGAAATAAATCGTCTTGCCGAGTTCATACATCATAGTTGTCGTATGCGGCTCAACTCTGTCGATTACACCGGTGCGAACTCCCTCGTCATAAAGGTCAGAAACGAATTTGTATTTAAAAGCGTGAGGCGAGTTCATACAAGCGACAGTATCACGATCTATCCACTTCGTAGACTTGGTTTCGTCGTCCTTAATTCCCGAAAGAAGGAAGAAATCAGTGGTAGAAATCGCGTTTCCCTTTTCTTTACAAACCCTTATTGCGTCGCTTATAATATCCGCTTCAACGAATGGAGACGCGCCGAAATGGATTAAGACTATATCGTCGTCCGAAACCTTGTCTTTAAGGTTAGTCACTCCGTTTAAAACAGAGCCCTGAAATGTACTTCCGCCCTTTGTAATCCATCTTACCTTATTCAGATTATACAGAGCAACCATTTCTTTCAGATAGTCGATATGGCTCTCCACACAAACAATTTCAATAGCGTCGATTTCGGGGTGAGAGTTAAACTTATCGACAGTATAAGCAAGAATAGGCTTGCCCATTATTTCTATAAACTGTTTCGGACGGTCGGCGCCGACACGTGAGCCGACGCCGCCTGCCAGAATTATTGCAATGTTCATTGACCAAACTTCCAATCCTTGAACTTTTCGGGATGCTCGTACATCTCAAACGCAGCTTTGCAGAAACGCTTACAATTCTTATACGCAGCCAGCATAAAAAAGCCGTCATCCTCAAAAATACTTCCCTTGAACAGTCCCCACGAAAGCCAGTAAAGCGAGTCTATACCGAAATATCCGATAAAATGGCGGTACTCCTCGAATGTAAGGTCACGGTCAAAATAAGCCCTGAGGTAGCGATTTACGTTAGCGTCGTCAAGCTCATAGCGGGTCACCATACCCGATACATCGTTTGCAATATCCGCAACCGAACTGAACTCCCAGTCAATCATATAAATATCTCCGCTTTTTGTAAACAGATAGTTAGGAGAGTAAATATCGCCGTGACTCAGTACGTCGGGGAAGTTGTCCGCTTTAACGAAAACTTTAAGACGGTCTACATCGTCGATAAGGTCCTTAAATTCCTCGAAGAGATTACCCTTGGTCTTACAGGCTAGTCCTATAAGGCGCTTTGCCTCTTCAACGCAGTCAAAGTAACGCACTACCTCGAAATCGCAGGAGTGGAGAATTCTGAGGTATTCGCAAACCTGAGCGAGCTGTTTATCGTTATGCTCGAGATCGGTCTCGACGGTATCGTCAATAAAGTGAGAAATCTTCCAGCCCTGAACGTCAATATGAATTAATGTTTTATCAATTCCCAGCTCCTTAGCCTTGTTCTGGGAATAAACCTCGGACTCACGGTTGATGATATTCTCCGCGCTTCCTCCGGGATGGCGGTAAACATATGTCTTTTTGTTTACATCAAACTTGAACGAAACATTTGTGAGACCTTTTTGGATAATCTCGATATTCTTAATATCATTAGGTCCGCACTTCAGTACGCCGCAGATATTGCGCACTATCTGAGAGTCGATATTTATTAAAAAGTCCTTATCAAATTCACGCAAATCGGTTATGGAATTGAACTCTAAAACCTTTTTCTTGTCGTAAAACTTTGCAAACATTGTAAGCTCGCGGATATGTCTGCCGTAAAATTCCTCCCAGAACATATTCTGGATACCGAATTCGTTAATTTCCTTTTCCATAAGCTCGACAAATTTCTTGGAAAAGCTCTCACTAAAGAAGGCATGTCCAATCATACAGTTGCTGTCTTCCTTGCCTATGTGGAAATCGGTAATTACCCCAATATCGCTGACATCAACGGCAAATTCGCGGAATTTACCCTCTTTGTAGGTGCAAGCCCTGTAAGAATACTGTGGATTTTCAATAAACGGATTATCGACAAAATAGTGGTCCGAGCAACAAATATACGAGTTTTTAAGAACGTCCTTTACCGCAAATAGTGAATTGATATTACCTTTATTGTTAAACGTATTGTTTATTACAAAATGTACTCCGTATTTCTCCTCAAGGTAGAAAAACTTTTCTTTCATATAGCCGACAACAATATATATATCGTCTACTCCAGCCTCTCTGAGCTGTCCGATCTGTCTTTCAATAAGCACTTCGCCCTGCACCTTAAAAAGCCCCTTGGGCATTTCGTATGTAAGCGGAGCAAAACGCTGAGAGCGTCCTGCAGCGAGAATTATTGCGTTATCAACTTTCATATATGTATCAACTCCGTAAAATGAGGAATACGACTATTTACATACAAATAGCCATAATAGTATTGTATACTATTTCATAATAAAAATCAACAATTTTACAAGAATGTAATAAAGGGCGGAAATCCGCCCTTTTACTTTTAATATTTTTTAAACCGTGACCACAGTTATTTTATCAAAGCTAATGTTCGAGGCATTTTTAACCGTCGCCTTTATAAGCATTTGGCTGTTCTTCTTTATATCTCTTTTCGGAACCGTAACGGTACAGCCCTGCTCGTTTATGTAGCAAATACAGTTTGAAAAGCCCTTTGCCTTCAAGGTCGTTTCGATAGAATCCTGAAGCGTGAAATTCTTTATAATAGCCGCAACCTGATTCTGCGCCTCGGTTCTGTCTGTCTCGGAGGTTGTGTCGAGCGAGAGAATTTCCGAAGCCTTATCTATGATTTTATCCTGAGTCTGGTCACGCTCGGTTTTTGCCGAAGCAAAAAAAGTATCCTGTTTTGTCGTAGTTTTGCTTGTGGGTTTAGCCTTAGCCTCGTCAGGAGACGCCGTAGTGGATACGGTTGCGTTGACATACTTGCTCTCGCCGAGCGTTTTCGCAACACTCTTAGGCGTACTTACGCTCCAGTTGAGATAAACGGCTGCTCCCAAAGCCAGAACAAGCGCCGCCGCCAAAAATTGTTTTTTAAATCTTTTCATATTTTTTACCTCTATTCTTGTAATTTTGTTACATACACCTTTGCGGTGGAAATGTTCAGCGCTTTTGTGACTGCCTGCGTCACGCGTTGTATGACAATAGGGTCATCACCTCCGCTGCACGCCACGACAACACCGCGTATTTTAGGCTCAATTTCCTTGGTTTTAGTAGAATTATTCTCAAGATACACGCCTTCCACGGAGTTCTCTATCGTGAGCAGCACGCTGGCGTTTCCTACGCCTTCTATATTCTCGAGCATTTGTTGAACCGAACTTTGCATTTGCTCCTTGTACTCAGATACGTTTGAGTTTGCCGTATTGTTTTGGCTGTCGGGAGCACCTATAAATGATGAAAGGAATATCAGCGCTATGCCGATAATACCGCATATTACTATTAAATTTCTTATTTTTCCGTCCTTGAACAGATTTTTTAAATCCAGCTTTTGCATACCTACCTCGTTATTATCTCGGGGGTTACCTCAAACTTTTCCCTGACAAGCTTTACAATCTCGTCTGATTTTTCACTGTCCTTTATTGAAATATATATGCCGGTATAGCTTATATATATTCCACCTTTTTCATTAACTTCAAGGTCGACCGCAACTCCGCCTGTTTTTATTCCGTTTTGGGCAAGATAAGCGTTCATTGAGGATTCGAGACTGTTTTTAGTTTCCGTCAGGACGGCGTTATTATAAGCCTCGGCGGCGGTATCTTGGAGATTGTCGCTCAGCGGAGCCGCGTCGATATTAAGCTTAAAACCGCTCACTGCTGTTTTTATGGGAAATATCATACAGCAGAGCATAAAGGCGCCGATTACAAGGTTTACCACCTTGCGCATATTACCCTGAGGAGATATTGTGCTTATGAGCGAGACCGCGACAGAGCAAACGCAGATTACAGCTGCTACAGTTCCTATATCTTTCATACTCCCGCGCCTCCCAGCATAAGTATCAAGGCGGTCGATATAATGAATACGGACATTATGCAGAGCAAAATAGCAAACACGGTTGTTACCACGGTATTGACCGCCTCGAAGATAAAGCACGGTTCTCTGAGCCCGAGCACCTCTCCTACCGATTTGCTTGCGTTAAGGGTGAGCATCCAGCAAAGGCACTGCAACAGTATCGGCAGAAACAAAACAGCTACAGCTATTATCACAAAAACACCCATACCCGACTTCAGAAGTCCTACCGAACTTTGCACGGTACGGTATGCGTCCGAGAGCGCCGAGCCTACCACGGGCACAAGGCTTGTAAGGGTAAACCTGACCGCACGCGTTGACACATTGTCCACGCCAGTGGATATGAGCTGTTTTATCGTAAGAAACGCAGTAAAAATCGTCATAATAAAGCCCAAAAGCCACTTTACAAGACGGGATATAAACTGCACTATTCCGTTCAGATTTACACTCGGAGAAATTGCGGAGCTTACGCTTATACCGAGGAAAATTTTAAGAAACGGCGCTATAACATTCGCTGAAAGCTGGGACACGCCTTGTCCCGCGAAAATCATAATCGAATAGTACGAGGCTGAGCTTGCGGCGTGCCCTGACGCGGTTATAATAAGCGCGATTATTGGTATGAATGCGAGCATAAAATTTGCTGTCGTCTGGATTATGTCTACTCCTGTTGTTATGACCTCCGTAACAGGAATAACGGCGGCGCAGGTTATACAAAGCGTGGTACACACAGAAAGCACCTGCTGCATTGAGTTGTTATCAAACGACGATTTAAACGAATAAAGAATTGAATATAAAAGCATTATCGCGACGGTTGTGGCGAGTATTTTAAGCGGAGTTTTGCTTTGTTCGGCGGCAGTATTCATAATAGAGCCGACAATTTTTTCAAATGACAAGTCATTGATTGATTCTATGTCTATACCGTCTATACCTAAATCTGAAAGCGACTTTTTTGTACTGTCGGGCAGCTCGTCCATTATGCTGTCCGCATTGTACTGTTCCTTTAAGTCGTCGTAAGCAGCCGCTTTAACAGATATTTCACCTGAAACAAATACGGCAATTACTGCACATATAATAAAAAATATCTTTTTCATACCGCACCTCCCGTAAGCGAAAGCACAGTATTTAGAATATCCTCATAAAGCGGAATCGCTGTTACCAGCACTAGTATTTTCCCTGCGAGCGAGACATTGCCTGCGAGAGCTCTCTGCCCTGCGTCATTACAGCAATCGCAGGCAAACTCCGTAAGAAAACAGATTCCGACCGCTTTAAGCAAAATTACTATGTATTCTGTCCTGACCGAAGCTGTGGCTAAGATTGACTTGACTGTTTCAAATACTGAGGAAAGATTTAAAAGTACGGAAAGAAAGATTATTACACAGCCTGCAATTGCAATTATTAGAGATATTTCGCCGTTATACCGTCTTATAGAGAGCGAGAGCACGGCGGTAACTATGCCTATCATAGTGATTGATATTATATTCATAGACCGAAGAGCGACTTAATAGACGTAAATAGACTGCTTATCTGCGTTACAAGCATTGAAAGCACTACGATAAGCCCCGCCAGTGTGGTAAGCATAGCCTGCTCCTCGCGTCCGCTGCGAATCAGCAGTTGATTGAGCACTGCGACAATTATGCCTATTGCGGCAATTTTAAAAATCATATCAACGTCCATAGTTTTCCGTCCTTTATATAAACATTATTGCAAGAGTTGCTCCGCAGAAAAAACCGAGAAGTCTATATAGCTTGCCTTTGCTTTTATATTCCTTTTCAGAATTATCAAGAGAATTTTTAAACAGTGTTTTGTAAAGCTCTATATGGTTAAGCTGTCCCTCAATATCCGTAGTTCCGAGAAGCTTCCCAAACTCGCTTAGCAAAGAACAGTCGTCAGCTTTCAGACCGTAAGATTTCGGGATTCTGCTTAGTGAGTCTGTCCAGTAGTCAGTAAACACATATGAATCCGTGCAGAAAATATCCGTAAGATAATTCGGTGCAGAGCGTTTTACGAGATTAATTATATCGTCGGAGGTATAACGGATATTGGTTTCGAGATTCGTCAGAAACTCGATAAACGCGAGCAGAAAATCACGCCGAAGTTTGAGTCGGTTTGAAAAGTAAAATCCGCATACTGTTACCGAAAGCAGGAGCAAAAGCGAGCCGATTATTTTAATCCAAAAGCTCATCACAGTCTATAATCTCCCCTATTTTTCCGATTTCTCGACGGCTCTTCAGAAACACAATGCTTTTAAAGGCTCTCTTCTTAATCAGTCCTTGAAGGCTTGACTTTCGCATAAGCTCGTCCATATCCGAGCAGTGGGCGGAGGCAATTACTGACACGCCGCTCCCTGTTGCATTTTCAACTGAACACGCGTCTGAGTCGTCGCCTATCTCATCACATACAACTATCTCGGGCGAAAGGCAACGCACCGCATGGTCAAAGCCGTCCTTTTTGCTGTAACCGTCGAGTACATCGCACATACCTATATCGTTCTGAGCCTCGCCCATATAAGTGCCTGCAAGCTCGCTGCGGCTATCAATAAGAGCAACATTGTGCGAAACCGAAAGACGGCGCGAAACATCACGTAAAATAGTGGTTTTTCCGCTGCAGGGAGCGCCGCACAACAAAAAACCGCGCTCAGGTTCAGAAACTGTGTTTAACAAATCATTACCGCAGCCTATGCGCTCAGACGCTATGCGCAGAATAATCGAGCTTATATCACGGATATTTGAAATGCTGTTTTTCTCCGAAACAGCAGTACCGCAGATACCCGCGCGGCTTCCGCCGCGTATTGTTATGAAACCGTTTTTTATCTCGTTCTGCTTTGAGAACACCGAGTAGTTGCAGAGATTGTTAAACGTTCTGTGCATATCGTCTTTGTCCACAGTAAGAAGATTTCCGCCCGGCTCGGTAGCAATCTGACCGTTTTCGGTAACATAATATGTAATATTTCCCGTACATAAGGTTATCGGTCGGTTTACACGAAGGCGAATTTCCTGAATGTCCCTGACTAAATTTAAGGGTATATTTTTTATCCGACAAGAGATTTTCGGCGAAAAAGCTTGTACTGCAAGCTCATAAGATTTTTGTTCGTTCATTTAACGCTCCTGTATTTTTGACTTAGTTTTAGATAATAAGATATATGAAAAAGGGCAAAAAAATATACCTTCCGAATTAACGGAAGGTATTCGCCTTAACATTTGTATTATTTTATCATTTCAAGCAGTTCTTCTTCGGTTATAACCGTTACACCCAAAGATTGCGCCTTGGTAAGCTTTGAGCCTGCGGCTTCACCTGCAAGTACATAATCGGTTTTCTTAGAAACTGAGCCGGAGGTTTTTCCTCCATTGTCCTCGATAATTTTTGACGCCTCTTTACGCGACATCGTTGGCAGAGTTCCTGTCAGGACAAAGGTCTTACCCTCAAAAATACCGCCTTCTGTCTTAGTCTCGGACGGAGTCATTTTTACACCGAGCGATTTAAGCTCGCCTATTAACTGCCTTGTGCTTTCGAGCGAAAAATACTGAACAACCGACTGCGCCATAATCTCTCCATAGCCGTCTATGTTACATATTTCCTCTGCAACTGCGTTCTGCACGTCTTCGACAGTCGGGAATTTACGGCACAAAAGCTGAGCCGCTTTTAAACCGATATGAGGAATACCGAGCGCGTAAATCAGTCTGTATAACTGATTGTTTTTTGATTTCTCAAGAGCGTTCAAAAGATTTTGAGCAGACTTTTCCTTTTTCTTGTCGAGAGTTAAAATATCTTCAAACCTGAGGCGGTATAAATCCGCCGGAGATTTTACAAGCTCAGCCGAAACGAGCTGTTCAAGCACAGCAGGTCCGAGTCCCTCAATATCCATAGCGTCACGGCTCACGAAGTGGATAAGGTGGCGCATAAGCTGGGCGGGACAATCGGTATTTGTGCATCGGACAGCCGCCTCGCCGTTCTCGCGCGAAACAGGACTGCCGCACGATGGGCAGGTCTTCGGAAACTCAAAAGAAACTGCATTTTTACCGTGCGCCACGACAGAAAGCACCTCGGGAATAATTTCGCCCGCTTTGCGGATAATCACTCTGTCTCCTACGCAAATGCCCTTTTCGGCAATAAAATCCATATTATGCAGAGTGGCGCGCGAAACAGTCGTGCCCGCTAAAAATACAGGCTCAAAGTTACCGACAGGCGTGAGCACGCCTGTTCTGCCCACATTGATTTCCACCGAAAGCAAGGTGGTTTCCTTTTCTTCTGGAGGGTATTTATACGCCTCCGCCCAGCGAGGAAATTTAGCGGTGGAGCCAAGCTCCTCTCGCATAGAAAAATCATCAACCTTGATAACCGCGCCGTCTATAGCAAACGGATATTCTCCGCGGCTGTCGCCTATTCTCTGAATTTCACCTATAACGTCCTCTATATTATCAAAACGATTGTGAAAGGATACGGGAAGTCCAAGCGATTTAAGATAATCAAGCGACTGCTTGTGTCCGTTTATTTCTTCGCCGTCAATCTGCTGAATATTGAACACAAAAATATCAAGCGCACGCTGGGCTGTAATTTTACTGTCCTTCTGTCTAAGAGAGCCTGCCGCAGCGTTTCGCGGATTTTTAAACGGTTTTTCTTCGTTTTCCTCCTGACGCTTAGTAAGGCTCAGAAAGTTTGCAAACGACATATACACCTCTCCGCGCACCTCAAGGAACGCAGGAGCATTTTTAAGCCTGTGCGGCAGGGTTTTTATGGTAAGAATATTGTCCGTAACGTCCTCTCCCGTCACTCCGTCGCCGCGCGTTGAGGCACGGACAAGAACGCCGTTTCTGTATTCAACCGAAACCGACAGTCCGTCAAACTTTGGCTCTACGACATAGAGCGGATTTTTCACGACCTCACGCACCTTGCGGTCAAAATCCCTCAACTCGTTAAAAGAAAAACTGTCGTGGAGACTCATCATCGGTACATCGTGAGTTACGGGTGAGAATTTCTCGCCCGCCTGTCCGCCGACCTTCTGAGTCGGTGAATCTGCGGTAATCAGTTCGGGAAATTCTGCCTCTATATCCTCGAGCTCGCGCATCATTTTATCATAAGTGAAGTCGTCTATTTCGGGATTATCCTTATTGTAATATAAATCGCTGTGGTACTTCAGCTCCTCCCGAAGCTGCTTTGCGCGGTTCATTGCATCAATTAAAAGCATTTTATCACCTGTTCACCACTGATGTGCCCTTTTCCCTGAGATAAGTAGACTCAAGATCCGCAAGATGGAGCTTTACCGCAAGAGGATAAAGGTTGTACGCCTGAGAAATAGTGTTACTGTTTTTGTCGCCGAACTCACCCATATGCCAGCGGATAGCCATTGCCTCGTCAAGCTTAAGGCGCATAAATCGCTCTATAAGAAACACGGATTTTTCGCCGTGTCCGTATGGATAGCTGTCGTCAATCGAGTAATACGGGACTTTTTCCCAACGCCCCGTTTCCTCATTCTTAACGTTTCGCGTCGAAATTCTATAAAACTGAGCCTTGCACAAGTCGTGAAGCAGAGCACATATCGCAAAGCTCTCCTCGTTATCCGTTTCTTCGTCAAAATATTTTTCAACCATAGTGTTATAGACGCTCACCGAGTGCATAACAAGACCGTGCTCGCAGGCGCAGTGGTAACGCGTACTCGCGGGGGCGTTAAAAAAATCAGTCTTTTCGAGCCACTCCAGAAGTTTTTCCGAGCCGGCACGCGTAATTTTTTCTTTATAAATTTTAATAAATTCTTCTTTAGCTGTCATATAATTTCCATAGCCTTTCCGCCCACAAAATTAAGTTAATGGTTTTCATTACAACCTTATCGTGGGCGGATAAGGCGTATATGGAAATTTAGCCATCGCTCGTTGCCGCTTGCGGCAAACTGAGCGGGTAATATAAATCGAAAAGAGAAAAGTGTGAAACACTTTTCCATAGCCTTTCCGCCCACAAATGTTAGTTAATAATACTCGTAACAACCTTATCGTGGGCGGATAAGGCGTATATGGAAATTTAGCCATCGCTCGCCCTGCTTGCGGCAAACTGAGCGGGCAATATAAATCGAAAAGAGAAAAGTGTGAAACACTTTTCCATAGCCTTTCCGCCCACAAAATTAAGTTAATGGTTTTCATTACAACCTTATCGTGGGCGGATAAGGCGTATATGGAAAATTCAGCCGTCGCTCGCCCTGCTTTCGACAACCTGAGCGGGCAATATAAATCGAAAAGAGAAAAGTGTGAAACACTTTTCCATAGCCTTTCCGCCCACAAATGTTTGTTAATAATTCTCGTAACAACCTTATCGTGGGCAGATAAGGCGTATATGGAAAATTCAGCCGTCGCTCGCCCTGCTTTCGACAACCTGAGCGGGCAAGTATTATATCATTCTATCCCTACATAAGACTTTTATTATAAACCGCACGCTCTCCGCCTACAAATCTGGGGCGTGTTCGGGCACATACAATGTTTGCGTCTCCTATTTTCCTAAGCGATGTTTTAATCGGTACAGCGACTTCCTTAAGATGCATACCAATGAGAGTTCCTCCTATATCAACTCCTGCGTCCGCCTTAACGTGCAGAACAAGCACGGGATCACTGAACATTTGATACGCCGCGGTTGCGCTGCTGCCGCCGGCTTTGGGCTGAGGAACAGCGTTTACTATTTCCAAGCTGTGAGAAATTGCATATTCACGCTCTACAACAAGCGCCCTTTCAAGATGCTCGCAGCACTGAGCGGCAAGGAAAATTCCTTTTTCTTTAAGATAAGGATAAAAGCTTTCGTACATAGCCTTTGCGCAGTCAAACTGAGAGTTTGTACCGATACGCGAACCGATAACCTCGCTCGTTGAGCAACCGAGTACAACAAGGTCGCCCTTTTTTAGCTTTGCCTCTTCTAAAATTTCCTTAAATAAGGCTAAAACCTGTTTTTTAATTTCTTTATACATAATTATCACCGATTTTATTTTAATATATTTAATATAATTGATAATTGCCACTCATAACATAGCAGGCAGATAAAGTTCTAAAGAATGAAGTCTTTTTTATTATACTATAAATCACCCCAAAATAAAAGTATAATATCCAATAAAAGTAAGAAAAATACGCAAAGTAAAAAGCCGTCCCTCAGGACGGCTTGACTTATCAGTCTGTTGTGTAAGGAAGCAGCGCTACCTGGCGCGCACGCTTGATAGAGGTCGTAAGCTCTCTCTGGTGTTTAGCGCAGGTGCCTGTCACGCGGCGCGGTAAAATCTTTCCGCGCTCGCTCATATAACGGCGAAGACGAGCGATGTCTTTATAATCAATAGTTTCAATCTTGTCTACACAAAATGCGCAAACTTTTCTGCGGCCTTTTCTGCCGCGAATCGGACGATCTGCCATGATTATTTCTCCTTTCAAATATTAGTAGCTTTTCTATATACCCAAAGGGTTAGAATCAATTAAAAAGGTAAGTCATCAGTATCAGGCATCAGCTGAAAATCGGAATTGTCTCCGTTCTGATAACTCGGTGCAGGCGAAGCAGGCTCCGAAGAAGCATTATAACTCTGGTTATAAGACTGACCCCCGTAGGAGTTGTTAGCGTCGCGACGTTCGCCAGTAAAACTAACGTTATCCGCTACTACCTCCGTAACGTAACGGTTCGTGCCGTCCTTTGCCTGATATGTGCGGCTCTGAAGCTGTCCCTCGAGCGCAATAAGCGACCCTTTGCCGAAGTAACGGCATACGAATTCAGCTGTCTGACGCCAGCATACTATGTCGATGAAATCAGCCTTACGCTCCTCACCGCTCTTAACGTAGCTGCGGTCAACCGCAATACGGAAGCTTGTTACGCTTATTCCAGAGGCTGTTGTTTTCAGCTCAGGGTCTGCAACAAGTCTGCCCATTAAAATTACTCTGTTCAACATATTACATCTTTCCTTTCATTCACACCTACGTGCGTACTAAAAATCATTCATCCTTCTTAATAATCATAGAACGGAGAACGCCGTCTGTGATTTTAAAAATACGGTCGAGCTCAGCAGGAAACTCAGCTGTTGACTCAAAGTTCATAAGAACATAGTAACCGTCGCTTTCCTTGTTGATTAGATAAGCGAGTCTGCGCTTACCCCATTCATCAACATTCTGCAGAGTAGCGTGTTTCTCGATTAAAGCCTTGAATTTTTCAATAAGAGCCTGAATGTTCTCTTCGCCCTGCTTTAATGAGAAAATCATTACTGTTTCGTAATTTGCTTTTACTGCCACGTTGAACACCTCCTTCTGGACTTAATGGCGACATTTTCTGTCGCAAGGATACAGCTACTCATTCATTCGAGTAACATTTAGATTATACCATAAATTCCCGAATTGTCAAGAATTTACTTCTGTTTTTTAACACTGTCAAAGCTTTTGTCATCAATTAGGATAAGGACAGACATTGGCGGAATATTAATATCATTCCCGTCAATACGCTTACGCTCCTCAACTCCCGAACTCTCGTAGTCGGTAATAACCACCCACGAATGAGGAAGAGTTGTATGAGATTTAAGCGTAATCTTCGCGGGCTCGTGACCGTTATTGAAGAGAATCGCCATCATATCCCACTCTCCGTGAGTGATATTGGGAACAGTATACGCGATTGCTCGTCCGTTAGTTTCAAAATAAGTATTGCTTACCGTTACTGTCGTGGGTTCTCTGAGCGGAGAGAATGATTTGCGTATAGCAATCAGACCCTTGTAGTAATCGACCAGCTCCTTGTACTTTCGCGCTCTGTTCCAGTCGATGGCGTTTACGCTCAGAGGTGAGTTGTAGCTGTTATGGTTTCCATACTTTGTACGCGCCATCTCCTCGCCGCCAAGAATAAAGGGAATGCCCTGAGAGGTGAATACGAGAGCCGCCGAAAGCTTATTCATAGCAATAATATGCTCGTCGGTCGTATCATAATCGTCTCGGTTAGACGACTTCATCAGCTTATCCCAAAGAGTAAGATTGTCGTGAGCCGAGTTGTATGTCACGCACTGCGTAGGTTTTTTCGCCCATTTTAAAAATGTATTTGATGAACACGCAAGAATACCCGAGATAACGTAGTAAATATTATGATTATTTCCCTGAATATAGCCAATCGATGCGTCGTCGTTATTGCCCTTTAAAGCATTTCTGAACGAGTCGTTAAACATAGCTATGCGCGAGCTAAGCTTATGGGCATTTTCTTTTACAGACGCGTCCTCGAACGCAATGCCGTTATCTCCGAGATTAGCCGACCACGGCTCGCCGTAAACAAGAATACGCGGGTCAATTTCATCAAGGGCAAGTCGGACAAGGTTCATTGTTGTCGTATCAATACAGCCCATAAGGTCAAATCGGAAGCCGTCAATATGATACTCATTAGCCCAGTAAACAACAGAGTTTACAATATAGCTGCGGACCATTTCCTTTTCACTCGCCAATACGTTGCCGCAGCCCGAGGAATTAAGGAGTCGGTCGCCGTATTTTCTGTAGTAATAATCGGGAACGGTGCGGTTAAAGCACGAATCCGTAGAGCTTGTATGGTTAAATACCACATCCATAACAACGCCGATACCGACGCTGTGGAGCGCTTGTACCATTTGCTTAAACTCATTTATACGAACGTTGCCGTCGAACGGATTTGAAGAGTAAGAGCCCTCGGGAACATTATAGTTAGAGGGATCATAGCCCCAGTTGTACTGACCCGACTCAGGTCTCGATTCGTCAACGGAATCAAAGTCGTATACAGGATTAAGGTGAACGTGAGTTACGCCCAAATCGAGAAGGTAGTCAACGCAGGTCTTTATTCTGCCCTCACCGTTTAAGGTTGTTCCTCTCTCGGTAAACGCAAGATACTTACCTCGGTTTTTCTCGCTCACGCCCGAGGAAGGACTTCCCGAAAAGTCTCCTACGTGTACTTCCCAGATAATAGCGTCCGTGGAATTTCTGACATAAATATGCTTATCTCCATCCCAGCCCACGGGATTGGTAGACTCCATATCGCAGACCATACTGCGTCTTCCGTTTACACCAACAGCCTTGGAGTAAACGTCCTGAGTTTCTCGGGTAACCCCGTTTACCGTTACGAGATAAGTATAGTAAAGATTTTTCAAATCGCCGAAAACCGTCACTGACCAAACGCCCGTCTGGCTGTCCAATTTCAGTCCGTAACTCTCAAGCTTCTGCGCGTCAGGCTCGTTATCCGAACCTGTTTTAAAAAGCTGAACTCTAACCTCAGTGGCGTCAGGAGACCACACCTTAAACACGGTACGGTCAAAATAATATGTACACCCCAGGTCATTGTTATTGTAATTCATCATAAAAATGTATCCCCCAATAATAATGAATTAAGCTCTTTACTCTTTATTTTAATAGAAATTAGTGTCTGTTAGTAATTTTTGTAAGTTTATTATTAAACTCTTCAATAACTTTCGGATAATCAACGTAGCACACGTTGAGATCAACGTCGGCGTTTATTCCGTCAACCCTACCGATGTTTGAATATTGCCACATAGAAAAAATATCGCTGTAGCCGTTGTAGGAATATGTATAATCGCGATAGATTGCTATCCAAAAATCCCACTTATTTAAAACTTTGGAAACATCAATATAATTATTATAAATAGAATTCGAGGTATATACCCCCGGATAGTAACCGCCGCGCTTAATGCACTTGCAAAAAGCATTTATCATAGCTGTGTTTTCGTCTATTCTCTGATAAGACTGGTGCTCAATGTGTTCAATATCAAAGAACACGGGATAGGTAAAGCTTTTACCCTCAATATAAGAGAGCACCTCCTCAGCCTCTCTCTTAGCTTCCTTTGAGGTAGTTGAGTAGGTATAGTAGTAACAGCCTACATCAAGACCCGCTTCTATAGCGCCGCTGTAATACGCGTCAAAATTTTTGTCCTTTCCGCCCTGTGAAGTGCCTGCGCGGATAATCACAAAATCATAGCCTGACGCCTTTACCTTCCCGAAATCAATATCTCCCTGATACCGTGAAACGTCTATACCCTGAGAAATAACCCTTCCTTCTGGAACGGAGCACGTACTGATATTGTCAACAATTTTAGAATAACTTCTTGATGGAGCAGAAAGCCCTGCTGTAGTAAATATTATTACTAAAGCCAGAATAATTGCGGAAAATATTATCAATTTTTTATATTTGATAACGAAGCTTTTCATAGATATATCCTCACCGAATTATTATACTAAATGATGTTGAAATTTTCAAGTAAGGATACAAATTTGTTAAGTTTTGCATAAAATTGAAAAATAACAGGTGATAATTGTGTTACATTTGATTTGCGAATCCTAAACCGTTGATTGTACCCGCGGTTGTGACGATAATAAACGCGTTTGGGTCAAGGCTTTTCGTGACCGAACTTGCCTTAAAAACCTGATGCGGACGCAGCGCGCACAAAAGCAGTTTTTTCTCTGTTCCGCTGTAGCCGCCGTGCGCCTCTACGACAGTAACGCCGCGAGAAACCTTGTTTAACAGCGCCGACAAAATCTCCTCGTAATTTTCTGTGATAATAAACATAAACTTGCCGTTGTCGCGCGAGGTACCGTAGGTAATTACATCAATAAGCTTACTGCTTACAAAAATAGCAATTACCGCGTACAGCCCCGATTCAATACTGTTGTATACAAACGCCGCAACCGTGACTACAACTGCGTCGGACGCGAGTATGATATATCCTATGGACAATTGCGGATACCGCTTATGCAGTGTTGCCGCAATTATATCCGTTCCGCCTGACGAACCTCCGCGCGAGAATATCAGCGCAAGTCCCGTGCCGTTAAAAAATCCGCCAAACAGGCAGGCAAGCATCATATCGCCCTTATACTCGGGCAAAAAAGGCGTCAGCAAATCAATAAATACAGAGGTAAAAACCGTGCCGATTACTGTTTTTAAAATGAAACCTTTTCCGAGGGTTTTATAGCCGATTAAAAATAACGGCACATTCATAACAAGTATGAACGTGCCTATAGGTACCGAAAAAAGATAATTAAGCAGCGTGCCTATACCTGTGAGGCCTCCCGGCGCTATATTGTTCGGTGCGGTAAATATAACTACCGACGAGGCGTACATAAGCGCGCCTACTGCTATTATAGTGTAATCTTTTATTTTTTTAAATACCATATTATATCCCTTATTTTTCTAAATCAGAATTATGTAGAGATAATAATATTAAAAAGTTCGTTTATCCTTTCAATTTCTCCGTCTAAATAGAGGTATCCGAACAACGCCTCCAGTCCCGTTGCGGCGTGATAATCCGCGACCTCAGCGTTTTTCGGAGTATGTTTTGTAAAAGCATTTCTCCCGCGCTTATACACGGAAATCTCTGTCTCTGTGAGCACGTGCATAAGCCTCTCTACAGCCTTAGCCTGACTTTCGCAGTTAACGAGCTTTACCTTTCGGCTATTGAGTTCTCCTACAGGTCGAATAGCTTCATTTATGAGATACTCGCGTACAAGTATGTCATACACGCTGTCGCCGATAAAGGCGAGCGTCTGCGGTGGAAGTAACTTCGGGTTGGTTTTTTTCTCTGATAAACTCTGCATAGTTTACTCCACAAAATCAAACTCGACGTCGTAGAGAGAAACGGTATCTCCCTCGTTTATACCGGCGTCTCTCAGAGCGTCAAAAACGCCGTTCTTCATCAAGACATTCTGAAAATAGTTAAGGCTCTCGTAGTCGTCGAAATTAATTGAACGCATAACGTTGTAGAGCCATTTCGCTTCAACATTATAAATACCGTCAACTTTCGTGATTTTCACACTATGGTCGTTAAAATCCTCAGCGCTGACTGCGGGTGCAGGCTCGGGCTCATAACGCTCTATCGGCGGTAATTTGCTGAGCATTTCCTGAATTTTACTTAGCAGAGGGTCAACTCCGTAGCGGATAGCCGCCATAATCGGGAAAAAGTCATAACCCATTTTTTCGATATACTTCCTGTACTCCTCAATCTGCTCGTCGGTGCACATATCGCACTTATTTCCCGCAACAATCATCGGGCGTTTCGCAAGCCCCGGGTTAAACTTCTCAAGCTCGCTGTTTATGACCTTAAAATCGTTGTATGGGTCGCGGCCGTCAGAACCGCTGATGTCTACAATATGCACAAGCATACGGCAACGCTCAACGTGCCTGAGAAACTGATGACCCAGACCTACTCCCTGCCACGCGCCCTCGATAAGACCGGGAATATCCGCCATAACAAAGCTGTTGCCCTCACCCATTGACACAACGCCGAGAACAGGGGTAATTGTTGTAAAATGATAGTTTGCGATTTCGGGCTTAGCCTCGGAAACCACGGAAACAAGCGTAGATTTTCCGACATTCGGAAACCCCACTAGTCCAACGTCCGCAAGGAGCTTGAGCTCCAGAGTTACCTCAAATTCTTCACCCGGCAGACCGGGCTTTGCAAATCTCGGTACCTGACGTACGGGCGTTGCGAAGTGTGGGTTTCCCCAGCCACCTTTACCGCCTTTCGCTATAACAACAGGCTCTTTTGTGCTTATATCGGCTATGATTCTTCCTGTGTTCGCGTCCTTTACGAGAGTTCCAAGAGGAACGCGGACTACAAGATCCTCGGCGTTCTTGCCGCGGCATCTTCCGCCTTTGCCGTTTTCTCCCTTTTTAGCGACGTATTTTCTCTTATATCTGAAATCCGCAAGAGTGGAAATGTTTACATCAGCCTGAAAAATGACGTTTCCACCGCGTCCTCCGTCTCCGCCGTCGGGACCTCCCGCAGCAACATACTTTTCTCTATGGAAAGCTACAGCACCGTCTCCGCCGTCGCCCGCCTTGACAAAAATTTTCGCGGTATCTACAAACATTTCTGCACCTCCCAATTAGTATTTTTAACAAGAAACTCTAAAATAATCATTTATTATGTTTATCATAAAAACATAGGAGTCCTTTATAAACAAAAATAAGGGTGGAAAAATCCACCCTTAAAAGCAATTATCACTGCTCTGCCGGATAAACGCTTGCACGCTTTCTGTCCTTGCCTACGCGCTCAAAACGAAGAACACCGTCAACCTTAGCAAAAAGTGTGTCGTCCTTTCCGATACCTACGTTCACGCCCGGGTGAATGTGAGTTCCTCTCTGCTTAACGAGAATGTTGCCTGCAAGCACCTTCTGACCGTCTGCGCGCTTAGCTCCCAGACGCTTGGACTCGGAATCACGGCCGTTCTTTGTGGAACCCATACCTTTTTTATGAGCAAATAACTGGATGTTTATTTTAAGCATTACCTTACACCTCCGTAATTTTTACATTAATATCTTTTGTGTACTGGTCCTCCAGTTGGAGGAGATGCTGATACAGACCATTAATAATACGGTCCGCATTATCAGACTTTTCGGCGGTCAGTTTCATATAACCGTCTGATACAGTAACATTCGCGCTCACGCCAAAACTTTCAGAAAGCAAATTTGCCGTCAGATAAGCCGCCGAGCTCACCGCCGCACAGACAATATCGAATCCGCTTTCAGCGTAATCGGAATGACCGCTGAACTCAAACCCCGAAAAGCCGTCCGTGTGCTTATAAAATGTTACGTTAATCACGATTAAGCCTCGATAGACTTAATCTGTACCTTTGTGTAAGGCTGTCTGTGACCGAGAGTTCTTTTCTCGCCCTTTTTAGGCTTATAGGTAGCCACTCTGATTTTTTTTCCCTTACCGTTCTTTAATACTTCCGCTGTAACCTTAGCTCCCTCAACGTAAGGTGAGCCGACCTTGATACCGTCGTCAGCGCCGAGCGCTACAACGTCAAACGTTACAACGTCCTTCTCCTCAGCCGCAAGCTTCTCGATGAACAAAATCTGATCCTGCTCAACCTTGTACTGCTTGCCGCCTGTTTCAATAACTGCGTACATATTAGTACCATCCTTTTTTAGACTCGCTATTCGTAGGCGGTTTCAAAAACACTTTCAGCCCACAATACGCGGCTTATATAATATATCACAAAGCGGTATATTTTGTCAACAGTTTATTTACAGATTATTTTGCAGCTTAGCCGCCTTTAAAGTATTCTTCATAAGAGTAGCTATAGTCATCGGACCTACGCCGCCCGGTACGGGAGTTATGTAGGAACACTTCTCCTTAACATTCTCGAAGTCAACATCGCCGCAGAGCTTGCCGTTCTCGTCCCTGTTCATACCTACGTCAATTACGACAGCGCCATCCTTTACCATATCGGCTGTAACGAACTTTGCCTTGCCGATAGCGGCTACAAGAATGTCTGCTTTAGAAGTGATTTCGCTGAGGTTTTTGGTGTGGCTGTGGCAGATAGTAACAGTACCGTTCTCGTGCAAAAGGAGCATACCCATCGGCTTGCCTACAATATTGCTCCTGCCGATAACCACGCAATTTTTGCCGTCCGCGTCTATATCGTATGCGCGGAGCATTTCCATAATACCCGCAGGTGTGCAGGGAAGAAAATCGTAATCGCCTATCATAATACGTCCTACGTTCTGTTTATGGAACGCGTCAACGTCCTTGAGAGGACTGATAGCCTCAATAACCGCGTTTTCGTCGAGTCCCTTAGGGAGCGGAAGCTGACAGAGGATACCGTTAATATCCCTGCGCTCGTTAAGCTCTTCAACTAGTGATAAAAGCTCTTCCTGAGTCGTAGTTGCAGGAAGCGCGAACTCCTCGGACTTAAATCCGACAAACTCGCAAGCCTTCTTCTTATTGTTTACGTACACCCTAGACGCAGGATCATTGCCGACCAGAATTACCGCAAGGCCCGGGGTAATACCCTTAGCTAAAAGCTCCTTATTTTCTTTTGCTACCTGCTCTTTTACCTGTGCGGACACCTTTTTTCCGTCTATAATTGTCATAAAATTTATCCTCCTTTTTTTTGTTTACAATCAAAAGCACGATTCCGAGCACAAAAATCACTGCCGATAAAAGCTGTGACACTTTTAAGTCTAATGTAAAAAGTGAAAACGGCAGGTAAAGGCTGTCTGTTCTCAATCCTTCTACTATCATACGCTCAAATCCGTACAATACGAGATACCAGTAAAAAACCTGACCGGGGTATTTCTGAAATTTTTTGCTGAGAAAATGCAGAATTACAAATCCTAAAAGACACCAGAGAGATTCGTACAAAAAACACGGATGCACGGTTTTAAAAGCGGTATTTTCGCTCATCATTCCCCAAGGGAGATTCGTCTGTGTACCGAACGCCTCCTGATTAAAGAAGTTGCCCCATCGTCCGACTCCCTGCCCTATCAGAAAGCCGAGCACCGCAACATCAAGAATGGGCATAATCTTTATTTTAAGAATTTTAGCGGTGATACAACCGCCTATTATTCCGCCTATTATTCCGCCGTAAATCGCAAGTCCGCCGTTATTAATCATTACTATCTCGGCAGGATTAGCTATATAGTAATCGAGCTTAAAGAGCACATAGTATGCTCTTGCTCCGATTATACCTGTGATAATGCCTACTATAACGCAGTCGAAAAGTTTGTTTCTGTCTACCTGAAAGCGTTGTGCAGAGAAGTACGCATACACGAGCGCGAGAATAAGTCCGCAGGCAATAATTATACCGTACCAGTGAATTTTAAACGATCCAAAAGAAACCGCAATTGGATTTACATTAAATTCCAGCCCTAAAAAGGGAAAGCTTACATTATACATATATCAAGCCTCCCCTTGAGAAAGAACGACAGATAAAGTTGTGTTATCTGTGTCGAGCATCTGTCTGAGTCGGTAATTAACGTCGTCAAGCGTACACTCCGCAATATCGTCGATTATTCCGAAAATATCAACGTTTTCAAAGTGAAAATCCACAAGAGAATTTCCTATATTCGTGACCGAGTTGAGGGCGGAAACACTGTCTCCGTACACCTCGCGCTTTGCAATCTCAAAGTCCTCTTTTGAAATACCGTTCTGCTTTAACTTGGTAATATAATTCTTAATAATCTCTGCGACTTCCTTCGGCGCTCGGGACTCTCCGCTGAAAAGAACGGCGTTATAGCCCTGTCCGTTGAAGTATTCGCTGTCAAAGTTCTGATTTATAAGCTTTGCGTCGTCGAGTATTTTATAAAGCTTTGACGCGGGAGAAGATAAAACGCTTATTATAATCTCGATTTCGGCTAGTTCCTTTTGTCCCACATCGTGAGCCTTTTCCTTAAAGCCGAGATTAAACAGAGGAAGAGAAACAGGAAATTTCTGCTCAACATAACTATTAACAACCTCGTAAGGCTCGTCCTCAAAAATACTTTTTATTATGTGCTTTTCGCAGGGCTTGAGCATTTTGTCGGCTGTTTTCAAAATATCCTCGACCGTGAGGTCGCCCGCAATGCAGAGCACCATATTATTGAGGTTATAGAAGGTGTAGTAGCAGTCGTACAATAACTCCGGTGTGATTTTTGCAATCGACTCCACCGTGCCTGCAATATCAATTTGCACGGGGTGATTGTGATACATGTTTTCAAGGACATTGAACATCACACGCCAGTCGGGAGAGTCGTCGTACATACGGATTTCCTGACCGATTATACCCTGCTCCTTTGCGACTGTTTCCTTAGTAAAATACGGTCTTTGAACAAAGTCCAGGAGAATTTCAAAGCTCTCGTCAAAATTCTCGGTACAGCTGAACAGATAGCATGTCTTGTCAAAGGAGGTATATGCGTTTGCGTTCGCGCCGGTTTTTGCATACTTCACAAATGCGTCGCCGTCATCACACTCAAACATCTTGTGTTCAAGGTAGTGGGCAATTCCGTCGGGTACTCTTTTAATATCGCCGCCGTCAAGCGAAAATGCGTTGTTAACGCTTCCATAGCGCGTGCCGAATATCGCGTATTTCGAGTTATATTCAGGCTTCGGATAGAGGTAAATTGTAAGTCCCGAGTTATGGTCTATCTTATAGTATTTATCGCCTGTTCGGTCGGATTTTACTTCTGTGATATTATTCATATTTATACCGCCTTACATTGATTTGAGTATATAGGTTGTGTCAAGTTGAAGCTTTTTCGCCGCCGCGATTATCTGCTTCTTCGTCACAGCGTTTATTTTCTGAGCCGCCTGCTCGGGCGTATCAACGGACGCGTCCATAAGCTGAGTGCTGTACCAGTTCGCAATACCGCTGACTGTATCGACTACTTCGTAAAAGCTGTTTACTATGGCAAGCTTTGCGGACTCTATCTCAAAATCATCAATTTTTCCGTTTTTCATATCCTCAACCTCGGCGAGTATAGCGTCCTTTGCCGCTTTGATATTGGCTGTTTCCACTCCCGACTCAACGACCATAATACCCTTCAGACGATAGAAACGGCTGACGCAGTAGTAACAAAGGCTCTTTTTCTCTCGTACGTTAGTGAACAGCTTCGAGGTAGCCGTACCGCCGAGAATAGCACACATAAGGCGTGTGGCGGTCGCTTCCTCCTCAGGCTCGGCACAGGCTGTGCGGAATCCGATTTCGAGCTTCGACTGCGCTACGTCCATTTCTTCAACAACTTCATTCTCGTCAAAAGCAGTATATATTACGTCTGTAGAAAGCTCTACAGGAGTTCTTTTTATTTTTTTAAAAGAATTTTGTATTATACTTGCGACGTCTTCATAATTGCCGTCACCCACAAATGTGAACTCAAAATGTGCGTTTTTGAGCATATTCAGCCACGCATTATACATATCGGCGGTTGTAAGAGCCTCAATCTGCTCCTTTGTTCCACATCGCTTTACGCCGTAAAGCTCGGACGCGCACATTTCCTCAATAAGCCGCTGTGACGCATACACGCGCTTATCGTTAAACTCGGAATCAATCATCTCGAGCAATTGGCGCTTTTCCTGCTGCATATCCTCCTCGTCAAATAGATTGTCACTAATTTTAGGATTAAAAATAACCTCGCATAAAAGCTCTCCGAGCTGTTTGCTCACACTCTCGCCGTTAATGGTATAGCGGTCGTCAAGACCGCTGACTTCGATATTGAGGCACTGCATATCTCCCATTTTTGACACTGAGCCGTTTAGCTCTGCTCCGTACAGAGAGCCAAGTTTTCGCGACATTGTGGTAAAATTGGGATATTTTTCGCAACAGCGCACGAGCATATAACAGAGCAGTGCGTTCTGTGCTACTGTCTGCTCGTCGAGCGGAAAGAAAATATTAGCAAGGAGCTTCATAGTTTTAAAACGGCTGTCGTGAATACTGTTGAATACAACGCCGTCGGCAAGCTCCCTTGATTTCATCGGACTCATTAAATCAACTCCATATTTGGGAATAATTACATATGATAGTATAACACAAAGAGCGCTGTTATAAAAGAGTTTTTGAGGATTTTGTAGCTTTACTCAACTAATTATTTGTTTTAGCTTTACTTATTTAACAAATTCTGATAGAATTCATCAGAGGTGTATTTTATGAGTTTACCGAATGATAAGATGATGCTTTTATCCATAGTCAATACCAAACTGAGAGACTTTTATAAGAATCTTGACGAACTTTGTAAGGATATGAATGAAGATAAGCAGGAAATTACTCAAAAGCTCAAATCCATTGGTTATGAATACAATAAAGAACTTAACAGATTTATATAAAATAATCCGCATACTCAATAGGTATGCGGATTATTTATTTTTGTCATTCTCTTCTGATTTTTTATCTTTTCCGTGTCTGATGATAACGGCGGAAATAAGGCTCGACGCGAAAAGCGCCGCAATAATTACACAGGCAAGAACGAACGGATAGCTGTTTCCTCCTGTAACGGTTTTTATTGTCGAGACTAGGCCTTGCCCGTCATCATCGACATAATTATCGTCGCCGACAATATTATCATCACTCTGATACTGTGAATTGTTTTTATTGTTACTGCTTGTACTATTTGTGCCCTTGCGGGTGTAATTTGAGTTGCTCGTTTTCGCGCTCGGAGAATATTTCACCTTGCATACAGCAGAATCAGGAGCGGAAAAATTTTTTACGTCTGAATCCACACAATCTGAAACACTAATTTTTATATCGCAGTCGGACTCGGATATTTTCTTATACTTTACCGTGAACAAATAAGGTGAATTTTTAAGGGAAACACCGTCGGCACACACGAACACAACTACCGTCTTCCCTTTTCTGTCGACGGCTTTAATTTTACTGTCGGAGGAAAGCACGCTTACTCCGCGAAATTCAATGTCGGAAGAATCGTAGGACAGCGTGAAAGTACCCGCCGTCATTTTCTCCACCGAGCTTATGCCGACGGGCACCTCGAAAAGACGATTGTTCTTCGTCGTCTGTGAGTCAGTAACTATTTTATTACCGTAAGCATTTACGGAAAAAATTGTAATTAAAAAAATAAACGAGGATAAAGTTAGACATAATATTCTTTTAAAGAATAATTCTTGAAAAAATGTGAATTTTCTCATACAAAAAATGAATTAAAAAAGAAACATATAATACATAAAGGGACTGTCTGAGCAGTCCCTTCAGTATTGTAATTTAGTTTTATTTTTCCCTTGCTACATATGATGTGTGGAGAAGTTCGTGAGCCTTATGTGAGCCCGGCTTCTCAAGGTACTCATCGTAGATAGCCTTGATTTCAGGGTTGTCGTGAGACTTTCTGAACGGGAGATTCTTATCGTCGTCATAGAGTGCTTCAGCTCTCTTAGCCTTGAGGTCAACAAAGTTTCTGACGTGACCCGGCTGAATAGGCTGACCGCCGCCGTTAATACAGCCGCCCGGACAGCACATTACCTCAATGAACTGATACTCGGACTTTCCCGCGCGAATGTCGTCAAGAAGCTTTGCGGCATTTTTAAGACCGGAAGTAACGGCAACCTTAACGTCCATTCCTGCTACGTTGTAGGTAGCTTCCTTGACATCGTCCATACCTCTTACTTCATTGTACTCAAACTCAGGAAGGTCCTGACCTGTAAGAACGTCAGCAACAGTTCTGAGAGCAGCCTCCATAACACCGCCGCTTGCGCCGAAGATTGTTCCTGCGCCCGAACCAATTCCCATAATAGGATCGAAATTCTCGTCCTCAAGGTCAGTAAACTGGATGCCTGCGCGCTTAATCATCTTGGCAAGCTCACGGGTAGTTATGGAAATATCGTTATCCTGCATACCATCTCTGCCCTGATCGTCGCGCTTTATCTCGAACTTCTTAGCCACGCAGGGCATTACGGATACAACCACAATGTCCTTAGGGTCGATACCTGCCTTCTCCGCGTAGTATGATTTAATCATAGCGCCCTGCATCTGCTGAGGTGATTTGCAGGTAGAGAGGTGAGGAATAAGGTCGGGATAATAGTGCTCACAGAATTTAATCCAACCGGGTGAGCAGGAAGTAATCATCGGGAGAGTACCGCCGTTTTTAACGCGGTCAATAAACTCTGTACCCTCTTCCATAATTGTGAGGTCTGCGCCGAAGTTTGTGTCAAACACCTTATCAAAGCCGAGCATCTTGAGAGCGGCAACCATCTTACCTGTTACATTGGTGCCGATAGGCATACCAAAACACTCTCCGAGAGTAGCGCGGATTGACGGAGCTGTGTGAACAACAACGTGCTTTGTCGGGTCGGCGATTGCGGCGAATACCTTCTCGGTATCGTCACGCTCAACAAGAGCGCCCGTAGGACATACAACAGTACACTGACCGCAGCTTACGCAGGAAACATTGTTGAGGTCCTGGTCAAATGCACAGGAAATCTGTGTGTCAAAACCGCGGTTGTTGGCGCCGATAACCGAAACATACTGATTCTTACAAGCAGCTACGCAACGGCGGCAAAGGATACACTTGTTGTTATTTCTTACGAGGTGGAGAGTAGAACGGTCTTCCTCATACTTTGTCTCCTCGCCCTGGAACTTACTCTCGTCTACGCCGTACTCTAGGCAAAGCTTCTGAAGCTCGCAACTGTCGTTTCTCGGACAGGAGATGCACTTCTTATCGTGGTTTGAAACGAGAAGCTCTAGGTTGGTCTTTCTGTACTTCTGAATTTCAGGAGTGTTTGTATATATTTCCGTGCCTTCTCTGTCGATAGGATATACGCATGCAGCAACGAGACTGCGCGCGCCCTTAACCTCGCAAAGGCACATACGGCAAGCGCCGATTTCGTTGATTTCCTTTAAGTAGCAAAGTGTTGGAATCTTAATTCCGAACTTATGACAGGCTTCAAGGATAGTAGTATTTTTTTCAACGGTATAATCTCTGCCGTTGATTTTAATATTTAACATTTCCATGATAAAAGCTTCCTTTCCTTAGCCTTTTGATACTGCCTTAAACTTGCAGGTATCAATACAAGCACCGCACTTGATACACTTGCTGTGATCGATAGCGTAAGCAGGTTTTTTCTTTCCGGGAGCTGTATAGTCGGTAACAGAAATTGCGCTTACAGGGCACTTTCTTGAACACATACCGCAGCCGATACACTTATCTCTGTCGATATTGAACTCGAGGAGATTCTTACATACGCCGGCAGGGCACTTCTTATCTACAACGTGAGCTATGTACTCGTCCTTAAAGTAACGGAGTGTGGAAAGAACAGGGTTAGGAGCTGTCTGTCCGAGACCGCAAAGGGAGTTAGCTTTGATATAGTAGCAGAGCTCCTCCATCTCGTCAAGCATTTCGAGCGTTCCCTGACCGTTAGTGATTTTCTCAAGCATTTCAAGAAGTCTCTTTGTACCGATACGGCACGGAGTACACTTACCGCAGCTCTCGTCAACCGTGAACTCGAGGAAGAACTTGGCAACATCTACCATACAGTTGTCCTCGTCCATTACGATAAGACCGCCCGAACCCATCATTGAACCGATTTCAATAAGGTTATCGTAGTCAATCTTAACATCGAGATGCTCCTCGGGAATACATCCGCCCGAGGGACCGCCCGTTTGTGCCGCCTTAAACTTCTTGCCGTTCGGGATACCGCCGCCTATTTCATAGACAATTTCGCGCAGTGTTGTACCCATAGGTACTTCTACAAGACCTGTGTGGTTTATCTTACCGCCGAGAGCGAATACCTTAGTACCCTTGCTCTTCTCGGTTCCCATTGAAGCAAACCACTCTGGACCCTTTAAGATGATTTGTGCAACGTTAGCATATGTCTCAACATTGTTGAGAATTGTCGGTTTCTGATAAAGACCCTTGAGAGCAGGGAAAGGAGGTCTCGGTCTCGGCTCGCCGCGCTTGCCCTCAATGGAAGTCATAAGGGAAGTTTCCTCGCCGCATACGAATGCGCCTGCGCCGAGACGGAGCTTAATGTCAAAATTAAAGCCTGTGCCGAAAATATCATCTCCGAGAAGTCCGTACTCGTGAGCCTGCTCAATAGCAATCTGTAAACGTTTTACAGCGATAGGATACTCAGCACGAACATAGATATAACCCTGTGAAGCGCCGATAGCATAGCCTGCGATAGCCATAGCCTCAAGAACTGCGTGCGGGTCGCCCTCAAGAACGGAACGGTCCATAAACGCGCCCGGGTCGCCTTCGTCTGCATTACAGCAAACATACTTCTGGTCGGCGTCATTTGCAGCGGCAAACTTCCACTTTAAGCCTGTCGGGAAGCCCGCGCCGCCGCGTCCGCGCAAACCTGAGTCGAGGATAGTCTGGATAACTTCCTCCGGCTTCATTTCGGTGAGCACCTTACCGAGAGCCGCATAGCCGTCCTGAGCGATATAGTCGTCAATTTTCTCAGGGTCAATAACGCCGCAGTTGCGGAGAGCTACACGATTCTGCTTTGCATAAAAAGCAGTCTTGTTGAGGGATTTAATTGTATCCTCTTCAACTGTCTCCTGATAGAGGAGTCTTGTAACAATTCTGCCCTTTAAGAGATGCTCCTCTACGATTTCGGGAATATCCTCGATTTTAACCATAGAATAGAAGCTGCCCTCAGGGTAAACTACCATAATCGGACCGAGAGCGCAAAGACCGAAGCAACCCGTTGTAATAACGTTTACTTCCTTCTCGAGACCGTTATTCTTAATTTCTTCTTTAAGTTTTTCAACAATTTTCAAACTGTCTGAGGAGGTACATCCGGTACCGCCGCAGACAAGCACGTTAGAACGATACATCATTACCCTCCTTATTAAGTGTTAGCGCCAATGGTGTACTCAGTAACAACATTCTTGTTCACAAGGTGGTCGTTTACTACGCGAGCAACCTTCTCAGGAGTCATCTTTACATAAGTAACCTTTTCCTCGCCGGGGATTTCAACCTCAACAACCGGCTCAAACTGACAGATTCCTATACAACCTGTCTGGGTTACTGTAATGTCCTCCTGCAAACCGCGCTTAGCAATTTCCTCCGTGAAAGCGTTGAGCACCGGTCTTGCTCCTGCTGCAATACCGCATGTAGCCATACCTACAAGTACGCGCGCGGAGTTAGGGTTTTCTTTTCTCAGATTGAGTTCAGCCTTAGCTCTCTCTCTGATTGCCTGTAATTCAGCTAAAGATTTCAATTGTTTGCACCTCCGTATATTAATCGGGTTTGTTCTTCTAAAAATTCATTAATCCATTCCACCACGTCGGGCGTATCAAGGCTTACCCCCTGAAGCACCTCCCGAAGCTCTCGCGTATCGAGAGTAAACGAACCGTTGTCCGTACTATGAATAAACACAAAGTCAATGTCTGGATTGCACCTGATAAGGATACTCATCGTGGAGTTTATATCCCCCAGAGGGGTCATATCCATATGGTCGGTGACGTAGGATGCTTTTGTTAGTGTGCCCTTGCCAACCTCAGACTTTATCTCAAAATCACCGCCCGTCTGCTCTGCAGACATCTTAAAAAGCGGAACTCCGAGACCGACCTTGCGGGTAGTACGCGTGGTAAAGAACGGGTCTATAACCTGCTGTAACTGTTCTTCTGTCATTCCGCAACCGTCATCCTGAATTGAGATAGATAGAGAATGATTCTTCTCGCTTTCCTCAACCTTTATCGTGACAAGCTGTGCGTTCGCCCTAACTGAGTTTTGGGCGACGTCCATAACATTTAAGGATAGTTCGCGCATTACGCGTTCTTATATTTATCAATGATGCCCTGCACATCGTCTACCGTCAGTCTGCCGTAAACATCGTCGTTTACAGTAATAACGGGAGCAAGACCGCAGGCGCCGATACAACGGCAGGCTGTCAGCGAGAACATACCGTCCGGGGTACATTCCTCAGCGCCTATGCCGATAATCTCGGAAATTTTATTGAGAATGTCACCGGAACCCTTAACGTAGCACGCTGTACCGAGACAAACCGAAATGTGGTACTTGCCCTTTGGAGAAAGGGCGAACTGAGAATAGAAGGTAGATACGCCGTAAACTTCCTCAAGCGGTACGTTAAGTCCGTCTGCGACCATCTTCTGAACCTCTATCGGCAGATAACCGTAGATTTCCTGAGCCTCCTGCAAAACAGGCATTACCGCACCGGGGTCGTCAATGTTGCGGGCGATTGCCTCTTTTAGCTTTGCTTCCTGCTCAGGTGTACCCTGAAACGGGATACTGCTGATTTTCTTTTGCATCGTTTTTCCTCCTTGAATAAAAATTATGTACCTAATTGCAATAAAAACTTCACTACACAATTCTTACATAGCAATTATTTTTGAATACCCATTTATAATTATATTCGTACATCTATAGCATTTTAACATAAAGCCAAAGAATTGTCTATAGAGTTTTTGTGTTTTTTGTTTGAAATTCGTTACAAATTTAACATTTTTCTACAAGTTTTTTGTATAAATATAGGTTAGTAATGTTTAACTCGTTTATAATATGATATAATATGAAATTTTCCGTGTTTTCCAAAAATTATATACAGCTACAAAACGGCGCAGACCTACGCCTGCGCCATTTTCAGATAATTAATCACATTTTCGATTGAAAGCTCGTCAATTTCAAAGTAATTTTCGGGGTCACGCATATTTTCGAGGTAATGTGCGTCCGAATTCGTTATAATGTTCATACCGTTAAGAATCGGATGATGTTTTATAAGCTCGTCCTTTCTACCCGAGTCTGCAAGTTCCGCCGCAGTAAATCCGCAGCTCTCGTCAATTTCTCCGAGCACCGAAAGAATAGACAAGCTGTCCCTGTCTATATGCGCGGGGTAACATACTCCGCCGAATTCATCCACCAGCTTATGCGCATTCATAATACTTATATTAGACGAAGGAAGCAAGAGATGCTCAACCTCACCTATTTCCTCATCGTTCTCGTTCATAATAGCTTGTCTTCCGTAGATTTCTGCTTTATTACGGATTTTTATTCTGTTACTATCCACATAATCATTCCACGCGAGCGCTTTTTCAAGGCTCGGGAAAAGACATACAGCGTGGATATCCTCGCTTGTCGTAAGTTCCATACCCGGAATAACGAGTAAACCTATATTTCTGCCCACCTTCATCGTCGCCTCACAATTAAGGGAGCTGTTGTGGTCGGTCAAAGCTATCACGTCAAAGCCAAGAAGCTTCGCCATATTCGCTATATTATTCGGCGTCATATCCATATCTCCGCACGGTGAAAGGCACGAGTGAAGATGAAGATCGTAAAAAAATTTCATTATATCATTATATAAGATTACTGAGCTTTACGGCTACATTATAGCTGTTTTCTTCGGTTGAAAGGATTGTAACGTCGTGCATTTCCGCTTTCTTCCTCGCGTCATCATCAAGCGAAGCATTCTCCGTCAGTACAATACAGCTGACGTCCGCAAGAGTCGCTACAGCAATCGAATTAATGTTGCCCATAACCGTAAGCCAGGCGGAGTCCTCAGGCGCCCTGCCCATAACCCAGCTTAAAAGGTCCCCAATATAGCAGTCCTTTATTTCACGCTCCATGTCACCCTCGGTCAGCACCTTTAGATTAAGTTTTTGAACAAATTCTTTAACGTTCATAATAACCTCTTTATATTGTGTTCTTGAGCTGGTCATACACGCTCTGTATTTTTTCTTTAAGCTTAAAAATACATTCTGTTTCCTTAGCTTTACCGCGTACAATATCTTCCGCCATAGCTCGGCAGGTCGGCGATCCGCACGAGCCGCAGTCAAGCCCCGGAAGTCCCTCGTAAATCTGCTCCATCTCCGACATCATCTGCATAGCCTTAAAAATATCCTTATCAAGACGGAAGGTGTCGGGATTATACTCGAGCTCTTTCTCCCACATCATAACGTCCATATCCCCGTCCTCAAGATGATTCATAGAAACGGGCATATATTTCCTCAAATTATGAATGCGAGCTTGTGAAACATAAGGGTTCTCTACCGTGAGAACACCGCCAACGCAGCCGCCCGAGCAGGCGTTCAACTCGATAAAATCAACATCGCGGATATGGTCGTCCTCGAGCTCCTCAAGTACGCGGATAACGTTTTCGATACCATCAGCGGCAAGATACTTCTCTCCGAGCATCGCGGCGCTTTCTCCGCCGGAGTTTGCCCATCCTATCCCGATTAAGCCCGATCGCGCTATAGGTTCAACCTCAGTAAGATGGTCCATAGCGTGAGTAAGCTCAGGATAAATCTTGGAGATTGCGATTGCTCCGTTTACAGCAGACTTTTCCGCGTGATTTGGAGACATCACCTCGGTAACCTTAGCGGGACAAGGAGTTATAAAGAACACGCCTATATCCTCGTCGGCAAGTCCCGTTTCCTTTACAGCCTCGCGCCGCGCCATTTTCGCAGACGCCTCCATTGGAGAAATAAGCGGCATAACATTGTCGCATAGCTCCGGAAAACGAATCTTAATGAGCCTGACTACCGCGGGACACGCGGAACTTATAACAGGAGTTTTAAGTTTATTTTCTTTTACAAGGCTTCTCGTCGCCTCGGAAATCAGCTCCGCTCCGCGGGAAACCTCAAACACTTTATTAAACCCTAACTTTTTCAGTCCTGTCAGAACAATATCAATATTATCGAGATTGTTAAACTGACCAAACAGAGCAGGTGCGGGAATTGCTATTTTATATTTAAATTTGTTAATTTCGTCAAACTGTGAGCTGACAGCCTTTTTGGCGTGGTGCGGACAGACGCGTATGCATTCTCCGCAGTCGATACATCGCTCGGACAAAATGCGTGCCTTGCCGTCGTGCACCCTTATCGCCTCGGTCGGACAGCGCTTAAGACAGTTGGTACAGCCGCAGCACTTGTCGGCGTCAAGCTCAACCGAGTGGAAATATGTATTCATATCTGTACTCCTTTAAAAAGGAATTTATTCTCTTACAATTACAGTTAGATAGAGTTTGGTACCTACTCCCAAAGTAGTCTCAATCCTCATTTCGTCGGTATACTTCTTAATGTTCGGAAGTCCCATACCTGCTCCAAAGCCGAGATTGCGGACATTATCGGGCGCAGTTGAATATCCCTCCTGCATAGCCTTGTCGACGTCTGCAATACCCGGACCGTTATCGGCAAGAAGAATTTCAACCTTGTCGGGATAAATATCCACGTCACAAAAGCCGCCGTTAGCGTGAATAACCATATTGATTTCCGCCTCATACATAGCGATAGCAACACGGCGGATAGCGTCGCTGTTGTAGCCGAGAGACTTTAGCCTCTTTTTTACGGCGCCGCTAGCCTCACCCGCGCGGGTGAAGTCGTCGCCCGAGACCTCATAGTGAAGATGTATAGCGTTGCTCATACTTCCGTTCCCCCCGAAAGTCCGTTGGAATAAAGTAAGCCGCAGGCTGTAAACATTCTGTATCTTGTTTTGATAAGCGTAATATCTCTGCTCTGCGCAAGGCTTACAATCGACTCGTCGGGATCCTTACCGCGCACAAACACAATGCACGCCATATCCATCATTTCCGCTGTGCGAACAACCTGAGGATTTACAAGACCCGTGAGAAGCACGGACTGATCCTTAACGAAAGCTAAAACATCACTCATCATATCGGAACCGCAGGCAGTCTTAATCTCCTGATTAAGGTCGCCCTCACATATAATTTCGCCCTTTAAAATTTCTATAATATCCCTTACTACCATTTGGTTACACCCTTTCTGATAACATACTTACCATAGCATTATACCACACAAAAAAAGTAAACACAATACGAAATTTTTAGATAATTTGTAAAAATGACGAAAAGTGTTATATTAGAGTTTCTGTTCTTATTTTTTATGCAATTGTTCATAATAGATTTAATAAAAAATATTGCAATATATCGAAAAATGTGCTAAACTTTAACTGCCAAACGAACTAAATAAACAGTAATTGGGGTATTTTTCTTTTGCTGGAATATTATACTCTTTTAAGGTTACATTACTTTATATGAGTTTGTTAAAAACGCAAATTCCATTATAAAGTAGTGTGACTTAGATTTATATCCCATGCTGTTTTAGTTTGTTTGGCGACAATCGGGGTTTGCGTTTTTGGTGCGTTGACTTCGGTTAACGCACTTTTTTGTTTTATAGGAATTTTTATAAAATAAAATCAATAATATTAAAGGAGGAAACTAAATGAAGTTTCAAACAAAAACCAAAAAATCAGTCAGTCTGCTGTTGTCATTTTTGATGATAATCAGTGTGTTTACGGCGTTGCCCTTTACAGCAGGGGCGGTAAATACGGATGTAAATTCGACATCTGAAACAAGCGGTGATTTTAAGTACAAAGTTCTTGACGACGGTACGGCTCAAATTACAAATTATAACGGTAATGCAACAGAACTCGAAATTCCAAATGAACTTGACGGATATACCGTCACCAGTATAGGTGATTATGCCTTTTTTGAAGCAAGTTTTGTAAGCGTAACAATCCCTGAACATATTATAAGTATAGGTGCTTGGGCATTTGGATGGTGCGAAAGCCTTATGAGCATAACAATACCCGACAGCCTTTCAAGAATAGAAACTCGGGCCTTTGAACATACTGCTTGGTATGATAGTCAACCCAAAGGATTAGTTTATATAGGAAAGGTTGCCTATCAATATAAGGGAGATTGCCCCGCAACAGTAGAAATAAAAAAAGGAACTGTAGGTATTGCAGGCGGTTCATTTGAATTCTCTGAAACCCTGACAAAAATAGCAATACCCAACGGTGTTATATGTATAGGTGAGAGCGCATTTAAAGATTGCACAAACCTTAAAAGCATAACAATACCCGACAGTGTTAAAAGTATAGATATTTTTGCATTTGAAAATTGCACAAGTCTTACAAATGTAACAATACCCGATAGTGTCATAAATATAGGAGCGCTTGCATTTTGCAATTGTGCAAGCCTTAAAAGCGTAATAATAGGAAACAGTGTTAAAAGTATAGAAAATAGTGCATTTAAAAAATGCACAAGTCTTACAAACATAACAATACCCGACAGTGTTGTAAGTATAGGTAGTGGTGCATTTGGAGATTGCACAAACCTTAAAAGCATAACAATACCCGACAATGTCGAAAGTCTGGGAGGTGGTACGACATTTGAAAATTGCACAAGCCTTAAAAGCGTAATAATAGGAAACGGTGTTAAAAGTATATGGGGGAATACATTTGATAATTGCACCAAGCTTGAAAATGTCACAATAGGAAAAAGTGTTACAAGTATCAGTACGAGTGCGTTTGAGGATTGCACAAGCCTTACAAACATAACAATACCCCGCAGCGTTACACATATAGCTCAGAAAGCATTGGGATATTATTATGATAAAAATAATAATGAACATAAAGTAAATAACTTTACTATTACAGGATACAGAGGAACAGAAGCTGAAAAATATGCTAAAGCTAACGGTTTTAAATTTATATATATAGATGGAACAGCCATTATCCTTAAAAAGTCCTCTGCTGCTGTTTATGTAAAAGGTACAGCACAAATCAAAGCTACCGTTAAAAACGGCAAGGGTAAAACTACATACACATCAAGCAACAAAAAGGTAGCAAAGGTAAGTTCAAGCGGAAAGGTAACCGGCATTAAAAAGGGTACCGCTACAATAATTATTAAAAATAACGGCGTATCAGAGAAATTTAAGGTAACCGTTAAAAATCCTCAGCTGAACAAAACTAAAATAACCCTAAAAAAAGGAAGGAACTTTAAGCTGAAAATTACAGGCAAGGTCGGCAAAGCTAAGTTTACCTCAAGCAACAAAAAGGTTGCAACCGTAAGCAAAAAAGGTAAAATTACAGCTAAAAAGAATGGTAATGCTACTATTACCGTTAAGACCAACGGAATAAAACTGAAGTGCAAAATAACCGTAAAATAAAGGCTAAAAACTAAACACACAAAGGCAGGCTTGACCGAAAAGGTTTTGCCTGCCTGTTCTTTGTGTCTTATTAATTGCGTATTAAGAACTGCGAGTGACGTACGTTTATCTTTAGAAAACTTAGTCCTCGCCTGTTGGGGCGTGTAGCGGAACTAGAATTTCATATACGCTCCTCCCTAAAAATCGTCCTCAGGACGATTTTTTAACGGTCGGCTTCAAGTCCCGAATCGCATATCAAAAAATAGGGTACCCTTTGGATACCCTATTTTTTGGTGCGAGTGACGTACGTTTATCTTTAGAAAACTCAGTCCTCGTCTGTTGGGGCGTGTAGCGGAACTAGAATTTCATATACGCTCCTCCCTAAAAATCGTCCTCAGGACGATTTTTTTAACGGTCGGCTTCAAGTCCCGAATCGCATATCAAAAAATAGGGTACCCTTTGGATACCCTATTTTTTGGTGCGAGTGACCGCGACATATGGCTTAAAACCTGAATTATTCGCGGTTTGACTGCACTTTTGACTGCAGTTTATGCCAATCCTGCATTTTTTCACGCGATTTGCAGGTTGTTGGCTTTCATGTATTCATCGGCGACGGCGAGGTGTTCGTTGCGGAATTTCTCGAAAACGGAGCAGTAGGTGTTCAGCGTAATGTTGATATCAGTGTGTCCCAAAATCTTCTGCAACACCTTCGCAGGCATTCCCGATTCGATACACCTCGTTGCATAGGTGTGTCTGAGCGAGTGCAAATCCACTCTGCCGTACACTGTTTTATCAACGATTCCGAACGACTTCAAAGCTGCAGAGTAAGAATAGTTTACCTGATTAGTGGTGACAAGGTTGTGATTGCTCGACATAAAAAGCAAGCCGCTTTTCTTTCTGCCGATAATGGTTCTCAGGAAATCTGCCACATCGTCGTTGACAAATAGTGTTCTTGTTCCTGCCGAGGTCTTGGTTTCGTTGAACACATTCTTTCCGTATTTGCCGCGTGCAACCGTCTTATTGACGCTGATGGTTCTGTCGTCGAGGTTGATGTCCTCCACCGTCAGAGCACAGCATTCACCGATTCTCATACCCGTAAACATCGACAACAGCATAATATCACTGTAGCGAATATCCTCGTTTTTGAGCACGTTAAGGAGCTTCTTCTGCTCGTCAACCGTCAGTGCCCGAACGGGGATTGTCTTTTTGTTGGACTTTGGACATTTGATTTCCTTAATCGGGTTGTCCTCAATAATTTTGCGGTGTGTAGCTTTGCTGAGCACTGCGCCGAGGAGCTGATACATCTTGTTTATGCAGGACTGTGAGTAGTCCAACTGCGTTTTGAAGAACGCGATAATATCGTCCTCGGTCAGCTCGTCAAGCGGTATGTTGGAAATTGCAGAAAGCATTTTCAGCGTTTCCATTTTCCTGTCATAGCTCGACTGCCTGATCTCGTTCAGCGCAAGCTGCTCATCCATCATCTTCTCGGCATACTGAAAAATGGTAGGAACAGGCGGCTTCTTGCCGTGAAGATTGCCTGCAAGCGCTTGAATTTGCAGCTCCTTGAGCTTGTTCCGCGTTTCACGCTCTGTCTTGCCGTAAACGGTCTTGCGGACGCGCTCGCCGTCAATCACCAGATTGATTTGCCCGGAATAACGCTTGCGGCTCTCCACATAATAAATACTACCGTCGCCATACGGTAATTTAATCTTCTTTGATTTTGTGCCTTTGGTTTTCAAATTATCCTTCCTTTCCAAAGCCTAAAGACACTGAATCGTTTTTGACTACCTTTATGATAACGCAAAAACGACTCAACGTCAATATGCTTTTTTACTTTAAAGTATTAAATTCTTCGTTTTTTACTCCATTCTATGAACGCCTGCTCGCTGACTTTGAAATTCTTGCCCACTCTGACAAGCGGAAAATCTGCTCTCATCATAATATTTCTCGCTGTCGGCAGACTGCAACCAAGTGCCTCGGCAACTTCCTTTGTGTTTAAAAACTTGATTTGTGCTTCCATAATGTACCTCCGTTAATTGCCGTATAAGCCGTCGGCTTCCAACGTATCTATCGAATTATAGATTGATGTCAGCATATAGGCTCGCATATTCTTTATTTCGGTTGTATTCCTTTCAAGTGAATTGATAACATATTCAATGTGCTCTGCGGTCAGCATTAACAAGCGTTTGCGAACGGTTGTTATCGGAATCTCGCGTTTTCCAATCCGTACATATCTCTCGTTTGAGCAATATGTATCGGTGATAAGATTTACGATTTCATCAAGTACTCCGCCGTAATCTCGTTGTAATAAAACCTCATATTCGATTTGATCTCGAATCTCCTCTTTCACCACACTGTATGAGATAGATTGATTGATATGACTATCTTCAGTATAAATATATTCAGTATTGATTGGTGGTGATTTTCCGTATTCTTGAATGTTGGGTTTCGTTACTCCTGAATGTTGATTATCATTTTTCTTGAATAGTGAGGTTGGCGATACTTCAAATTGATTAACATAAATAATGTCAGGCTTACCTCTGCCTTGATTTCTCCGGTTAATCAACCTGTAATTTTCAAGCTCACGAAACAACCTCGTTGCTTTTTGAGAGCCACAGCAAAAAGTTCTGCACACCTCGCTGTTCGGGTAGTACACAAATATACTGCCATCTTCATCTAAAAAGCCGTTCTTCTCAGAAAGCGTCAACCTGTCCAGCAAAAAGGCGTATAATATTTTTGCTTCAACAGATAGCTGTGAATAAGATTCCGAAAACAAACATAACGGCACCTTTAAGAACCGATAACTTGATTTCATAATAATCAATCCTCCTATTTCGGTATATGTTAATTTGGAAAAAAACCCTCTCACCCTTTTATTCCACACTTTTTCAGAAAATGTTGCAAAGAAATTTAAAAAATCAGTTATCAAATTGCTTTAAACCTTTTCAAATCATCCCAAACGTGAGCAATAATGTTTTAAAAACCCCTCTACTTCTTTATTCCACACATTTTTCCATGTTTTTAAGCTGCTTTTTTATAAAATATAATTCTTCTATGTATCATACAAACTATATGACATACTTTTCGATAGCTTAGTGCAGTATTGCAACAAATGTAAAACTCCCTCTACTTTCTATTGCACAATTTTTTGAATTGGCAACCTGTTTGCCAAAATAAAATATTCAAACGTCATATTCATAAGCGAGAAATAAATATTTTTGCAATTCATTGCAAATACTTTACATATCAATAAATTTATGCTATGCTATAAGCAAAGGAGGTTGGGCGTATGATACCGACGAAAAAATTAAAAAAGCGCGACTTTTATTTGAATAAGTTGATTGCCTTTCAGGACACCGAGCCTGTTAAGGTTATCACAGGTATCCGACGCTGCGGAAAGTCTAGCCTGATGAAGCTAATGGCGGCTCATTTGCTTGAAAGCGGCGTTTCGCCTGAGCAGATTATTGAGATGAATTTTGAATCCTATGATTTCAAGGATATGACCTCAAACGGGATTTACGAGTATATTAAGTCAAAGCTGTTCCCCGAAAAAAGAATGTACCTTTTCTTCGACGAAATACAGCGCGTTGAGGCTTGGGAGGATGCCGTCAATGCTCTGCGCGTGGATATCGATTGCGATATTTATATCACCGGCTCTAACGCTTTTCTTCTGTCCTCAGAATACTCTACCTATCTTTCGGGCAGAAGCGTAGAGATTCGTATGCTGCCGCTTTCCTTTGCAGAGTTCATAGATTTTCACGGTTTTAAAATACGCGATAGCAAAAGCACGCTTGGCGGAACACACAGACGCGCCTACGATTCACAGGGCGAAAGCTATGAGCTGAAAGAACTTTTTGAAGCGTATCTGCGTTTCGGCGGTATGCCCGGTATTGCAGATGTCGGCTTGGATCAGGAAAAAGCTTTGATGCTTCTTGACGGAATCTACTCAACTGTTATCGTGCGCGATATTCTCGAAAGAGAAAAGCGCAGAGGCAGACGTCAGATAACCGACGCCGTACTTCTGCGCAAGATTATTCTGTTTTTGGCGGACAATATCGGCAGTTCAATCTCCGTTTCGTCCATCGGGAATACGCTTGTCAATGAGGGCTTGCTCGATGACGGCAGGAAGAATAAACCCAGCGCGCACACCGTTCAGGCGTATGTAAACGCGCTGCTTGAAGCATACTTTTTCTATGAAATCAAACGCTTTGACATTAAAGGCAAGGACTATCTGCGCACACTCGGCAAGTATTATATCGTGGATATCGGACTGCGAAATTACCTTCTCGGATTCCGCAACCGTGACAGCGGACACATTCTAGAAAACGTTGTTTACTTTGAGCTTTTGCGCCGCGGATATGACGTTGCAATCGGCAAACTCGGCGATTCCGAGATTGATTATATCGCTTCAAACGCTAACGAAAAAATATATTTTCAGGTCACTGAATCCATGAACAGTGAAGCTGTTCGAACACGCGAGCTTGCTCCTTTACAAAAAATCAAAGACAATTATGAAAAGATAATCCTGTCTCTTGATACCGGATTGGAAAAAGAATTTGACGGAATTAAGTCGGTCAATGTGATTGATTGGATGCTTGACTATTGATATAATGATATGAATAAAAACGAATTTATTGTTTTCTCAGGCAATACTATCTTTGCTAAATGGGAAGACAAAACACTTACAGTTTTTAATGAAAATCTATTGCCGTTGTATCTAAAATACAATCCCAATGCTGAACATTGGATTGCGTCACGAGCGATTGATTCGCGCCGTGCAAATGCGCGTTTACTGAAAAAGCCCTGCGATTAAAGGGAAAAGACGATCTTAGTACAGCTACTTTTGTCAATGCCGCAACTATCACCGACAACTATTGGATTAAACCTTTGGACAGTGATTTGACCTATCAGGATGTGCGTTTCACTGACGATTATTTCTCCGTTCTCGCACTCAAAGGAAGCTATTCCAGTTTCAATCGAGTTGCCAATTCCAAGCGCACAAAAACGCCTGAGCTGACGAATATCGGCAGCTTTGAAAAGTGCTGGAAGCTGATTGACGGCAAGTGGTGGATGTATAAATCCGCAACACATGACGAACTGTTTTCTGAGCTATTTATCTATCATCTCGGCAAAGAATTAGGCATGAATATGGCGGTATATAAGCGCGGCGACAAGTATATTAAGTCGCTTGACTTCACCGATAATGCGAGCGTAAACTTCGAGCCGGCGTTTGCTTTTATGGGCGATAATGAAGATTACGAAAACGTTTTTGCAAAGCTTGAGGAGCTTTGTCCACAGGCAAAAACCGATTTTGTAAAGATGATTTTCCTCGATACAATCGTTGCTAATCCCGACAGACACACAGCAAATTTCGGTCTGCTGCGCGATTTAAAAACCGGAAAACTCATCGGTTTTGCCCCACTGTTTGATCATAATAAGGCGCTGATTGCAAGAGGATATCCGAAAGCTCCGACGAAAAATGATGTCCTCATTCGACTATTCAACGACTTCATCAGTAACCATTCCGAATACAAAAATGAGCTGCAAATTATCACCGAAACGCTCCTGCAAACCGTCCTCAAAACCGTCAACATGAAGGTGCGGAGAAAAGAAATTGTTGAGTTAATCATGAAAAGATATGCAATGATTCTGAAATAAAACCTAAAGAAAAATCGACCTGCGAGGCTCACTTGCAGGTCGATTTTTCTTAATAAGTTTGCAGTTTTAGACAAGGGGACTTAGGGTTTCTCCCTAACAAGCCTCACTGTTTTTCGCTGCGCGGAGTAAAAACAGTCTGCTTGTATAGTCGTGACATCTTCAAAAAGAAAACTTTATGTCAGTTCTGAACAAGCAGTGCGTTTTTACTCCTACCCGTAAAAACACGCTTGTTAGGGGATAACCCCTAATACCCCGAAAAAAGGAAGGTGATACACAATGCGAAGAACGGTCAAAAAACATTATTGGCTTACCCCTGATGAAGATGCTGAGCTGAAACGGAAGGCACAGATGACCTGTCTGTCGGAGGCAGCTTTAACAAGGTTTTTGATACAAGGCTTTGTGCCGAAACAAAAGCCAAACGAAAAAGTTGAGGAGTTTTTGCGTCAACTTATTTTGGTTGGTAATAACCTTGACAGATTGCTCACTAAAGCCTACTCCCTAAACTATATTGACACTCCGCTTTTGCAAAAGGAAATGCAGAAGTGGAATCAGTTTCAGCTTGCGGTAGAGAAAGAGTTTCTCTGTCCCGAAAAGAGCGATCTGTTTGGCAACAAGTAAGCTGTGGGCGGTGCGGTATAATCTCAAAAAAGTAATCGAGTATGCCGCCAATCCAAATAAGACTTTCAATCCGAGGTTTTCTGACGAACAGTATCAGGCTCTTGCTGATGTCCTATCTTATGCAGAGGACGAGGAGAAAACAGAACAGCAGTTTTTTGTTCAGGGTATTAACTGCAATCCGTCCGTCGCCCGTGACCAATTTGTAACCGTAAAGGAAAGGTTTGGAAAGACTGACGGCATTCAAGCTTATCACGGTTATCTCAGCTTTAAGGAACAGAATATTACGCCCGAACAGGCACAGGCAATTGGTGTGGAGTTTGCCGAGAGAGTTTGGGGTGAACGCTTTCAGGTAGTAGTCACTACTCACCTCAACACTAAACATCTACATTGCCATTTTGTTCTCAACTCTGTTTCCTTTGTTGACGGTAAACGCTGTCAGGACACTTCTTGGTTTAAGTTTAGGCATATCGCAGATGAGATTTGTCGTGAACACGGCTTGTATTACAATCCGAATCCGAGGAGAAATGTAATTTCCGATTATCATCAGACTATCCTCGAAAAAGCGGGTATGCCTACACACTATTCTATGTTGCGTGAAGCGATTGACAAAGCTATTGAGCACAGCGGCAGCTTAAAGGAATTTGAAAAGAATCTCAACAAGTTTGGCTATCAATACCAACTAAGCGAGAGCAGAAAGTATTGGACGGTTACTCCTGTCGGCAGAAAGAAACCTATCAGACTAATCAACCTCGGAGAGAATTATTCCAATTCCGCTATCCGTCAAAGAATACTTGAAAATAACAGCAGAATTGATTTGAAGCCTTTTCATCCGCAAACTGTTGTTGTCCGACAGTATCATTTGCTTACACGGGGAGATAAAATCAAAAAACGAGGCGGTTTATACAGTATTTTCCGTATGTTGTTTTACGATAACAGCCTTTGCCGCCGGTAGTGGTAGCCCGCTTACAGCAATTAACAACCTTTCAACCTTTATTTTTGGACTTATCCGTGCAGTAGTTCTTATCCTTCTCGGATTCGGCGTTGTTCAGGTTGGTCTTTCGCTTAAATCGCACGATCCGTCACAGCGAGCTAACGGTTTCCTTACCCTTGCAGGAGGTGTAATTATAACCTTTGCAAAGGAAATCCTCAATCTCATTATCGGTTCATAAAAACAAAGACAAAGGGGTATGAGCTTTACGGCCCATACCCCATAAATTTTAAGGAGGTGCTTTATGTCTGATAATTGGGTTGTTCAGAATCTACAGAACGCATTGGACACTTGGAATGCCAAACTCGGAGAGATTTGGACGCTCGTATCAACATCGCCGCAAGACTTTAAAGGCGGTGGCATTTGGACTGTAATTGAAAACATAAACACGGCTGTTCAGGGTATAGGTTTAGCTTTGCTCGTTCTTTTCTTTGTCGTAGGTATGATAAAGACTTGTGGCAGTTTTGCAGAGTTAAAAAAACCCGAACACGCACTTAAATTGTTTGTCCGATTTGTTTTAGCCAAAGCTGCAATCACTTACGGAATGGAGCTTATGCTGTCGCTGTTTACTATCGTTCAGGGTACAATTTCAACGATTATGACCGCAGTAGGCTTCAAAACAGCAAATCAAAGCGTGTTACCCGACGAAATGGTAACAGCTATTGAAGATTGCGGCTTTTGGGAGAGTATTCCGCTATGGGCGGTAACTCTAATCGGAGGACTTTTTATTACAGTAATGTCGTTCATTATGATTATGAGCGTTTACAGTAGATTTTTCAAGTTGTATATGTATACAGCACTCGCACCTATACCGCTTTCAACATTCGCAGGAGAGCCTTCACAGAATGTCGGCAAGTCCTTTATCAAGAGTTATTGTGCGGTATGCCTTGAAGGTGCGGTTATTGTACTCGCTTGTATAATCTTCTCGCTGTTTGCTTCATCACCGCCTGTTGTAGATGCCGACGCATCTGTTGTTACTCAGGTATGGGCATATATCGGTGAACTTTTATTTAATATGTTAGTCCTTGTTGGCTCTATTAAGATGTCTGACCGTATCATTCGTGAAATGATGGGATTGTAAAAAGGAGCAGAGGTTAATCCTCTACTCCTTCACGTTCAAAAAATTCTGTTACTGTCATACACTTTGGATGTTCCATATCAAGGCAAAGAAAGTCTTTGTCACCTGTCAGGATGATGTCAACATCAGCTACAATAGCGGCATTCAGAATCGGTTGATCTTTTGCATCTCTGATGAGCTTCTCGGCATTGTATGTTGCAGGTATGAGTTCGTATGAGAGTTCATTCAAAAGAACTTCTGCATCGGGTAATGAATTTGGCGCCTTGCGCTTCAATACGTCACGTAGCTCATAAAGATTGCGGTCACACAGAACCATCTCGTGATATTCCGACACATAAATCAATGCTCTTGAAGGCTTTGATTTAGGGAACAGCAGAGCAGAAATCAGTATATTTGTATCTACAAGTATTCTCATTACTGTCCCTTTCCGTAGCGAATTTCATCAACCAATGCCTGAACATCTTCCTCGTTTTCAACACCCATTTGTTCAGCTACACCCTCAAAAGCTTTTTGAGCCTTATAAATAGCCTGAGCAGAAGCGTTATTGATAACAACCTCACCGTTTGAGTTTTGTAAAAATAGGATTTTATCGCCTGACCTTAACCCAAGTAAACGGCGTATTTCAGCAGGCACAGTGATTTGACCGTTAGCAGATACTTTTGCTAAATTCACAAAAACCATCCTTTCAAAATTTAATGTATTCTTGAAATCTAAAGATTTCTTTAGATTAACTATATTATATATCAAAAATCTTAAAAGGTAAATAAATAAATTAAAAAAATCCTGAAAAATGGAGGTAATATTTTTGGAAGTAAAAATCAATAGAGAAATCCGCAACTATACAGAAGCAGTATTTTTTGGCCTGTCGCTTAGACAGATCATTTTTTCTGTCTGTGCGCTTGCGGTAGCGGTTGTCGTGTTCTTTTTCCTAAAGCCGTATTTAGGTACAGAAACAGTATCGTGGTTGTGTATTCTTACAGCATCTCCCTTTGCTGCTCTCGGCTTCATTAAGTACAACGGTATGACCGCAGAAAAGTTTTTAATAGCTTGGGTTAGGTCGGAGTTTCTGATACCCAAAAAGCTGACATTCAAATCTACAAATACCTACTACGAGCTGATGAAGCCGTATATCGACAAGAAAAACAAGGAGGTTATGAAATCCAATGATTAAAACATTAAGAAATCTGTTTAAGCAGGACAAGGAAAAGTTTATCGTTCCGAAAGGTGTGCAGGATGTAATTCCGATTACCGCTGTTTATGATGACGGTATATTTCAGGTCGGTAAAGACAAGTTTACCAAAACATTTAAGTTTTCGGATATAAACTATGCCGTAGCGAGCCGCGAGGATAAGGAAGAAATGTTCCTCGAATACTCGGAGCTTCTCAATTCCTTTGACAGCGGTGCTACAACAAAGATTACCATTAATAACCGCAGGCTAAACCGTCTTGACTTTGAGAAGTCAATTCTGATTCCCCTCAAGGGCGACGCTCTTGACATCTACCGCAAGGAATACAATCAGATGTTGCTTGATAAGGCGACGGGAGCAAATTCAATGGTACAGGACAAATACATTACTGTATCTGTATGCAAAAAAAACATTGAAGAAGCCCGTAATTACTTTAACCGAGTTGGTAATGATATGATAACCCATCTTAACAAGCTCGGCAGTAAGTGTGTAGAACTTGAAACAGACGATCGACTTCGCATTTTCTACGACTTCTACCGTGTCGGTGAAGAAAGCTCCTTCCACTTTGATATTAAAGAAACTCGTAAAAAAGGACACAGCTTCAAGGACTATATCTGCCCCGATTCAATGGAGTTTGATAAGGATTATTTCAAAATCGGTGACAGATACGGCAGAGTTATTTTCCTTCGTGAGTACGCTTCGTACATTAAAGACAGTATGATTACGGAACTCACCGAACTTAACCGTAACCTTATGCTTTCCATTGACATTGTACCCGTTCCGACAGACGAAGCCGTGAGAGAGGCAGAAAGCCGTCTTTTGGGCGTTGAAACCAATATCACAAATTGGCAGCGCAGACAGAACGCAAACAATAACTTTTCCGCAACCGTCCCTTACGATATGGAACAGCAGAAAAAGGAAATGAAGGAATTTCTTGATGACTTGACAACTCGTGACCAGCGTATGATGTTCGGGGTGCTGACAATGGTACACACAGCAGACACGAAGGAGCAGCTTGACAATGATACAGAAGCTCTCCTTACAACGGCAAGAAAACATCTTTGTCAGTTTGCTGTCCTCAAATTTCAGCAGATGGACGGTCTGAATACGGCTTTGCCGTTTGGTGTACGAAAGATAGACTCTTTCCGTACTCTTACAACGGAATCACTGTCTGTACTTATGCCGTTCCGTGTTCAGGATATATTCCACAATAACGGAATTTATTACGGTCAGAATGTAATCTCAAAGAATATGATTATTGCTGACAGAAAATCCATTCAATCGGGTTGTCTGCCTTTAGCTGTTCGTTGATGTTTTTCTTTTCGGAAAGATGACGGACGAGCAAATCAAACATTTCATTTGCCTGCGAATCAATGTCAGCGAGATATGCCGCGAGCTTACATGATGTGAGCAGGTTGAAATAGATAAAGTCTATGATGCACTTTTAGATAACGCTTATGTCTTTGACCGAAAACGCCGATTTTGGCCTTCTGTTGTTCGGGTAATTGTAAATCAGGCAGAAAATAGTCGCCCTGCTGCGTATATGTAATGGTTGTTGCCATAATTTAGACCTCCTTAATCTTTATTCTCTTAACCTTTGCTTTTGTTAGTTTGATGATAAGTTCGTCAACGGCGTCGGTGTATTTGCCCTGTGTTACAAGATAATTTTTCAAATCAATCAGGCTATTGATAATGATACGCCGTTCATCGTGCGTTAAATATAGATGATATTTTGGATTTCTCATTAGCTCTGCTCCTTTAACAAATCAGCATACGGCGAATCGTCGTTTACAAAGGTATCGTAAATAATCCTTGCGCCTAACCTGAACCCAATAATGAAGCTGTCGAGCTCCGATTCTCCTAAGATAACATCAGACGCATTTACGAAAGAAAGAAACGCTTTCTTTTCTTCGCCTGTCAGCCTTTCGGTCAGCTCAGCTTCGCTTTCCGAAAGGACTGCCATTTGCTTTTTCAGAAAACTACCGTTCTTGAAACCACGCGCCTGCGGGTCAATGTTGCCGTAGTACAGCTCCGAAATAACATTTTTCATTATGATATGACCTCCGAAAAAAGATTTGTCAAACAAACGATTCAGTGAATTAAGGTCATTTTTCTTTAATTTGACAGCGTTTTACTGCTGTCCGGTCTATATGTTTTCACGAAAAAACTATGTTTTTGACTGCATTCGTGACTGCAGTTGACTGTGATTTTGACTGCACTTTATCTTGTCTTAACCGATTTCAACTTTTCTCATCCTAACTATGCGAGTGTTCAGCGACCCAGTATTTAAGCAGTTTTCGGGCATTTTAAGAAAAAATGGCAAAACAAAAGAGGCAGTTAAAAACTGCCTCAAAATGGTGCGAGTGACGGGACTTGAACCCGTACGTCAAAGACACACGCCCCTCAAACGTGCCTGTCTGCCTATTCCAGCACACTCGCATATATTCTGTTTTTCACAGCTTGATTATTATATCACCACGCTAAACATTTGTCAACACCTTTTGCCAATTTATTTCAAACAGAAAACGTGCTAATGCAAACACTAAAGGACTGCCTCGGCAGTCCTTTAGTCTTTTTAGTTTAAAACATTAAGCCTCTGAAAAGCTATCTTTATCGGCGCCGCAGAGCGGACATACAAAATCCTCGGGAAGGTCCTCGAATTTTGTTCCCGGCTCAATGCCGTTCTCGGGGGAGCCTAACTCCTCGTCATACTCCCAACCGCAAATGTCGCAAACGTATTTCATAAATTTCACCCTTTCTGCAAATTTTTTAATACTGTTAAAAGATTAAATTTCAGCAATTACCTCAACTTCAACAAGCACATTCTTTGGAAGCTGCTTTACTGCCACGCAGGAACGGGCAGGCTTAGCCGTAAAATATTTTCCGTATATTCCGTTAAAAGCGGCAAAATCCTCCATATTGGCAAGAAAACATACGGTTTTTACTGCTTTTTCAAGTGAAGAGCCAGCCGCCTCAAGTACATTCTTGAGATTTTTGCAAACCTGCTCGGTCTGCTCCTCGATTGTTGCTGTCTCAACATTTCCCGTTGACGGATTAATAGCAATCTGACCCGAAGTGAACACCAGCCCGTTTACCGTTACAGCCTGACTGTAAGGACCGATTGCGTCAGGCGCGTTTTTAGTGTAGATTTTTTCCATTTTTGTTTCCTCCTATACAAATTCTATACTAATCTGAAACCTTCTTTTGTTAATGCGTCGGAGATTTCTTTTACATGGTTAAAGTTCTTCGTCTCCATAACAATGCGGAGAATACAGTCGGTAATTTCACCCTCGCTTGCGCGCTCATGATGAATACTGATAACGTTACCTCCGTGCTCCGCGATAATTTTTGATACGCCTAACAGCTGACCCGGCTTATCGTCAAGTTGAATACAAAGCGTCTGCTGCCTGCCCGCAGTGATAAGTCCGCGCTTTATTACGCGGTTAAGGATAGTAACATCTATATTGCCGCCCGAAACCACACAAACGACCTTCTTACCCTTTACAGGCAGTTTACCGAACATCACAGCCGCAAGCGGTGCGGCTCCCGCGCCCTCCGCTACCATCTTCTGCTTTTCGATAAGTGTGAGTATAGCGGTGGAGATTTCGTCGTCCGAAACGGTAACAATATCGTCCACATACTTTTTAACGTACTCATATGTAAGCTGACCGGGTTCCTTGACCTGAATACCGTCGGCGATCGTGCTCACCTTATTGAGTGTCGTAATTTTACCTTCTCTGACTGAGGTTACCATAGAAGCGGCGCCCTCCGCCTGAACGCCATAAACCTTAACATCGGGATTTAGGTGCTTAATTGCACAGGCTACGCCGGAAATAAGTCCGCCGCCGCCGACAGCAACGACAACCGCGTCAACGTCACTCATTTCGTTCATAATCTCCAGACCGATAGTACCCTGGCCCGCAATTACATTTTCGTCGTCAAAAGGGTGGATAAAAGTATAGTTGTGCTCATCACGCAAACGGCAAGCCTCTGCATAAGCGTCGTCATAAACTCCGGGGACCATACACACCTCGGCGCCGAAGCCCTTTGTTGCTTCAACCTTTGAGATAGGCGCGCCGTCGGGCAAACAGATTAGAGATTTTATACCATATTTTGTAGCCGCAAGAGCAACACCCTGAGCGTGGTTACCTGCAGAGCAGGCGATAACTCCCCTCGCCTTTTCTTCATCCGTAAGCTGGGAAATTTTATAGCCTGAACCGCGCAGTTTAAACGAACCCGTGAGCTGGAGGCACTCGGGTTTGAGATATAAATCACAGTCAACGTCGATAGCCGACGCTCTAACTATAGTAGTCGGGTGAATTACATCTTTTAATACCTTGGACGCATGATATATTTTATCAAGTGTTAACATATCCCTCTTCCTTTCATACCCTCTTATTTTAAGACTTTTTTTTAAATAAATCAAGTCATATTAAATTATTCATTTAAATGATAAGAAATTATTTACATTTTTATTGTCAGAACATATAAAAATATGCTAAAATTATGTAGATTAAGGAGATGAGGGTATGAGGCATACGCCTAAATGCGGCACTAACGAAATCGAAATACTTTTGTTTGAGGACGCTTTGGAGCGCTCCCTCCGGCCGAGTGAGAGCTATGACACAGAAAAATGGCTGTTCGTACCTAACTTTTACTCGGATTACAGATATATTCTCGGTACAAAAGGCGAAAATCCGCTTGTTTGCATAGGAATTAATCCGTCAACCGCAAAACCCGATGCACTCGACCCTACACTTAAATCCGTAGAAAGGATTGCACTCGCTAACGGTTTTGACAGCTTTATTATGTTTAATGTATATTCCCAGCGCGCGACTGACCCTAAGCTTATGGAAAAGAAACTCAACGTGAAGATGCACACGGAAAATATGAAGGCTTTCAAATATATACTGTCGCTTTACAAAGAAAGCAAACCGTCAATATGGGCGGCTTGGGGAAATATTATCGAAACACGCGACTATCTTATAGACTGCGTTACGGATATGATAGAAATCGGTGAAAGCTTCAAGGCAAGGTGGTACTGCGCGGGAACACGCTCCAGAAAAGGCCACCCCCATCACCCGCTCTATCTCAAAAGCAATTCACCGCTCGACGAATTTGATGTAAAAAAATACTGCGAAAGCATTAAGGTTTAATATGCAAAATAATACTAAATGTCCGCTTTACAAAAAATGCGGCGGCTGCCAGATACATAACCTCGACTACAGCGACCAGCTCAAGTTTAAAATGAAAAAGGTTGTGCGACTGCTTGGGCGGTTTCACCGTGTAAGCGATATAATCGGTATGGATGAACCCTACCACTACCGTAATAAGGTTCAGGCGGCGTTCGGCAGGGACAGACATAATAGAATAATTTCGGGCGTTTATCAGAGTTCCACGCATAAAATCGTGCCTGTTGACAGCTGCTTAATTGAGGACGTTAAGGCTGACGAAATAATCGTTACAATTCGCAAGCTGTTAAAAAGCTTTAAACTGAAAACCTTCGACGACAACAAAATGGTCGGCTTTCTCAGGCACGTGCTAGTCAAGCGCGGTTTTTCGAGCGGAGAAATTATGGTTGTGCTTGTAACAGGCACTGAGGAGTTTAAGTCAAAGCGAAGTTTTGTAAATGCACTTCTGGAAAGACATCCCGATATAACTACAGTTGTCCAGAACATAAACAACAAACGCACAAGCCTCGTGCTCGGAGATAAAAGCATTGTGCTCTACGGAGACGGAGTTATCAGAGAACAGCTCTGCGGATACACATTCACAATCTCGCCTAAGGCTTTCTATCAAATTAACCCGGTACAAACAGAAGTACTTTATAACAAGGCTATGGAGTTTGCCGACATTCAGAAGGACGATATAGTAATTGACGCTTACTGCGGCACAGGCACGATTGGAATAATTGCGAGCCAATACGCGGGAGAGGTTATCGGTGTAGAGCTGAACGGAGACGCGGTAAAGGACGCAAAGAAAAACGCTCAAATAAACGGAGTTCAAAACATTCACTTTGTCCGCGCCGACGCGGGAAAATATATGGTCGATATTGCAAAACAGGGTTTAAAAGCCGACGTTGTTATTATGGACCCTCCTAGGGCCGGAAGCGACGTAAAATTTCTGCGCTCCGTAATAAAACTCTCCCCGAAAAAAATCGTCTATATTTCTTGCAACCCCGAAACGCTTGCAAGAGATTTGATGTTCCTTTCAAAAAACAAATATAAAGTAAGAAAAATCCAACCCGTCGATATGTTCCCGCATACGGAACATGTGGAGACGGTATGCTTATTGTCCAAACTCAATGTCAAGCAGCATATCGAAGTTGAACTCACCATGGACGAGATGGATTTGACCGCCGCCGAGAAGAAAGCCAGCTATGAGGAGATCAAGGCGTATGTGCTGGAGAAATTCGGAATGAAGGTCAGCCACTTGTATATTGCACAAGTGAAGCGGAAGTGCGGGATTATTGAGAGAGAAAATTACAATAAGCCCAAGTCAGAGGATTCCCGACAGCCACAATGCCCGCCAGAGAAAGAGGCGGCGATACGGGCGGCGCTGGAGCATTTCGGGATGATATAATGTATCAAAGCCCATCGGCCATAATTGGTCGGTGGGCTTTGACTTGCTTAAGAATTTTTCCATAACTCCGTAAGATTTACAGTGGTACTTTGTGGTTGCTGTTGCTTTGGTAGCAAATCAACCTGTACCAAAACAGGAAAATTGGAAGCAACACCGGTAAAGATACATGCTCCTTGAGGGAGTACCGAAATCATTTCATATGATGTATTGTCAATAAACGCAACTGCCTTACCTATTGCACGTATATCTTCGTTGTTAACTAAACGATGTATAAAATAGTTATGTAATTGAGAGATTATAGTTTCCGATATATCAGAAGGTCGCTGGCTTGATATAGTTAAAAATGTTCCAAATTTCCGCCCCTCCTTGATGATTTCCTCAAAAGTTTCCAAGCGATAGTCTTTCCACGTCTGGCTTTCCCTCTCAGATGTCGTGGACAAAACATTATGCGCTTCATCAATGATGATGTGTAAGCTACGACCATTGAAGTTCTGCCGTTGGCGTTCGTAAAAATACTTGCAGATAATTAAGGGCACAATCTTTTTAAATTCCACATTAACATCAACCAATGAATATATCGCCAACCAATCAGATGGCGGATTCTCGCATATCCTGAAAAGGCGTTTTACTCGTTTTACACGATTTTCAAATCTTGAGATCAGCGGTCCAACGTGTTCTTCATTGATATATTGCGAACACAAAGAATCCAAGTATTTATACCGTAGAGCATACTCAAATATCAAATATTCATCTGTATCTTTGTAATTGCCCGGAATGAACACTGAATCCAAAATAGCAGAAACAAATTGTTGTTCATATTCATCAGAGTTATTTGCCCAGCATTCTCCCTCAGAAGATGTACGATAGAATTTTGTACCCTGTGCACGAAGCTGGATACTATTTAATATTTTGATTCCTGGTTCGGCATCAACAAATAATAACGCTAGAATTGTTCTAAGACCTGTTAGCTGACGAAGAAACATTTGAGGATCATCATAATAGCGGAGAAGCAGATTCTTTAACATTCCACGAATATAGGCCATAAGATTACCGGCCTCACGCAAATGGCGGTATAGATCAATGCTTTTGCTTAAGAAAGGTTTCTGGGTTTTTTCTGTTGCTTCACATATTATTGACCAGAGTTCCACATCTTCCAAGAAAGATCGATGAATAGGGATTGAGTCTCCTGTATCAACTCTTGTTGACAGCCGATATACTTGTTTGCTGTCATCAAAAGCATGGGTGTACTCTCCGTTAAAATCGATAAGGAGAAATATACTTTTAGCAAATCCAGGCATTCCTTTAAATCGTTGAAAGCACTCAGTGTATATCTTGGCTAATGTATTAGATTTGCCACTTCCGGTATTTCCAAAGATTCCTATATGACTGGCGAAAAGAGAATTTGCCGAGATGAAAAGCTTTTCTTCTTTGTAATCGTTAATAGAGCCAATGCATACAGAAGTGCTTAAATCAGCGCTGAACTCAAAAATCTTTTGCACTTCTGTATCAGTAAGCATATATGCATCGGAGAAAACCAGTGGGATATCAATTAAGCCTCTCTGAAAACGACCGTCATTCAACACGCCCATAATGCTAACTTCGATAATGCGATCAATGGTTTCGCTTTCTTTTGAAAAACGAAGTTTATTATTTTCGCAAATGGACTTGTTTTCCTGGATATACTCTCCTTCTATGCGACCGATGATATTGCTGAATCCTTTTGGAATCTTAACAAAACTGCCGACGGACACATTCTTAATAACATTTCCTTGGTATATCAGAATATTGCTGTTCTTATTCTCGAAAACACGTATGCAGATCTTTTGACCTCGTACTTCAATCACTTGTCCGATTTTATAAAAATCATTCATACTGGGTCACCTCTTTCATTTAGGAATGGATATGTGACAAAATCTGATTAAAATAATTCAAAGACAGCTTTTCTCCATCGAGCGTAATATAAGTAATGTTGTTATTCTTCACCTCACCGATCAGTTTTTGAAAGTCCTTAATCGACGTGCCATGATAGGTAAAAATGAGTATTTTCAAGGATGGATTAACCATGGAACGTTTTACCAAATCTAGGATGTGTTCATCTCTAAATGAAAAACCATCGACTACCAGAAGCGAATTCTCTTTTTCCAGTTCATTGGAGAAAATGCGCAAAAGTTCATAATAATTCTTGTTTAACAGGGTGTCGCTAAATTTTTCTTTGGTTGGATTCACAATCAGGAAGGAACTTTTGTAAGATTGAACAAATTTGCCATAGTCTCCCGCTTTTGTAAGTAATGCATCAAAAATAGTACTTGCAAACAAAGACTGAATTTGCTTATTTGCTTCATCCGGTTGATTAGCTGTAAAATGAGCATCAATTCTTGATACCATAGCTGCATCAAATAAGGCAGAGTACTCTTTGATAAAGTTATAGATTTGGGATTGATATTGCTGATATACAATGCCACCATTAATAATGTCTGTACTCCAAGTAACAGAACCGTGCAATTTCAAAAGATTTACAGATGGGATTTCAGCTTTCCTGTTGGAGAATATTGCTTGCCTGTAGTACGTTTTTGAGTAGTTATCAGTGGAGAAACGAGGTTCAATTCTCCCCTCAAAGCCATCATTGCATATACAGGTTGAATGATCAAAAATCAATTCAATTATTGGGTCGTAATTTGTCGTAAATATGTTAAACTGTCGATCTAACGCTGGATTTCCTCTTTCTGCAAAAATCCGGTAAACAATATCTCCGAATTCTTTATAAGGAGTAAAAGAGGGATCATATGTCGATACCTTAGCATAGATCGGTTCGATACATCTGCTGAAGAATGACCAATATAAAAAGGCAGATAGTATAGTGGCCCTTTTTTGCTCGTCCTCGTTTTTGGTCTGATATTTTTGTAATGCTTCAAAAATCACTTCGTTATTGCTCAAGGTTCCCAACAGGTTTGCGGAAAAACCCGCTCCGAGAAGGAAACTGACCCTGCATCCAGAAAACAAATTCTTGAGTATGGATTTTATGTCTTCTGAAATGACTATTTTTCCCGTATCTACAGGGATTCTAATTATCTTGTCCATGGTTACCTCACCTTTTAAATGATTTTATTTGCGCAAGCTTCGTATAGTATCCGCAGCTTGATTATCTCGTCAAGAAGTCTTATAAAATTTTCAATTTAGGTCACAGTGGATATATAAAATAGCAAATTCAAAACATTTTGTTACCTGAAATTCTTTAGCATTGAAGTCAGAATGCTTGAGTATTCTGATTTTTCGTGCCTGATGCCAAAACTGCCCTCGTCGCAGTTTGGGTACTCATCGGCGAGGAAAATACGGGTGGTTTCCAAAGGAGGGCAGCGCCCGCCTTTCGGCTCTGGGTCATCCAATAGGGGCGAGCAGCATCCCTGTTGGCATGGGGTGTCCAGAGGGGAACAGCGTTCCACTTGGCGGGGTATCCAAAGGGGCAGAGCGCCCTTTGGCACACGATTTTCCGTCAGGAAAGTCTAGTGTGTTATACCTTTTGCTCCCGCTGGCGCTGGAAAGGGGCTGTGTCTGTGGCTACACAGGCGCTTTTCAGTGACAGCAGGACAGGCGGATTTTGCGGGGATTGACACGCAAAAACTGGATGAAGCATGAGCGAAATCCGCCTGTCCGTGTGTAGGCAGCGGGGAGAAATCCGCAGCGGAGCGGAGGATTTTTCGCCGTCGCCGGAGGGAGCGAAAGGTATATCAAAACCCTCGTCTCGCCGCAGCGTTTCACTCAAAACCACCACGGCAGCTCCAGCCATAGATTGTCCATCGCCGTTTCTTCCGTCCGCTTTGCCCGGCTCTCACTCAAATGGAAATGCAGGGCTGTCCCGATCAGCGGATGCTCCATGCCGTCCGTAAATCCATAGCGGTAGAGCAGATAGGTTTGCTCCCTAGGAGAGAGCTTGTCCAGCGCGTCATACAGTTCCCGATATGTCTCCTGTTCCGTGACGATTCGCTCTGGCGATTTGGCAAGTGGGTCGGCAATCGCCTCGATGCGCTGTAACCGTTCTTCGTCAGATAGTATCTCATCCAGCCTAACAAAACGAAAGCCCAGACCGTTTTTATCATCGGCTACTTGCTGTTCAAATTGGGAGAAACCCGCCCGTATCAAATCCATCATGGCGTTGCGGATGGACGGGGCGGCATAGGTGAGAAATTTA
>CANQOP010000007.1 GCA_947625485.1 uncultured Clostridia bacterium | reverse complement strand
AACGGTCTTTCTCCTAATCAAATAGAAAATATTTATTTTTCATAATTTTACTTGTCCACTTTATTGACTATAATCCACCTGCTTCTACCTTAAAACAGCTCTACGCTATGCGCTGGGGTATTGAAACTTCTTTCAGAAAGCTTAAATATACTGTCGGTTTATACGCTTTTCATTCTAAAAAATCGGAGCATATCCTCCAGGAAATCTTGAAATGCACCCCAAATGTTAGACATTGTGGTACAATGTTTAACAGGAGGGGTGATTTTTATGCCTAAAGGAATACCAAACAATGAATACACAGGCGAATTCAAGAAATGGTAGTAGAAAATATGAGAAAAGGGGGACTGAGTTATCGAGAAGTTGCTGAAAAATTTGGAATAGGCAATCACAGTGTTGTTTCTAAATGGGAACGAATCTATCTTGAAGAAGGGCCAGAGGGTTTATACATCGAAAGACGAGGAAGAAAATCAATAGGACGCCCAAGGAAACTTGAAAAATCTGTTGAGGAAGACTTGATTGCAGAGGTACAGAGACTAAGAGCGGAGAACGCATATCTAAAAAAATTGAGAGCCTTGGTTACGGAAGAAGAACGCAAAAACAAAAAGCGCAAGTGATATGGGAACTAAGGCACGAATTTAAAGTATCACTGTTAATAGAAGTATCAGATTTACCGCGGAGCACATATTACTACTATACAAAACACAGAAATGACGAAGATAAGGATTTTGAAATTAAAGAACAAATAATGAGTATACATCTTGAAAACAAAGGCAGATACGGATATCGAAGGATAACACAGGAATTGCGCAATCGTGGCCTTGTGGTTAACCATAAGAAAGTTCAGAGATTAATGAAAGGGCTTGGTATCGAATGCAAGGTCAGAATGAAGAAGTACCGCTCATACAAAGGAGAAGAAGGAAAAATAGCACCCAATCTTCTTGAGCGTGATTTCAGTACAACAAAGCCCGATGAGAAATGGGTTACCGATGTTACGGAATTCGCGTTATTCGGACAAAAACTTTACCTTTCGTCAATCTTAGATTTGCACAGTCAAAACCTTGTTTCATATACAATCTATGAACACCCTACTTTGGGTATGGTCACAGAAATGCTGAATAAAGCTTTTAAAACAATACCTGATAACACAAATCTGATTTTACATTCGGATCAAGGGTGGCAGTATCAACACAAACATTATCAGAAAATGCTTGTTAACAAAGGTATTCGCCAAAGTATGAGTCGTAAAGGAAACTGCCTTGATAACTCTGTTATGGAAAATTTCTTTGGATTAGTAAAAACAGAATTCTTTTATTTACAAGAATTTGATACTATCGAACAGTTCCGAGAGGAGCTTGTTAAATATCTTGACTATTACAACAATCAAAGAATCAAGCTAAAATTAAATGGCTTGACACCTGCTCAACACAGATCTCAAGCCATAACTGCCGCTTAATATTTAATTTCTACAAAAATATATCTAAAACTTTGTCTAACTTTTTGGGGTCAGTTCATCTTTGCTCGGCTTACTCTTTACAATTTTTCCGAATTAGTTACTTCCCGCATAGCCATCCGAAAAAAGAAAAGACAACACATTTACAAAATTAACTTTTCTGTTGCTGTGTATGCTTGTCGCAATTTCCTGCTTGGCAGATATGCCCCTAAAGCTGTTGAAACTGTAATTAGTAAACATATTTTACCTTATCGTCCTAATCTTTCAAAGCCGAGAAACCTTCGTAGTATCCCGCCTGCCAGCTTCTCTTACAGAGTAGCATAATTCTGCTTTTAATTCAATATGTTTTTTGTCTGACGTTTCCGTTGGTCTTTTCCTTATGCCATTTTATACGAAAAAACACACCTGCTTATCGCATGTGTGTTTCTTTCTTCTCCCTTGGCAAATTATCTTAATGATATTGTGCTTCGGCAATCCCTTTTTAATTTTGCAATTAATTTGACATAAAAAGACAGACATAACCGAAAAGGTCGTGACTGTCTTATATTTGGTTTTAAACTTTATCTAATTAGGCTGACTGTTTTTTCCATTTTGTGTGAAACTTTTATATTGTTTCTTCCTTAATTTTGTTTACTGATTTTAGTGTATATAAATTTTAATCAGTTGAATTTATATATTTTCCTTGCGATTCTGTAGAAGAATACGGCGGCTTTTCTGCCGGGCTTATGCTGGATGTTGGCAAAAGCGAAAATAGTTTTTGACCTGACGTATTTGTATAGGTTTTCGTCCTTCGCCTTGAGGTAATTCCACAAATCCTTTCGCTTTTCGTCCTTGTCCTCGAACTCGCACAGCTCGCAGAATATGTTGGAAATGGTCATCATCATTGTAAGATACTTGCGCATATACATACCGAGCTTTTTGCTCACAGCGAACACGTCGTCGAGATTGTGCGCGTCAATCATAATTTTTGTAACCCTGAGCTGTTGGTCGATACGGGTTGCCATAACCTTTTCGTTAACGCTCTGGTCCTCACGACCTATGAAATAGCGGTAAAGGTCAAGATCCATATAGTAAATGCTCTTGACGTACGGCAGAGGCTGATAAACGAATATGTTATCGACATAGAACGTGTGCTTCGGAAGCGTTACACCGCAGTCGCGAAGGAGCTGTGTGCGGTAAATCACGCTGTGCATAAGAAGAACCTGCGAAGTGCTGAAGCCCTTTATGTCCTCCCACTTAAAAATTCTGTTCTGCGGAAAAACGTTGCGGTAGTGCATTGTGTGGCTCGTGTTGTCTTCAACGTGCTCGTAAACATAGTTACAAATAAACATATCGAGGTTTGCGCTTTTGAGCGCTTTGAGCTTAATAATTACTTCTTTCAGGCAGTCTGCGTCGAGCCAGTCGTCGCTGTCAACTACTTTGTAGTACATACCTGTTGCGTGTTTGAGACCCTGATTAACGCCTTCGCCGTGCCCGCCGTTTTCCTGGTGAATAACCCTTACGATGTCGGGGTATTTCTCGGCGTAGCTGTCGCAGATTTCGGGAGTGTTGTCTTTTGTTGAGCCGTCGTCTATGAGTATGATTTCCACGTCGTCGCCGCCTGTCAGCAGGGTTCCGATACAGTGGTCCATATATTCAGCCGAATTATAGCAGGGAACTGCAAACGTAATTAGTTTTTCCATACATTTCCTCCGTGCGGTTATTACTAAAAGAACTGATAAACCGCATAATTTCAATTTATTTTACCAAAAAATACGAAGTAAATCAACTACATAAGACAAAATATTTGCTTATTTGAGTTTAAGATATGTTTAAACAACAAGAAATGAAATAATTTTATAAATATATTTCAGAAACCTCACTATTTTTATGCAATAAATGGTACAAGCCCTAATTAAATGCAGGAATTTAAAAAAATCTTGCAAAAAATTAAGAAAAACTATTGACAACGAGGTTTAAAAGTATTATACTATGTTCAAAGATTTGGCAAGGGCGCCTCAGCAAAGATGCTGCGGGCGCCCTTAGTTTTTTATCTTAAATAATTTTATGGAGGAGATTTTATGAATGTAACGGAACTTACGAGTTCTGCGCCGTTTAACGAACAGCTTGGCGGCGTATGGTTTCTGATCGGCGCTGCGCTGGTATTCTTTATGCAGTGCGGCTTCGCGATGGTTGAAACCGGTTTTACAAGGGCAAAGAATGCCGGTAATATTATTATGAAGAACCTTATGGACTTCTGTATCGGCACGGTTGTATTTGTGCTTCTCGGATTTGGACTTTTATACGGCGAGAACACATTTTTTGGTTTAATCGGCAGACCCGATTTACAGATTTTCACCAACTTCTACGACTTCCCGTGGAAGGAATTTGTGTTCAATATGGTGTTCTGCGCAACCGCAGCAACGATCGTATCGGGAGCTATGGCGGAGAGAACAAAGTTTGTTTCCTACTGCGTGTACTCGGCAATTATATCGCTCGTTGTATATCCTGTCGAGGCTCACTGGGTATGGGGAGGCGGCTGGCTTACGAACGCGTTTAGCGTACCGTTCGTTGACTTTGCCGGTTCAACCTGCATACATATGGTCGGTGGTACAGCGGCACTCATCGGCGCGAAAATACTGGGACCGCGTATTGGTAAGTACGGCAAGGACGGAAAGGTAAACGCTATCCCGGGTCACAGCCTTACTCTCGGCGCGCTAGGCGTGTTTATCCTCTGGTTTGGCTGGTACGGATTTAACGGCGCCGCCGCCGACAGCCTTGACCACCTTGGTCAAATTTTCCTTACAACAACGATTTCTCCGGCGGTTGCTACCTGCGCGACCATGATGTATACCTGGATTAAGAACGGCAAACCCGACGTAAGTATGACGCTTAACGGCTCGCTCGCAGGTCTCGTAGCTATCACGGCTCCGTGCGCTGACACAGACGCTCTGGGTTCTGCAATCATCGGACTCGTTGCGGGTATTTTAGTAGTCGTTGCGGTTGAGTTCATTGATATCAAGCTCAAAATAGACGACCCTGTCGGTGCTGTCGCTGTTCACGCCTGCAACGGTGTGTGGGGTACAATTGCCGTTGGTCTTTTCGCAACAGGAAAGGGTCAGAACGGCGTAACAGGTCTGTTCTATGGCGGCGGATTTGAACAGCTCGGCGTTCAGCTCATAGGTATGTTTAGTATCCTCGCTTGGACAGCGGTAACAATGGTTATCGCGTTCCAGATTATCAAGCACACAATCGGCCTGCGTGCAAGCGTTGAAGAGGAGATGAAGGGTCTCGATATTACCGAGCACGGTCTCCCGAACGCATACGCCGACTTTATGCCGCTTACGGTTTCGACAGCGTCTCTCGACTCTGCTATCGAGGCTAACGCGTCAGGCGAAGTTCCCGTTACTCAGGCAGTTCCCGTTCAGCTTGCGGGCAGAGTTGCTCCTGCAACAGACGGAAGCATTAAAATTACTAAAATTGATATTCTTCTCAAGCAGTCCCGCCTCGAGGCGCTCAAGAACGAAATGGATAAGCTCGGTATTACGGGTATGACCGTTTCTCAGGTTCTCGGATGCGGCGCTCAGAAGGGTAAAGCGGAGTACTACAGAGGCGTCGCTATTGAGTCCAACCTACTGCCTAAGATGAAGGTTGAGATTGTAGTGTGCAAGGTTCCTGTTCAGGACGTTGTTGACGCGGCTATCAGAGCGCTCTACACGGGTCATATCGGCGACGGTAAGATTTTTATATACGACGTAGAGGACGTAGTAAAGGTTCGTACAGGCGAAACCGGCTACGACGCTATGCAGGACGTAGAATAATTCAGTCCATCCATTCTTTTAATCCGGACGGTGCTTGTCGTAAGACGGCGCCGTCTGAATTTTTATATTATATAAAAAACACACCAAGTCACGCCTTGGTGTGTTATTATACAGGTTATTTACGATTTGCCTAGCTCGATGTTCCTTTTGTACGACGCTCTTACCGCTTTTTTTACAATACTTTCTAATTCATCGTTCTCGAGAGACTTAACTCCCTCTATTGTGCTTCCGCCCGGAGAACAAACATTTTTTATAAGAATATCGGGGTCAGTACCACTCTCCAAAAGAAGCTTTGCCGAGCCGAGCACGGTTTGCGCCGCAAGCGAGAGAGAGGTTTTCTCGTCAATTCCGCAGTCTGTTCCTCCCTGAGCGAGACCCTTTATAAACATATACACGAATGCAGGACCGCAACCCGAAACAGAACAGCCCGCGTCCATAAGGCTCTCATCTATTGCCGTGAGTTTGCCCGCAAGTCGCATATTGTCAAGAAATTCTGAGAGCTGAGCATCGGTTGTATTATCACTCCTGCAGTAAAGAATTTCGCCCTGCTCTACCATTACGGGAGTATTAGGCATAATGCGGATAACGTGCGCGTCTGAGCGAGTCATACAACGAATTGTTTCGATAGAAAGTCCCGCCGCCATTGTGACGAGCACAAAGTCGTCCGTTCTGCTTTTAATAATATCGTTTATTGAGCCGAGCATTTGCGCCATCATCTGCGGCTTAACACCTAAAAAAATGAATTTGCATTCCTTAGCGACCTGCTCGTTGTCTCCTTTGTTACAGCCGAGCTTATGAGCGAGTTCCTCCGCCTTCTCAGCGAAATGGTCCGCAAGCAATACGGATTTTGTGGCTTTACTTACTGCGGTCGCGAGCGCGCCGCCCATATTTCCCGTTCCTATAAATCCGAAATTATACATAATATCACCTTATATTTCCGTTTCCTTTAATTATATATTTGTAGGTATTAAGCTCGTTAAGCCCCATAGGACCTCTCGCGTGCAGTTTTTGAGTGGAAATTCCCATCTCGCAGCCGAGACCGAACTCGCCTCCGTCTGTAAAGCGCGTGCTCGCGTTTACGTAAACTGCCGAGCTGTCTATGCTCTTTGTGAATTTTTCGGAGACCGCGGTATCGTTAGCTATGATTGCCTCGCTGTGATTTGTAGAATGAGCGTTAATGTGTTTAATAGCCTCGTCTACGCCGTCAACGACTTTTACCGCGAGAATATAGTCGAGAAACTCTGTGTCGAAATCATTTTCGTCCGCTATTGTACCGTCAATAATTTGTGCCGCTCTTTCGTCAAGTCTCAGCTCAACGGGATTAACCTTTCGGTTGTCAACCAGAGCCGCTTTTAGCATAGGCAAAAACTTTTGCGCGATTGCGCTGTCAACCACGCATACCTCTTCGGCGTTGCACACCGACGGTCTGCTCGTCTTTGCGTTTTCTATGACTTTTACAGCCATATCCAGGTCGGCTGAACCGTCAACATAGATGTGACATATTCCCGTACCTGTTTGAATACAGGGAACAGTCGCGTTTTTCACGCACGCCGATATCAGCCCCTTTCCGCCGCGCGGAATGAGCAGGTCAACGTAACCGTCGGCAGTCATAAGCTCATTTGCGCTCTGCCTTGTAGTGTCTTCAACGAGAAGAACAAGGTCGCGGTTCAGACCTGCCATTTCCAGCCCGTCCTGAAGCGCTTTCACAATAATTTCGGCGCTTTTGTGCGCTTCTTTACCGCAGCGGAGAACGCATACGTTACCGCTTTTCAGCGCGAGCGCCGCCGCGTCGGAGGTGACGTTCGGACGGCTCTCGTAGATAATCGCAACCACTCCGAGCGCAACCGAGGTTTTCTCAATAATAAGACCGTCGCCGCGTACTATGCGGTCGAGCACACGCCCGACAGGGCAGGGAAGAGCCGCAACATCGCGCACACCCTGAGCCATCGCCTCTATTCTCTCTTTTGTAAGTGAAAGTCGGTCAATCATAACGTCGCTCACTGTGCCGCGCGCCGCCTCTACGTCCTCGGCGTTTTTTTTGAGAATACTCTCCGTGTTATTAACAAGGCTGTCCGCCATAGCCAGAAGAGCTGAATTTATTTTTTCGACAGAAATCATATTGAGCTCTGCCTTTGCGTTTTTTGCTTTAATTAAAAGTTCTTCAGTCGTCATTTTTTCTCCCCACAAAGCGAGTGAAAATACCCTCGCCGTTTATAATATCGTAAAGTATTTCGGGATTTTTGCCGTTTGCGACGATAGTGTCAATTCCAACCTCGGTCGCAATTTTTGCGGCATTTATTTTTGTAATCATTCCGCCTGTTCCCAGGGACGAGCCTCTGCTCCCCGCGAGGGATTCGATTTCCTCAGTGATTTCCTCCACCACACTAATGCGTTTTGCGTCCGTGTCCTTATTCGGGTCGCCTGTGAACAGTCCGTCAATGTCGGATAGGATTATAAGCATATCCGCTTTTACCGCTTCTGCGATAATTGCGCCGAGGGTATCGTTGTCTCCGATTATGATTTCGTCCGTGGTTACGGTGTCGTTTTCGTTTATAATCGGGATAACGCCGAGTTCGAGAAGCCTGAATAGCGTGTTGTTCAGGTTTTTGCCGTAATCCTCAATCGCGACATATGCGCCCGTCATAAGTATCTGCGCCACTGTGTGGTTGTATTCTGAAAAAAGCTTGTCGTAGGTATACATAAGCTCGCACTGACCGATAGCCGCAGCCGCCTGCTTGGTGGGAATATCGTCGGGGCGTTTTTGGATTCCTATTTTGCCGAGTCCCATTCCTATTGCGCCCGAGCTTACAAGTACAATTTCATTCCCTGCATTTTTGAGGTCTGATATTACCTTGCACATATTTTCCACGTGCCTTATGTTGAGCATTCCCGTCGGGTGGGCAAGGGTAGAAGTGCCGACCTTTATAACAATTCTCATAATGTCCATAGCCTTTCCGCCCACAAAATTAAGTTAATGGTTTTTATTACAACCTTATCGTGGGCGGATAAGGCGTATATGGAAATTCAGCCATCGACCGTTGTCCCGAAGGGACAAACCGGTCGGGCAATATATTTATGATAATAACAGGTTGAGAAATCAAATTAATGTGATTTTTCACACATCCGTAAGACTGTTTTACTTTAACACTTTAATATATTACCATATTTATTCTTATGGAGCAAGAGTTATGGGACAAGAGGTTATAACTTTTTTGCCTTTAAGGAGAAGAGCCGTCCGTCAGGACAGCTCAAATTTTTTCCTTAATATTCTGTAAAAATATACTGCGGTTATTATAAGCGAAATTGTGAAGAGAACGGTCTCGAATATCAGTGCGTAAAAGCTGCCGTTATACAAGTTCAAAAGGAATTTGTCGCCGCCGAGCGCACAGGAGTTGAGCTGCGCTACTGCTTTTGCGTGTTCACCGAGATAGTGGGAGATGTCGAAAATATTATCATATGGAATATACTGCGGAATAATATAAATGCTGAAATCACATATTAAAAATACGGAGACGATTATAAGAGGAATACCTGCTCCGAACAGAGCGAGCAGTATATAGGCACGCGGATTTTTTCGGACGCTTTCGAGACTATATGAGTCTTCGAGAGTTGCTTTAATGTTATTTATCTGTCGTTTGCAAAGATAGAACCAGAGTTTTACCGCGATTACAAGAGCGACTAGATACACGATAAGCGCCGCAAGATTCAGAAAATCGCGCAGTACAAGCGACTTTTCCGAGAGATTGGTTGAATGGTAGTTTACAGGATTCATCTGCTCCAGAGTGACAGCCGACTGGGTTTGATTTTCGTAGCTCATTTCGTTTATTTCATATTTTTGGCAGTCCTCAATACCCTCATAATTAATATAGACGCGTTCTTTTCCGTCGTGAAAGTAACGGTCGAAAAGTCCGTCGCGGCTGTCGTAAACGCCTGATACGGTATAATTGTTTCCGTAGAGTTTAAGTTTCTTACCGACTGCTTCGCCGGTTTTAAAAAGCTTTTGGGCAAGCGTGCGGCTTATTACAATGTCTGAGTTTTTAAAACTCTCCGTTTTTATTTTGTTGTGCCCGAAGTAAAGGCTGTTTGTAAGTACGGGCGTGACGGTTTGCTTTTTAATTTTTTCGTCCTTAGTCTCTGCGCAGAAAGCGAGCGTGGACTGACCGCTCATAAGCTCACTGATTCGGTCTGTAAGCTTTGTAATATCCCCGATAGTCAGCAGCTTTTCTCCCTTGTTATAATCGCAGTTGAGGACAGTGATGTCGCCCATTTTGCTTTCCGCGTGAACTGATGTAAGAATTATCCCCAAAAGCGACAACAGGGTAAGCAGACACAGCAGCGTCGGAGCGACGAGCTTTTTTATCGTTAGCTTCATATCAGTTTTCCTCCGTGATAAACACTCTTTCGCCGTCACTGAGCGGCTTTGAGGTATGGTAAACGAGCTGAGTGGTGGCAGTTAAACCGGACATCAGACTGTCATTCATTTCTACAGTATAATACAGCTCATCACTGTCTCTTATGTCAATTTCGATGGAGTATACTGTCGGAGTTTCTCCGTCATAGTATTCATTTACGGCGTAAACGACCGCGCTGTCGTCGTCAAAAACGACAGCTGACTTCGGAATATAACATTCGTCTATATAGTATTTCCAGTGGTCGTTGTTGTAGTAGTCGACTACTGGTTCGCAGGTTTTTATCTGTGGTAAAAGCATACGGTCGATTTCATCGGAGAAGTAAGTGAGCAGTCCGAGTGCGACGAAAAAAATGACCGCGATTTTTATCACATTTTTTTTCCTTCTTGTCATAGCGCACTCCTTATAGCTTATCCGAAGTTGTAAACGGAGACTCAATATCACGTTCGCCGTAGAGGTAAATCAATAGAGGCGGTATCATAAACATAACTCCGCACGCGAAGATAATGCCGTAATCGGAGTTGCCTATGTCTGCAAGTCCTATTGAGAGAGGATACATAGACCTGTCGCTAAAGTAGATAAGCGGCTGTTCGACCGCGTTCCAGCTGTCGATAAAGCACAAAAGCGTGAGTGTGATCAGTCCGCCGCGTATCTGAGGAAGTATTATACCCGTAAAAATCCTAAAGTATGACGCTCCGTCTATACGAGCCGCTTCAATCGAGGCGTCGGGAATATACTTAATGCATTGTCTGAGAAGACATATGCCGAACGCGGAGAACGTGCCCGGAAGAATAACGGACAGAAAGCTGTTGAGCAGTTTAAGGTTGTCGAGCACTATGTAATTCGGAACTAGCGTCACCTGAAGCGGAAGAATAAGCAAAACAATGTAAACGAAGAAGAGCTTATCCCTGAACGGAAATCTGAGCTTTGCGAATGCAAACGCCGCGAGCGACGACACCACGACCTGACCGATTACTGTGGGAAACGTGATAATTACAGAGTTCCAGAACTTTAAGAGGTACTGTGCTCGTCTGAAAAACACCTGATAAAACTGGTCGAGAGTGAATGCGTCGGGTATGAGCTTAATGGATTTGTATGTTTCCTTGGAAAAATCGAGCATAGAAACGATTTCCTCGTTTGGCATAAGCGAGCCTATGAGCATATAAATAAGCGGAAAGAGAAACAAGAGCGTCAATATTATAAGAAAAATGTATTTAAAAACAGTTTTTACCTTTTTCATACCTGCACCTCATTCAAGATAGTTGCGCTTGCGCTCGAGCATAAAGAAAACGAACAGCACCGCAACGATAAACACTGAAAGAATTATGGACGCCGCCGAAAGGCGCGGATAGTTTAAGTTATAGTAATTGTTGTTTACGAAGTTTTGCAGGAAATAGACGTGCTCGTTAGGATAGTCGCCGAACAGAGCGAAAACTTCGCGGTAGATTTTAAAAGAGTAAATCATCGCCATAAGGAACACGAAGAAAATCGTAGGCGTAATGTTCGGTATTTTAATTCGTGTTACAATTTTCAGGGGACCTGCGCCGTCGAGCCTTGCGCTTTCTATATACGCCTCGGGAATATTAGCAAGTCCGGCGGTGAAGAGAATAACGCAAAATCCGCAGTGTTTCCACACATAAATAAAAATTATCATAAGCATAGAAAACCACGAATCAAAGAATTCTATTTTCGGAAGCCCGAGCGATGTAATAAAGCCGTTAATCGCGCCGTAGTCCTCAAAAAATACCTGCCATACCACGATTAATGAGGCAACGGGAATAACGACGGGTATCAGAAACGCACTGCGGAAGAATGAGTTAAGCCGTTTAAATGAGTTGAGAAACAGCGCTATGAGAAATGATACTACCATAAGCAGCGGAATAGCCGTAACTGTAAAAATCACCGTGTTTTTTAACGCAAGCGTAAAGGTATAGTTTGAAAAAAGCGAAATATAGTTACTAAACCCGACAAAGCTGTCGCCGATAAACAGGCTCTGCACGAAGCATATTATGTACGGAATAATGTAGAATACCAGGATTCCCGCAAACGATGGGATTAAAAACAGCGCCGCCGCTATACATTCTCTTCTTTTTCTTGTCATAATATCAGTCCTTAAAATGTTTTCGAGTTTTGTTATTCTTCGAGATAAAATTTAGTCGCCGAGGATAGCTGTCTTATAAATTTATTTTGCGGAAGCTTATCGCTCATATATTGCTCTATCAAATCGCCGACAATGCTCGTGGTGTAGTATGAGCTGCCGTTGTAGAGACTGCAATCGTCCACGCTGCGCACGATTTTTTCGTATGTGTTGAACAGCTCGCTGTTGTGATTTTTAAAAACGTCTCCTCCGACAAACTCAAACTCCTTTGCATTGCGCAGGCGTTTTTCAAAGGTTTCTTTGTTGACGGGGAAGGAGTCTCCGAACGCGAAGCTGTTGTACTTGCTTGTCATATGAGACTGGCCGAGATTACTCAGCGAAAACTTTATAAATTCGCATATTTTTTTGCCCTGTTTAGTATTTTTGTTGACCGCGATACCGAGGTCGATATAGCCTCGGTTGTCGTTTCTTTCCCTTGATATGCCCTTATAGAGTACTTTGCTCTTTTCAATCTTTTCGCTGTAATATTCAAAATTGTTTTTTGTGTATCCGCACAAATTGTTCCTCATAAAATTTTCAAAGCTATATTGCGCATACGCAAACAATGAGTAGTAATCTCCGAAGAAATCTTTTTGATCTTCCGTATTCTCTTCTATTTTAACTTCGTACTTATACAGCTTTTTGATTGTCTCTAAATTTTCTTTAAACTTATCGGTGTCAAAGTAAACTTTCTTTTCTTTCATGTCCATATTGTCGTACAGAAGGTTATACATAAGCTGCATGCTGTTGTAGGAGAAAAGCTGACTGCTCTTTGCGTATTTCAACATATACTTTAAATCGCTGTAAGTGACGGTATAGCCGTTTTTATAGGGAAATCTCCTTTCCTCGGGAATTGTCATATTAAGCCCGTTAAGATACGCTCTGTCCGTTATCATAACGCGCGGGCTGTATACTATCGGAAGTATGTATCGCTTGCCGTTCCACACGCCCGAGTCCATAACCTTTTCATTCAGCTTTGAAAAGTCGATTTTGCAGTTTTCTCTTTCTAAAAGCTCGTCAATATCCATAAACGCTCCCGCGCCTATCATTTTTTCAAACGGGAGATACTGCGCGGTTAAAAAAATGTCTGGACCTCCGCCTGCCATAGTTTCTGTGGTCATCTTTTTATACAGCTCTTCTTCGTTCTCAAACTCCACGAAAGAAATCTGATACTGTCTGCCGAAATCAGCGTTTGCTGTGCAGTAGTTGTTATAGTATTTGAAAAGCTGTTCGTATTCCGTTTTTCCGTCTTTTGTGCAGTATACCGTGAGCTGCTTATCGCTCAGGTCTTCTTTTGAACAGCCGCCGAAAACAGCAGCGGTTAGCAAAATCGTTAATATAATTATTGCGGAAAGTATTCGTTTCATATGTTACCTCTCTGTCGGATTATCAGTATAGTTATTATTATAGCATCCTTATTTGAATTTTGTATGGAAAAAACGAAAAAAGAATAAAAATTTACATAATATTTTACAAAAAATTTCTATTTCTCCAAATAAAATCCAGATTAATGTGCTAACATATTATGGGGTGATACAGATGTATAAGGTTTTGCTGGTGGAGGACGACGCCCATATCTGTGAAATGATACAGGATTACTTTTCCGCAAAAAGTAAGCTCGAGCTCGAGATACATACAGCGGCAAACGGCGGTATCGGTTTAAGCCGCGCTTACGAGGAGAAATACGATCTGTTTTTGCTCGATATTATGTTGCCCGAGGTTGACGGTTTTGAGATTTGCCGCGAGATTCGCCGCTACAGCGATACGCCCATTATTTTTATAACCGCCCGTACCGCTCAGGAGGATATTTTAAAGGGTTATGCTCTCGGCTGCGATGATTACATAGTTAAGCCGTTTTCATTGCCTGTTTTCTATGAAAAGGTAATCGCAACGATTAAGCGCTCAAAGGGTCTGGTGCGTTCGGACGTTCTCTCAGTGGGGACGCTATCCTTAAATCCAAATAACGGAATAGTAGTTTCAAACGGAGAGGAGGTAAACCTCACCGCTAAGGAATATGTAATACTTAAAATTCTTTTAGAGAATAAAAACAAAGTTGTATCGCGTGAGAAATTCATCCAGGAAATCTGGGGCTACGACAGCGACGTCGATGTACGCGTGCTGGACTCTCATATAAAAAATCTCCGCAAGGCTCTAGCAGACAACGCTCAGATGATTAAAACCGTAATTCGCCGCGGATTCAGAATAGAGGATAAACGTGAAAAGTAAGCTGCGCAAAAGACGAAACAATCACTACATAAGAATAATGGCGATGTTTCTCGGCGTTTTCTTCATTGTTGCCGGAGCGTACGCGGTGATAACGTACAACCATACCCACCAGAATCTGCTAAACAGCGCTTATGACGCAGTTTCGGAGTATTACGCCACGCTTTTGCAGGCTCCGAACAGTCTCGCTTATGAGGTGAACAGTCTTCAGGACAACTCCACCGAGGTACGCGTGTATGTTCGAGAGGCTAACGGTATATCTGATGACAGCGGACAGAATGAGAGATACACTTATATAGGCAGTAGTGATACTGTTCTTGCTGAGACGGGCGACTACTGCGCCGTTGATTTCAGCGACAGGACGTTCGGACTTGACAGCGCGATAGGCGTAATTGATTACAGAGAGTTCAGAGGTTCTATGACCAATGCTCAATACAGGAAAATTTCTTCATATCTTAGAAGCAAGCCCGATAAAACCGAGCTTTCCGGCGAGGTGAGGTATGAGCTGGTGTGCCGCTCATTTTACTACAGCGGTAACTATGTGTATCCTAAAAGCGTCGAGATTGTCGTGACTAACGATATAAATAAACGGTACGCCGAGGACGAGCCTGTCGAGGACTTTGAGCTGCAGCCTGAGCTTTATACCTCTGAGACTGCGGGACAGATTGTCTATAAAAGCGGCGGCCGGTACAGAAATATGATAGATACCGACTTTGTCCTCGGAAATTACGAAAGCCGAAATCTGTTGGACTATATTGACGGATTGGGCGTTAAGCTCAATGATATTCCGACTGAGACAAACACAGCGCCGTTCACTTATATTTTCTTCAACCGACGGACTGTTAACAGTATTGATAAGTATATAGACACGACTTATTACCTCGACTTTGTACGCGAATATAATGTCTTGAGCGTGTGCTTTGTCAATATACTTATCGCGTCGGTCATTATTTTCGTGTTCTTTTTACTTGTCGGGATTATAGTGGGCAGACTCAGCTGGAAATCAATATGCACGGAAATAGAGCAGGAAAATATCCGACGGGATATGACAAGGGCTATGGCTCACGATTTGAAAACTCCGCTGTTTATAATCAGCGGTTACGCGGAGAGCCTGAGGGAAAATATCAATGCCGATAAACGTGAGTATTACGCCGACGTTATCATTGATCAGACGGAGCGGCTGGACGAGCTTGTGCACAATATGCTCGATTTCTCACGGTTTGACTCGGATAATTTCAAACTGAACCGAGAGAGGTTTTCGCTGAAGGAGCTTGTAAAAAACGCTGTTGAGAAGTGCCCAGACAGTCGGCTTCGGTTTAAATGTATCGGCGACTGCGTGATAAGCGCAGATTGTAATCTTCTCACGACAGTCATTGATAACTTTATTGACAACGCCGTAAAGTACGCAACTGAGGATACGCCGATTGATGTCGTTATAAAAGACGGAAGGTTGAGCGTGACTAACAAAACGGCGGAAGAAATAGGGAAGAGTGAGCTTACAAAAATTTGGGAGCCGTACACGAAACTCGACACTGCGAGGTACTCTAAAGGTAACGGACTTGGACTTGCGATAGCAAAGCGTATCCTTGATATGCACGGGTTTGATTACGGAGTACAGACGGATAAGGATAAAATAGAATTTTGGATTATATTCAGTTAAAAGCGCCCTTACGGGTGCTTTTTCATTTCAGCGCTTTTTTCTGCTGCGACGGAACGCGATGTGAGTAAAGTGCCCAAATTCTGAGCGCCTTATTTGGCTAATGTGCAGAAATTAGTCGTTTGCTGTCGAATTTTATTGCATAAATCTCATTATGATGATAAAATTATGAAGTGTTTTTAAGGTAATAATTGGGAGTAATTTTAATGTTAAAAAATCTGCGCGGCAGTATTATTTTGCTCGTGACCGCTGTAATCTGGGGTACGTCGTTCGTGGCTCAGAGCGAGGGAATGAAGTATGTCGAGCCTTTCACATACAACTCGATACGCACCCTCATTGGAGGAATTGTGCTTTTGCCTGTGATAGCCGGCTTTAAGCTGTTTTCAAAGTCCGAGCAGACCGAAAAGAAAACCTCGTTTAAGACGACCTTAACAGGCGGAATATTATGCGGCTTTGCGCTGTGCGTCGCCAGCTCGTTCCAGCAGGTCGGGATTGTGTATACGACCGCGGGTAAGTCGGGCTTTATTACGGCACTGTATGTTATACTTGTGCCTGTTATCGAATTTGCGCTCGGACGCAGGACGTCAAAAAAAATATGGCTTTGCGTTGCGCTCGCGATAGTGGGTTTTTATCTTTTGTGTATCAAGGATAATTTCGGGGTAGGCTTCGGCGATTTGCTTACGCTTGTGTGCGCGTTTTTCTTTGCAATTCACATTATCGTTATTGACCGCTTTATATCGAAAGGCGCGGACGGAGTGGCTATGGCGTGCGTGCAGTTTTTTACGTCGGGCATAATTTCGTTTGTAATTATGCTTTTGTTTGAAACGCCTGGAATTGAGTACATATATGAAGCTCGTTTTACAATTCTTTACGCGGGAGTAATGTCGTGCGGTGTTGCGTACACTCTTCAAATTGTCGGTCAGCGTTTCACAGCTCCGACGGTCGCAACGCTCATAATGAGCCTTGAATCGGTGTTTGCGGCGCTTTCGGGCTGGCTTATCATAGGCGAACAGCTTTCCGTGAAGGAATTGTTCGGTTGCTTGTTGGTTTTTGCGGCAGTAGTTTTTGCTCAGGTAAATCTGCCGTTTGAAAATAGAAAGTTAAAAAAGAGGGAGTAGAAAAATGAAAAAATATTTGAAAAATATTATTTTCATACTGATTATAGCGGCATACGTTATCTGCTGTTGTTTTCAGGCGCCGATTACGAACTCAGTCGGCACAATGTGGGCGCTTTTGCCGCCTATTGTAGCTATCGGACTGGCTCTAATCACAAAAGAGGTTTATTCCTCGCTGTTTATCGGTATTCTAACGGGCGGATTTCTTTATGCTGTATCCGAGACGTACTTCTCGAAGATTATTGCGAGCGAGGGCATATTCAATGCTGTTGGAGCAGGCTTTACAAGAATGTTTAACGCTGTCGTAAACGAGGGTATTATCGCTAACATTGCTGATTCCTACAACGTAGGTATCCTCGTTTTCCTCGTTGTGCTCGGCGCAATCGTAGTTCTTATGAATAAGGCGGGCGGCAGCCGCGCGTACGGCGAATGGGCAGCAAAGCACATAAAGACGCGCGCAGGCGCAACACTTTCGGCATTTGTTCTGGGCGTGCTTATTTTTGTTGACGACTATTTTAACTGTCTCACGGTAGGCTCGGTTATGCGCCCCATTACGGATAAGCACAAGGTATCCCGCGCAAAGCTCGCCTACATAATTGACGCAACCGCTGCGCCGGTGTGCATTATCGCCCCGATTTCTTCGTGGGCAGCCGCGGTAAGCGGTACGGTTAAGGGCGTGAACGGTATTCAGCTTTTTATAAGCACAATTCCGTTTAATCTCTATGCGCTGCTTACGCTAATTATGGTAATCTTTATTGCCAAAACCAATACAGACTACGGTCCGATGAGACTGCACGAGAGAAATGCCCTGAAAGGCGACCTTTTTACAACACGTAACAACGTTTATCCCGAGGACGACGCTCCGTCGCACAGTAAGGGCAAGGTTGTGGACCTTATTATCCCTGTTGTTATCCTTATCGTATTTTGTGTGCTTGGTATGCTCTACACGGGCGGTCTCTTTGAGACGGACCCCGAAAAGCACGCGGGACTTGTAGAAGCATTTGCTAACTGTGACGCGGCTTATGGGCTGGCTCTTGGTTCAATCGGCGCGTTAATTATCAACATTATCTACTTTATGTGCCGCAGAGTGCTCAGATTTTCAGAGTGTATGGAGGCTATCCCTTCGGGCTTTAAGCAGATGGTTCCCGCTATTCTTATACTCGTGTTTGCCTGGACGCTCAAAACTATGACGGGTATGCTCGACGCAAGCGGCTTTGTATCGGGACTTGTTGAAAATGCAACTGCCGTTCAGGTTCTTCTGCCGTTAATTCTGTTTGTCGTTGCTATCGGCCTTTCGTTCGCAACAGGCACGTCCTGGGGCACGTTCGGTATTCTTATACCAATAGTTATCGGCGTGTTCGAGAAACCGCTTGAGACTGTCGCGGCAACAGGTGTAATACCCCCTCTGGTCATTGTCTGCATTTCCGCCTGCCTTGCAGGCGCAGTTTGCGGCGACCATTGTTCACCGATTTCCGACACGACAATTATGGCGTCCACGGGCGCCCAGTGCGACCACGTAAATCACGTTTCCACTCAGCTTCCATATGCTATGACAGTTGCGGCTGTCTCTGCTGTAGGTTATTTGATATCAGGCTTTACACAGAACGTATTTGTAGTTCTCGGCGTATCGATAGCGCTTATGCTCGCCGTTCTTATATTTATTAAGCTTGCGACAAGAAAAAGCAGTTGATTTAAAAGTTAAGCTAAGTAAAAGCGGACCGTCTTAAAGATAGACGGTCCGATTTTACTCGAAAAAATGGCTTATGACACTTGACGGAAATACGCTTGGAAGTATAAAATATGGTAGATAAATAATTTGCTCGGTGATAGATATGGAAAGAAATCTGACGACGGGAAGCGTGTTTAAAACGGTGGTGCGGTTTTCTCTGCCGTTTTTTCTGTCATATTTTTTACAGACCCTATACGGAATGGCAGACCTTTTTATTATCGGTCAGTTTAACGGGGTAGAGAGCACGACTGCCGTATCCGTCGGCAGTCAGATTATGCATATGCTCACTGTGATTATTGTCGGTCTTGCTATGGGCTCGACAGTTATGATAGGCAGGGCTGTCGGTGCAAACAACAGGCGAGAGACAGAAGGATACATAGGAAACACTATAACGCTTTTTACTGTGCTGTCGCTCGTGCTTACTGCTGTGCTTGCGCTGTCGGTTAAACCGATAGTAGCCGCCGTTGCTACGCCTTTTGAGGCGGTTACGGAGACCGAAAACTACCTTCTGATTTGCTTTCTCGGTGTGCCCTTTATTACGGCGTACAACATAATAAGCTCAGTTTTCCGGGGACTTGGCGACTCAAAAAGCCCTATGTATTTTATAGCTGTCGCCTGCGCGTCAAATATTGTCCTTGACTACATATTTATCGGAGCTTTCGGACTTGGAACAGCGGGCGCGGCGCTCGGTACAACGCTCGCGCAGACTCTGAGCGTTATAATAGCGTTGTTTGTTATAAGACGCCGGAAAACGGGAATAAGCATTAAAAAAAACGATTTAAAACCCGATAAGTCAGCCGTTGCGAATATTCTGAAAATCGGTATTCCCATAGCCTTGCAGGACGGTTTTATTCAGATTGCTTTCCTTGTAATAACGGCAATCGCAAACAGCCGCGGACTTAACGACTCCGCGGCAGTCGGCATAGTAGAAAAAATGATAAGCGTTCTTTTCCTTGTGCCGTCGTCTATGCTCTCTACGGTTTCGGCTCTTGCGGCTCAGAATATCGGCGCAAAAAAGCACGACCGTGCAGACAGAACACTGCGATACGGTATTCTTATTTCAATAGCGTGGGGCATATTGTGCGTTATTGTTATGGAGCTTTCAGCCGAGGTATTTGTCGGACTTTTTACGGACAGCGAAAAGGTTGCCGTACTGGGCGGACAGTATATGCGCGGCTATGTTTTGGACGTTATTCTCGCGGGTATTCACTTCTGCTTCAGCGGCTATTTCTGCGCTTACGGACGGTCGGGATTTTCGTTTGTGCACAATATAATATCAATTTCACTCGCGCGTATTCCGCTCGCGTACCTGGCGTCAAAAATGTTTTCGGATACGCTTTTGCCAATGGGTTTAGCGACCTGTACCGGCTCGGCTTTGTCTGTAATTATATGCGCCTTTTTGTATGTATATATGCGAAGGAAACCGCTAAAATGTACTTAGAACAATCAGTAAAAGGTCTTTAGATTAAAGGAAAATATTAATTAAAGCCGACCGAAAAAATCGGTCGGCTTGCGCAATATCTAAGGTTTTATTTAGGTTATTTTACCCGACGGAAAGTATTTTCCTGTCTAATGCTGTTTTCTCAATAAGTACCGAGAGAGGCAGTCCGAGGACTATGAGTACCCCGAGCTCTCCGAGAGCAACGAAACCGCCCTGAACGAGAAAATCGGCGAAGTTAAAGCTGAGGTTGCTTATAAAAAAGAAATCAATTTCAAATCCGACGATAAGACCGTTGAAAATTGCGGGCATAAGCGCTGAAAGAATCGGAAGTCCTTTTATTCTCATATCCCTGAGCGCGTGCATAGTCAGAGCCGCGAGCAGACTTGCGAGTGAGCCAAAAATCATATCGTAGAAGCCGAGGCCTGCCGTGACTGAGCTGATGTTGGCTATAATACAGCCGACAGTAAGTCCGGGGATAGCCGCAGGCGTATAGAGCGCGAGGATAGTGAGCACCTCTGCAACTCGAAACTGTACTGACATTGAGGCAGTTCCGGGCAGGAGTACATTCTGCCCTACTGTCAGTACCGCGTAAAGGGCGGCGATTACCGCGCCCTGAACGGTATAGACCGTCGTTTTTTTCATTTTAATTTTCCTCCGTAGTTTTGATTTAATACTAAATCTCTTTAGTATAAGTCTGGATATTGCGAACAGACTCGGCATAAGCCGACAAATATTGTACCATACTTAGCGGGAAATTGCAATAAAGCGGGCATTAAAAATCGGCAGGTATCATAAACCTGCCGACCGTTGTTATTCTTTGTTTTGGTTTTGTCTTGCGGCCTGTCTGCCGCGTTTATAGCGATAGAGTATGTTTTCTGCCCATTCGCGGTCAATACGGATAAACCCCTTTAGCTTTTTGTCCTTTACCGCAAGCTCGTTTACAACACTGAAAGATTTGCCGTAAATCTCGAGACGGGCGCTTTGTACATACGGTTTCTTTTCCTCACCTACGAAGTAAGTAAAGCCCATAGTATTGTTTTCGCTGTTATACATAGAGAGATAACCCTCCGTAACTCCGTTAAGCTTGTGCTTTTTAGCTACAGCCTGCGAGATAGCGAGCTTCGTAAGCTCTACTGCCATATCGTCAAGACCGCTTTCAAAAATAAAAATCTTCTCCTTAAAAGTGTTGAAGTCGGGAACTATGCGTTTGTTAATGTGCTTGAGCGTCTTGAACTCCTCCTCAAGTGCCTTGTCGGCGAGCTGGAAGTGACCAATGTTGGGAATAAGGTAGACCATAAAGCGGTTTTTCATATCGTTATATAGCACGGGATATGTAAGCCTCGCAACGTGACCGCAGCTTTTACACGTCCACTTAAACAGGCTTTCGTCCATGGCGCGCTCCCGAAGCTCCTTGTGATTTGTCACATTTATGCTTGTGTATAAAGTTGCCTCGGTGACCTCGTCGCACTTAGGGCAGACTATCTTCTTTCTGATTATATTTGAGTTGGCCATTCAAATACCCCATTTCCGATAATATTTTAACACGGCGAAAAGAAATGGGCAAGTAATTTTTAAAAAAACATTGATTTATTGCGAATTTTCTGCAATAATAGTAATGAGGATTTTATATAATATAATAACATAAGGAGAAAATGTTATGGCTTTTTTAGATTCAGTTAAAAACGGACTGTCCACGGCTGTGGATACCGTATCAGGAATTACCCAGACTCTTGTTGAGAAGAACAGAGTAAACGCTCAGCTCAATCGACTGCGTACTATTATGAAGAATGAGTGCGAGATGATTAACCGCGCTTACATCACTCTGGGCAAGAAGTACTATGAGAACAAGATGAACAACAAAACCGACACCTGCGATAACGAGGAAGAATTGTTCAAAATTATTGAGAACAGTAAGGCGCAAATTCGCAAGGCACGTGAGCGTTACCGCAAAATTGTCGAGATGCAGACCGTTGAGAACGAGAGCAAGTACAGTGTAGAGGATCTAGAGGATATCACCGTTGCGTGCTCCAACGAGGACGAGTACGAGGAAATTCCGTTTAAGGCGGAGGAGAAATTAGAGGAAACCTCGCAGGAGAACGTTACCGCTGACGCTGAGACAGCCGACGAGGATACTTTTTAATTGAAAAACGCAATGTTTAAGGATCGGGAGATTATCCCGACCCTTTTGTGCGTTATACGTTTTTATTTAACAATTACCTTTAGTTTAAGAGTTTTAACGCCGTTTACTTTTACCTTAACTGTAGATGTACCTTTGGCTTTTCCCTTGATTTTAATAATGTCATCATTTTTTTTGGAGACAATCTGAGCTTTTGAGGTAGATGTGTACTGATTTTTTATCGACTTAGCCTTTCCGAACAGTTTAACGCTCACGGTCTTTCCCTGTTTAACGGAAATGGATTTAACCGCTTCGTATTCTCCTTTGTTTTCTCCGCTTGTCGCTTTTTTCTTGAGGACGGGATTATTAATTACCTTGATAATACCTTTATAAACTTTTCCGCTCGGCAAAGTAACTTTTACAGTAGCCGTACCCTTTTTCAGAGCCGTCAGCTTTCCGTTTTTGGTCAGCTTAATTATTTTCGGCTTTGAGGTTTTGTAATCGCTGAGCTTTTCGTTATCAATACGCAGAGTGAATGAGTCGCCGGACTCATAAGAACCGATATTTGAGTCTGTACTCGGTCTGGTTATATATAATTTAAAACCGTTTTTGTACGCGTATTTTTTAGGGCTGTCTTCATAGCCGCCTCCGTTACCACCGGCACCAATAATTTTAAAATTTTTTATTTTTTTATATTTTTTTAAGAGTACTTCGTCATATCCCACACTATATTTTCCTAATGATGCTGAAGTATTAGAAAAATCTAACGATTTGAGGCGTGAGCAGGATAAAAACGCTTTGTCGCCCAGCTCCCATAACTCGGAAGGGATTTGAAATTCAGTAAGCGAAATGCAAGAATCAAAAGCAGAATCTCCGATTTCTTCTATATTATTATGAAGTGTAATTTTCTTTAAATCTAAGCACATATAAAAAGTTCTCGCTCTTATATGCCTTATAGACTCGGGAATATTTATTTCTTTAAGGTTTACACAGAAGTTGAAAGCGTCTTTACCTATATATGTGACGCTCGACGGTATTTTAACTGTTCCGATTTCAGGGTTTCTCTCAAAGGCGCGATCTCCTATATATGTTACGGTGTCGGGTATAACCCAGTCTCTGATTTCTTCATCTTCTTCTGGCTCATAATCGCCATCCAAATTATAATAACCCCTAAATGCCCCCTCGTCTATAATCATAACAGGATACCCGTCAATTTTTTCGGGAACAAAATGAGACCCACGAACTATTTCAGCGTACTTGTTATCAATTATGCGATAATAAAATTGAGCATCGTCTATAATTATTTCTTTTGCGTTAGGCCATGCATATGCAGGAGCGGAAAAAACCGCGCTCAAAAGTATTACTAATGCTATTATTAGGGATAATTTTTTCATAGTGTTTTCCTCCTTACGAGATTTAAAAATTTCTCTTCTACTATAGTAGAGTCAGAAAAGCTGAAAAAAGTTTCAAAATTTAAAAATCTTTTCAAGAAAATATATGCTGAAGTACAGTCAATAAGCAAAAGACTGTCCGTAATGACAGCGTATGCTGTTATATAACTTTTACTTTAAGACTAAGAGTTTTAACACCGTTTACTTTTACCTTAACTGTAGATGTACCTCTGGTTTTTCCTTTGATTTTAATAATGTTATCATTTTTTTTGGAGACAATCTGAGCTTTTGAGGTAGATGTGTACTGATTTTTTATCGACTTAGCTTTGCCAAAGACTTTCACGCTCACGGTTTTTCCATGTTTAACGAAAACCGTCTTTGCCATTTTGTACGTTGCCTTTTTGCCTTTAGTGACCTTTTGCTTGAGTACGGGGTCGTTGGTAACTTCGATAGTTCCCTTGTATCTTTTTCCGCTCGGCAAAGTAACTTTTACAGTAGCCGTACCCTTTTTGAGCGCCGTCAGCTTGCCCTTTTTTGTCAGCTTGATTATTTTCGGATTTGAGGTTTTATAATCGGTCAGCCTTTCGCGGTCGATATATAATGTGCGTGTATCGCCCGATTCACAAGCGCCGAGATCTGTGCTTTCGCTCGAACTGCTTACCAGGTATTTAAAGCCATTTTTCTGGGCATATTCCTTAAGATTAGTGTAACCAAAAGTATCATTACAAATTATTTTGAAATTTCCGTACTTTTTAGTTGTTTCATCACGAATAGTCGTAGTATCGCCGTAATATCCGTCGTCCCATCCTCCTCGCGTGTTATAGTATCCTAAGCTTTGGTATCCTAATATAGTATCAGTATCATTAAAATCCATTGATTTTAGTGATTTACAATGATAGAATGCCCTGTCACCTAGTTTGTTTAATTCAGAGGGAACGGTAAATTTAGTCAGCGATTTGCAACCTAAAAAAGCAGCGTTACCGATTTTTTTTATACCATCGTGCAAGGTAATCTTTTTTAGTTTTGCGCAGCTTATAAATGTGGTTGGCTCAATCCTATTTACCGACTCAGGAATATTTATTTTCCTAAGACTAACACACTCTTGGAAAGCTCCTTCACCTATATATGTAACGCTTGATGGTATTTTAACAGTTCCGAGAAAAATATTGCCGGAAAAGGCATATTCTCTTATACAAGTGACTGTGTCAGGTATAACCAAATCAAATGTACTTTCATCGTCCAATTCTATAAGGACGTCTGAAGGAAAGGCAAATGCATGGTAACCAATAATCGTGACAGGATAACCGCCGAGCTTCTCCGGGATAAAATTAACTCCTCTTCCACGGGTATCTCTTCCGCTGGTATCAACTATTTCGACGTATTTATTATCGATTATGCGGTAGTGAAATGTAAATCCGTCTATAGTTTCATTCAGATAATCATTGTCCATAGCATTTGCGGGGACAGAAAATAACGCGCTAAGCAGTATTATCAATGCCATTATAAGTGATATTTTTTTCATAATATTTTTCTCCTAATAAAATTTTAGATATCTAATTCTTTTTTATAAGCATTAAATTTATAAAGCTTATAGCTGGCTGGTTCAAGACATTCTGCCGCTTCGTAAGCATATTCGTCTATAGAATAAAGTACTAAGTCATATCCTTCTATGAAATACCATGCTGCCAATATTGCTTCCTCAACACGCTCATCATAAAATTCGGGATTATCTGCGTATTTTTTATGTACTTTCTTCCTTTTAGAATCGCCATTGATGAACTTCTTAATTATATACATAGGTATGCCATCAGAATATTCTGTGTTTTCACCAGATACCGCTTTAATTATATTATTAATTTCATTGTTAGTGATATTAAGAGTTTTTAAATATGAGTAATCTAAATACTTTTTTTGTTGAGCCTTTGTTAATGTTGCTTTTTCTTTCAATTTATCTGCTGCATTTTTCTTAAACATAACCGTATGAGCATAAACATCACCTATACTGTGCATAACCATACCGTATATTATGTACCTACATCTGCCGTTCCACGTTTGAGTTTTATTTTTTGGTGGTTCCCCAACGGATGATGTAGTTTTATAGTATTTTATGACAAATTCGGATGCTCTTTCACGTAATTCTTTTAAAATGTTTTTATCTGTTTGATCTGACGGTTTTTTTACTTCTTTGTACGCCGACTCAGCCATTTCATCTATAAATTCTTCTTTTTTTGTAGCTTTTTTGTCGTCATAATCTGAATGTTTTTGTTTAATCAGCCTTGAAAATTTCCAAAGAAACGTAATGTTGGCAATATAATTTCCCTTACCGTGAAAGGCTCTGCAATGCTCGTCATCGTTGCCTCCATTGCCATATTCTGAGTCGCAACGCTTTGTAATTTCGTAAACAAGATTAATATATTTATCGGGTATATTTCCTTCTGTACATTCTGCGTTTGCTTGTTCGATAATGTAACCATGAGTGCCGTACGCATGATTTTTTTCTTTTACAGTTTTATCTTGTGTGGTTCCCCATAGAGGTGAAGCAACCGATCCGTCAATATCAGGAATAAGCGAGCCAAATTCCGGTGCTTCTTCTAAATCCTCAAACCCCCATGAGCCGCTTTCCGCCGCATTGGGAAATGGATCGTCACCGTATTTGTCGTGAAGCCGTTGTAAAACTTCTTCTTTTGTAACGAATCCGCTATTATTGTCCTCATCGGCAGCGAAAGTTGTAGTTGGCAATAATAGTGAACTTGACAAAATAACGATAGATAATATACCGCAAATAACTTTTTTCATAATGTTTTCCTCCTTTATATTATTTTGAATAAGAGAAAATGTTTTCTATAATTAAATATTATCACCAAGATATTTAAAATTCAATTGTAAGATATACAGAATTTACTAACTGCTGATTGTGCAATACGCAATAAATTTCGCGCACAATTTTGTGAACAGATATTAAAAAACTCTATTCTACTATAGTAGCGTCAGAAAAGAGGAAAAAAGTTTCAAGATTTAAAAAATTTTAATTTTATTAATAATTAAATGCACAACAAAAAGGGTGCGCAAATCAGCGCACCCTGGTGTGTTATTAGATTGTATCTTCAAAATATATCAAACGCCGAACAGCATTTCGCCGTAGGAAGGATAGGGCCAGTAATCGGAAGCGGTTTCCGTTTCCATATCGTCGCCGATTGCTCTGAGCGCCTGCATATCCGCAAACACCGTATCGCAGTAGAAGTCGGCGTAAGCCTGCATATCGCTTTCAAGCTCGCCTGCCTTTATGAGGTCGTTTTCAAGGTCACTAATTTTATCCGAGAAGCATACGAGCTTCTGGCTTAGGTCTGTGATCAGCTTTGTCTCGAGAGTTACGGGAATTTCAGAAGAGAGCGCCTGCTTAGCGAGAGCGGTGTCTGTGAGCTCTCTTACATAGGAAGTGACGGCGGGAATAATATCCTTCTTCGCCATATCGAGCATTGTGAGAGCCTCGATGTTGATTAGCTTAGCATAGTTTTCAAGTTCAACCTCGTAGCGTGCGTGGAGCTCCTCTTTGCTGAATACATTGTTTTCTGTGAAGAGCTTTACGTTCTTCTCATCAATGTAGTGCTTAACAGCTTTCGGAACGCTCTTGAGGTTAAGAAGTCCGCGTCTCTCTGCCTCCGCAACCCAGTCGTCGGAGTAGTTATCGCCGTTAAAGATAATTCTGTCGTGCTCTTTAAATGTCTTTGCGATAATTTTTCTGACTTCCTTATCGAAATTTTTAACGCCCTCCAGACGGTCGGCGAACTGTTTGAGCTCCTCTGCCACGATTGTGTTGAGAATGATGTTAGGACCCGCGATATTAACGGCAGAGCCCAACATTCTGAACTCGAAACGGTTACCTGTAAATGCGAACGGCGAGGTGCGGTTGCGGTCGGTAGTATCCTTTCTTACGGAGGGGAGAACTTCAACTCCGAGGTCCATAGTCTTTTTGCCTTCGCTCTCGTGCTCTTCTCCAACCTCTATTGAGCTTACAACAGCGCCGAGGTCGTCGCCGAGGAACATAGATATGATTGCGGGAGGCGCCTCGTTAGCGCCGAGACGGTGGTCGTTTCCTGCGGACGCTACGGAAATTCTGAGAAGATCCTGATACTCGTCAACGCCCTTTACGATAGCCGCAAGGAAAAGAAGGAACTGAGTGTTTTCGGAGGGGTTTTTGCCCGGATTTAAGAGGTTTTCGCCTGTGTTGGTGGTGATTGACCAGTTGTTGTGCTTGCCCGAGCCGTTTACGCCTGCGAACGGCTTCTCGTGGAGAAGACATACAAGGTTAAACTTCTCAGCGGTTTTCTTGAGTATTTCCATAAGAAGCTCGTTGTTATCGACAGCTACGTTGGTTGTTGTAAAAATAGGAGCAACCTCGTGCTGTGACGGAGCAACCTCGTTGTGCTTTGTTTTTGAGTAAATTCCGTATGACCAAAGCTCTTTATCGAGTTCAGCCATAAACTGAGCGATCCTGGTTTTGATAGAGCCGAAGTAGTGGTCGTCGAGCTCCTGACCCTTGGGAGCCTTTGCGCCGAAGAGTGTACGACCCGTGAAGATTAGGTCGGGACGTGCCTCGTACATATCTTTGTCAATAAGGAAGTACTCCTGTTCGGGACCTACCGTGGTCATAACGCGGGTAACGTCGGTCTTGCCGAACATATGAAGAATACGGACAGCCTCTTTGGAAATACTTTCCATAGAGCGTAAAAGCGGGGTTTTCTTATCGAGAACTTCGCCTGTGTAGGAAAGGAATGCCGTCGGGATATATAAGGTTCCGTCCTTAGCGAAAGCAGGGGAAGTAGGATCCCACGCCGTGTAGCCTCTCGCCTCGAAAGTAGCGCGGATGCCGCCGCTCGGGAAAGAGGACGCGTCAGGCTCGCCCTTAATGAGTTCTTTGCCGCTGAAGGTCATAATTACCTTGCCGTCGCCGTCGGGAGTGATAAAGCTGTCGTGCTTTTCGGCGGTAACTCCCGTTAGCGGCTGAAACCAGTGAGTAAAGTGAGTGCATCCCTTTTCAATTGCCCATTCCTTCATAGCGTGAGCTACAGCGTTCGCAACGCTTTCGTCGAGCGTAGCGCCGTCTTGGATGGTTTTCTTGAGCGCCTTGTAAACAGGCTTAGGGAGTCGTTCTCTCATTACGTCATCGTTAAAGACGTTGCATCCGAATAATTCAGGAACATTTACCATTTCAATTACTCTCCTTAAAAATTTTGTAATACAAAAACGGCGCTGTGAGCATTATGCTCGCAGCGCCGTTGCTGTGTCATCGCGTTTAGTATATACCCAGAAAGGCAGTTTGTCAAGAGAAAAAGAAAAAATTTTATTAAAAAACGCAAAATTATGCAAGTATATAAAAAATATATTGCGAAACACAGCCAAATTAGTGTATAATTAACGTAAATATGCAAGTTTAATAAATTAAAGTTGCAAAACAAACGGTTTTTAATGTTAGCTAACTTAATTAAATCAAGCAATAAGCTATTAAAAACTTGTTTATATACATTATAATATGCGCTCATACTAAACTTGTGCTAAACTTGTGAAAAAATAAATTTCTTATTATTCTAATATGTAATATCTTTTTGCCTTAAATAGATTAAAATACTATGTTGGAATACTACGATGGTGATATTTATGAAAGCATTAATTATCTCCAAAACAGAAACAGGTCTGCGTACTATCGCTCAGATGTTAAAGAAGGAAGACTACAACGATATTGACTGCTTAGCCGCTGTGGATATAGCCAAGGACAAACTTTCAAAGAACGAATACGACGCTATTGTTATAAACACTCCGCTCGAGGAGGAAAGCGGTCTTAACTTCTCCGTGTACTGCGCAGAGCATACCAAAGCGTGCGTTATTCTTATAGTGCAGCAGGAGCGTTCTCTTGACGCGTTTAATATTGTGGACAGTCACGGCGTCCTAGTTATTTCTAAGCCAATTAATAAGCACCTGTTTCATCACTACCTGATTTTTACTCAGTGCTTTAAGGAAAGACTGCTGACGTTTGAGCGCGAGAACGAAAAGCTTAAAAGCAAGCTCGAGGAAGTCAACGTTATAAACCGCGCTAAGCTTCTTCTGATACAGTGCCTTTCTATGACCGAGCAGCAGGCGCACCGCTACCTGGAAAAGCAGGCGATGAATATGCGCACGAGCAAGCTGAGCATTGCAAAACAGGTAATAAGAACATACGAAAACTAAGAAAACTATTTAGAATTTAGAAATTTAGAAAACGAAATGAAAGGATTGGTTTAATGAGCCGCAGCGCATATTTAATATTGGAAAACGGCACATATTTCGAGGGCAAGGCTTTCGGAGCAGAAAAAGAAACCACGGGAGAGCTGGTCTTCACAACCGCGATGACAGGCTATCTTGAGACACTCACCGACCCCAGCTATTACGGTCAGGTGGTAATCCAGACATTCCCGCTTATCGGAAACTACGGGGTTATTCCCTCTGATTTCGAGAGCAAGTCCCCGGCTTTAAAAGCTTATATTGTTAGAAACTGGTGCCAAGCTCCCAGCAACTTCCGTTGTGAGGGGAATCTTGACACTTTTTTAAAAAGCGCCGATATTCCGGGACTTTACGATATTGACACCCGCGCCCTTACGCGTATTGTGCGTGAGTACGGCGTTATGAACTGCAAGCTGACCTACACGCTCGATAACCTGGAAAAGGATATTGAGGAAATCAGGCAGTACAGGGTGACCGATGCGGTAAAGAGCACTTCTATAGATAGTAAGGTTGAGTTTAAATCGGAAAAGCCCGAGTATAACGTAGTGCTTATCGACTATGGAGCAAAGCACAATATCGGAAGAGAACTGGTAAAGCGCGGCTGCAACCTTACAGTTGTGCCGTACAGCGCGACTGCTGAGGAAATTTTGGAGCTTGACCCCGACGGGATTATGCTAAGTAACGGACCGGGGGACCCGCAGGAGAACGTTGAGGCTATCGCTACACTCAAAAAGCTGTGCGAGCATAAGATTCCGACTTTCGGTATATGCCTGGGTCATCAGCTTTTGGCTCTTTCTCAGGGCGCAAGGACGGAAAAGCTACACTACGGTCACCGCGGCGCTAATCAGCCCGCTAAGGAGCTGAGCACCGACAGAGTGTATATCACTTCCCAAAACCACGGCTATGCCGTAATCAACGACTCAATTCCCGATACCGCAGAGGTGAGCTTTGTAAACGGAAACGACGGAACCTGCGAGGGTATAAACTACAAAAATATGCCTGCCTTTTCCGTTCAATTCCACCCCGAGGCGTGCGGCGGTCCGAAGGATACAGCCTTTCTGTTTGACCGCTTTATCGAAATGATTAAGGAGCATAAAAAGTAGTTTTAAATATAAGATTCAGTGATTACAACGCAGTTAAGATTTTTTAGTAAGGAATGATATTATGCCATTGAAACCGGATATAAAAAGAGTTATGGTAATCGGCTCGGGTCCTATCGTGATCGGACAGGCAGCCGAGTTTGACTATGCAGGCACGCAGGCATGCCGCGCGCTAAAGGAAGAGGGTCTTGAGGTTATCCTCGTAAACTCCAATCCTGCTACGATTATGACTGACAACGCTATGGCTGATAAGATTTATATAGAGCCGCTCACGCTTGAGATAGTTAAGCGAATTATAATTAAGGAGCGTCCCGACTCTCTGCTCTCCACGCTCGGAGGACAGACGGGTCTGACTCTTTCAATGCAGCTCGCTAAAGAAGGCTTTCTTGACAAGTACGGCGTAAAGCTTCTCGGCGCTGTTCCCGAAACTATCGACAAGGCCGAGGACAGACAGATGTTCAAGGACACTATGCTTGAAATTAATCAGCCGGTTATCCCGTCTACTGTCGTAAACGACGTTGAGGCGGCTGTAGACTTCGCTAACGAAATCGGCTATCCCGTTATCGTTCGCCCCGCCTTTACGCTCGGCGGTACGGGCGGCGGAATCGTGGAAAACGAGGAGGAGCTGCGCGAGATTACTTCAAACGGTCTGGAGCTTTCTCCGATTACGCAGTGCCTTATTGAAAAATGTATCGCAGGCTGGAAAGAAATTGAGTTTGAGGTTATCCGCGATTCCCTGGGGAATGTTATAACGGTCTGCTCTATGGAAAACTTTGACCCCGTAGGCGTTCACACGGGCGACTCTATCGTAATCGCGCCTGCGGTGACGCTCGCCGATAAAGAGTACCAGATGCTCCGTTCAGCGGCTCTTAATATTATTTCGGCTCTCAAGGTTGAGGGCGGTTGTAACTGTCAGTTCGCGCTTAATCCGGAAACCTTTGAATACGCCGTAATCGAGGTTAATCCCCGTGTATCGCGTTCCTCGGCTCTTGCGTCCAAGGCGACGGGTTATCCTATAGCCAAGGTTGCGGCTAAAATCGCAATCGGTTACACGCTTAACGAAATTAAGAATGCCGTAACCGGCTCGACATATGCCTGCTTTGAGCCTGCGCTCGACTACGTTGTTGTAAAACTGCCGAAATGGCCCTTCGATAAGTTCGTTTACGCTAAGCGTTCTCTCGGAACGCAGATGAAGGCGACGGGAGAGGTTATGGCTATCGCTCCGACCTTCGAGCAGGCGATGATGAAGGCAGTGCGCGGAGCGGAAATTTCGCACGATACTATGAACGACGAGATGTTTATGGAGATGAGCGATAAGGCTCTCGTTGACCGCCTGTCGGTTTGCGATGACTTGCGTATGTTCTGCGTGTATGAGGCGCTCAAGCGCGGAATATCCGTAGACACTATTCACGAAATTACAATGATTGACGAGTGGTTCCTGGAAAAGCTTATTAATATAATAAAGGTTGAAAATGAGATTGAGAGCTTGCCGCTCACCGATGAGCTTTATAAGAGAGCAAAGGAAATCGGTTTTCTCGACCGCACGATTGAAAAGCTGAGCGGTCAGAGTATTAAGAATCCGCTTGTTCCCGTGTATAAAATGGTTGACACCTGCGCGGCTGAATTTAACGCGGAGACTCCGTACTTCTATTCCACATACGATAGAGAGAACGAGGCTGAACAGTTTATCAGGGAAAAGAAATCTGACAAAAAGACGGTTATTGTATTCGGTTCAGGTCCTATCCGTATCGGTCAGGGTATCGAGTTCGACTATGCGTCCGTTCACTGCGTGTGGGCGTTGAAGAGGGCAGGATATGAGGTAGTTATCGTAAATAACAATCCCGAGACTGTATCCACAGACTTCGACACAGCCGACAGACTTTACTTCGAGCCACTCACCACAGAAGACGTTATGGGAATTATCAAGACCGAAAAACCGTTCGGCGTGGTTGTTGCTTTCGGCGGTCAGACGGCTATTAAGCTTACAAAATTTCTCGACGACAACGGCGTGAATATTCTCGGAACCTCATACGACGCTATTGATATGGCAGAAGACAGAGAGCGCTTTGACGAACTGCTCGAAAAGCATCACATCGCGCGCGCCAAGGGTGTTACTGTTATGACAAAGGAGGAGGCGCTGGGCGCGGCTAATCAAATCGGTTATCCCGTACTTCTCCGTCCTTCCTATGTTCTCGGCGGGCAGAATATGATTATCGCTTTTAACGATGACGACGTAGACGAATATATGGAAATTATTCTCGCGCAGGAAATCGAAAACCCGATTCTTATTGATAAGTACCTTATGGGTACGGAGCTTGAGGTCGACGCTATTTGCGACGGAGAGGATATTCTCATTCCCGGTATTATGGAACACGTTGAGCGTTCGGGCGTTCACTCGGGCGACTCGATTGCGGTATATCCCGCGTGGAACGTCACGGACGAAATGGTAAATACAATTATCGAGGCTACGAGAAATCTCGCGCTGTCGCTAAAGACGAAGGGTCTCGTTAATATTCAATACATAGTTTACAACGGCGAGCTGAACGTAATTGAGGTTAATCCCCGCTCTTCGCGTACAATTCCGTATATTAGTAAGGTAACGGGCGTTCCGATGGTAGACCTTGCTACCAAAGCTATGCTCGGAGAAAAACTCAGGGATATGGGCTACGGAACGGGTCTTTATAAGAAATCGCCGTACTATGCGGTTAAGGTTCCCGTGTTTAGCTTCGAGAAGCTCATTAACGTTGATAACCACCTAGGACCTGAGATGAAGTCAACGGGCGAGGTACTGGGAGTAGCAGGCACGCTTGAGGAGGCGCTTTATAAGGGACTTATCGGCGCAGGCTATAAGATGAAGCACGGCGGCGGTGTGTTTATTACAGTGCGCAACTCCGACAAGGGCGAAATCGGCGACATAGCTAAGAAGTATGCGGATATGGGCTTTAAGATTTACGCTACGGAGGGCACTGCGAAGGTGCTTGAAACCTATAATATAGATTCTATAATCGTGAAGAAAATCCACGAGGACGACAAGTATAATACACTATCCTTAATCGAGAGCGGAAAAATTCAGTACGTTATCTCGACGTCCGCAAAGGGACGTATTCCGACCCGTGACTCGGTAAAAATTCGCCGCAAAACGGTCGAGAGAAATATCCCGTGCCTTACCTCGCTTGACACGGCGAACGCACTTGCGGATTGTCTTAGAAGCCGCTACTCGCAGGTGAGCACGGAGCTTATAGATATAAACAATATGCGTCCTGAGAAAATGAAGCTGAAGTTTACGAAAATGCAGGGCGCAGGAAACGACTACATTTATTGCAGTACCTTTGACCAAGAGATAAACAACCCCGAGGCTTTGGCGGTAAGGCTTTCCGACAGACACTTCGGTATCGGCGGCGACGGTATTATCCTCGTTTGTCCGTCTGATGTTGCGGACGCGAAGATGCGTATGTTTAACCTTGACGGAAGCGAAGGCAAGATGTGCGGAAACGGCGTCCGCTGCGTCGGCAAGTTCCTGTTCGACCATAATATGATAGATATAAAGGAGCGCGATGAGATTACTGTTGAGACTCTCAGCGGTATCAAGAATCTCAAGGCGTACACGCAGGACGGCGAGGTTACCAAGCTTCGCGTGGATATGGGTAAAGCTGAGCTTGACCCCAAAAACATTCCCGTTAAGTGCGATAAGGACAGAATGATAGACGAAAAGGTAAAAATCGGCGGTAAGGATTACAACGTGACCTGCGTTTCTATGGGCAATCCGCATTGCGTTGTATTCGTGGACAACGTGGACGGCCTTGAAATCGAGAAAATCGGTCCCGAGTTCGAGAAGGATCCGATATTCCCCGAGCGCGTCAACACGGAGTTTGTAAAGGTTATTAATGACCATACAATCAAAATGCGCGTATGGGAGCGCGGCTCGGGCGAAACTTGGGCGTGCGGCACGGGCGCCTGTGCCGTGGCTGTAGCAGCCTGTGAGAACGGCTTATGCAGGAAAGGTGAGGACATCACAATAAAGCTGCGCGGCGGCGACCTTGTTATCAACTACACGGACGACACGGTATATATGACAGGCGAAGCGGAAAGAATTTACGACGGAGTTATAGAGATTTAATCAAAGCAAAGGGGACTCGAATTATGACAAAGTATGTATTCGTAACAGGAGGCGTTGTATCAGGCCTCGGAAAGGGTATCACGGCTGCTTCATTAGGCAGATTGTTAAAGGACAGGGGACTCAAGGTTGCGGCTCAGAAGCTGGACCCGTATATAAACGTTGATCCGGGAACGATGAGTCCCTATCAGCACGGCGAGGTTTATGTAACCGAGGACGGAGCGGAGACCGACCTTGACCTCGGTCATTACGAGCGTTTTATTGACGAAAATCTTAATAAGTTTTCTAACCTCACCACGGGTAAGGTTTATTCCAATGTGCTCGAGAAGGAGCGCCGCGGCGACTACCTCGGCGAGACCGTTCAGGTAATTCCTCATATCACCAACGAGATTAAATCCTTTATATATCAGGTAGGCGAGAAGTCCAACGCCGACGTCGTTATTACGGAAATCGGCGGCACGGTCGGAGATATTGAGTCACAGCCGTTTCTCGAGGCTATCCGTCAGGTGTCTCTCGAGGTGGGTCTGAAGAACAGTCTCTTTATTCACGTTACCCTCGTGCCGTATATACGCGGCTCCGAGGAGCATAAGTCGAAGCCGACTCAGCACTCCGTAAAGGAACTGCGCTCAATCGGTATCAATCCCGACGTTATAGTGCTCCGATGTGATGAACCGCTCGAGCCCTCTATCTTTAAGAAAATCGCTATGTTCTGTAACGTAAAGCCCGACTGCGTAATTGAAAACATCACTATTCCTGTTCTTTACGAGGCTCCGATGATGCTCGAAAAGGCGAACTTCTGCGACGTTGTATGCCGTGAGCTCGGCATAGACGCTCCGAAGGGTCAGATGAAGGAATGGAAGGAAATGCTTGCGCGTATTGAGGGCAGAAACAAGAACGTTAAAATCGCTCTCTGCGGTAAGTACGTCCAGCTCCACGACGCGTATCTCTCTGTTGCTGAGGCTCTTCGCCACGCGGGCTACGAGAATTCGGCGTTTGTTGATATTAAGTGGGTGGACTCGGAGCTTATCACAGAGTATACCGTGGACGAGCTTCTGGGAGATGTTGACGGTATACTCGTTCCAGGTGGTTTCGGAAACCGCGGAGTTGAGGGTAAGATTAAGGCGGCGCAGTATGCCCGTGAGAATAATATCCCATATCTCGGTATATGTCTCGGTATGCAGACAGCGGTTATGGAATTTGCGCGCAACGTACTCGGATATAAGGACGCGAACTCAAGCGAGTTTACTCCCGAAGGCAAGCACAACGTAATTGACCTTATGCTCGAACAGCAGGGGATAGTTGATATGGGCGGAACAATGCGTCTCGGCGCATATCCGTGCGTTATCCGCAAGGGTACTATTATGGAGCGCGCCTACGGCAAGAAGGAAATCGCTGAACGCCACCGCCACCGCTATGAGTTTAACAACAAGTATCGCACGGAGTTTGAGAATAACGGTATGCAAATCACGGGCGTAAGCCCTAATGGTCTGCTTGTTGAGACGGTAGAAATTCCGAACCACAGATTTTATATCGGCGTTCAGTATCACCCCGAGTTTAAGTCGCGCCCGAACTGCGCGCACCCGATTTTCCGCGAGTTTATTAAGGCCTCTTTAGATAAATAAAAGGTTGCATTAAGAAATATATATGGAACAATGTAAAACAATTTATATACCTGCACAGAGGCGCACTAATGGCGCGCGGCGGGTATATAAAATTTGTGTGTACTGTGTTCTTTTCTGATGGAGGGACTATATGAAAATAAACAGAAATTTTGACAACCTCGTGCCAAACTACCTCTTTGCCGAGGTAGCAAAGCGCACCAATGAATTTATTAAGAATAATCCCGATAAGAAGGTGATTAAGCTCGGTATCGGCGACGTTACCCTTCCGCTCGCGCCCGTTGTGGTCGAGGCTATGAAAAAGGGTGCGGACGAGCTTGGCAGAAAGGAAACCTTTAAGGGATATCCCGACTATGAGGGATATGAGTTCGTAAGGAAAGCTGTTTCCGACTATTATAAGAGCTTTGGCGTCGATGTTTCGGCTGATGAGATTCTCATAACCGACGGCGCAAAGTCCGATTCGGGCAATATCGGCGATATATTCGGAGCCGACAACCTCGTGCTCGTGACCGACCCCGTATATCCGGTTTATGTTGACAGCAATATTATGGCGGGAAGAAAAATTGTCTACGCCGATTCAAACGCCGAGAACGGATTCGCGGCTATGCCTCCGAAGGACATAAAGGCTGACATAATCTACCTTTGTTCTCCGAATAACCCTACAGGCTCCGCGTATACATACGATGAGCTGAAACAATGGGTCGATTACGCGAATAAAAACGACGCTGTTATAATTTACGACGCCGCTTATGAGGCGTTTATTACGGACGATGATTTACCTCGCTCGATTTTTGCTGTTGAGGGCGCGCGTACCTGCGCGATTGAGCTTTGCTCGCTTTCCAAAACAGCCGGTTTTACGGGTACACGCTGCGGATATACCGTAATTCCTAAGGAACTCGAGCGCGACGGTCATAATATCTACAATCTCTGGTACCGCCGCGAGGCTACCAAGTTTAACGGCGTTTCATGGCCCGTACAGCGTGCTGCCGCGGCTGTGTTCAGTGAAGAAGGTCAGAGACAGATTAAGGAGAATATCGCTTACTATCAGGAGAACGCGAAAATAATTTCATCTGCTATGGACGAACTCGGTATTTATTACACGGGCGGGAAAAATTCGCCGTATATATGGCTTAAGTGTCCAAACGGTATGGGAAGCTGGGAATTCTTCGACTATCTGCTAGAGAATGCTAATGTGGTCGGTACGCCAGGCGAAGGCTTCGGAAAGAACGGCGCCGGCTACTTTCGACTGACTTCATTCGGAGACAGAGAGAACACAGTTGAGGCAATTGAACGCATAAAGAGACTGCTTTCCGAATAAACTTAATAATGTGTGAGCGCTAAGCGCGTTCCTTCGTGAGAAATAGATAAGAAGTTGTCTCTTTGAGGCAACTTCTTGCTTTACTCGCATTTTAGGCGAGGCGGAGAACTGAACGTATATACGCACAACAGATATACAGTCCGTTTTATCGCAAATTTTCTGTTGAAAAAAGTTTATAATTCCATTACAATAAGAAAAGATAAGGAGTTGAGTAACGTGATAAAACGATTCAAAACAGGTGAGCCGTTCGACACAAACGCAGTAGCAGAACAGCTCGATATATCCCCGATTTCGGAGTTTCCTCTGAGTATAAAGACAGGGGAGAGTATAGAAATTAGTTTTGCCCTTAAAGGTGGTGACAAAATCTACGGTCTCGGTGAGGCTGTCCGCGGAATAAATAAGCGCGGCTGGATTTATGAGAGCTGGTGCTCCGACGAGACCCATCACACAGAGGATAAACGCTCGCTTTACGGCGCGCATAACTTCATAATAGTAAGCGGAAAAAAGAAATTTGCGCTCTTTGTTGATTTTCCCGGTAAGGTGGAGTGGGATTTAGGTTACACCTCTCCGGATAATGCGAAAATAACCGCGTCGGGCGACAGCGCATATCTTTACATAGTTGACGGCGAAACCGAACGCGATATAGTACGTCAGTTCAGAAGGCTGATTGGAAAAAGCTATATTCCGCCGTTCTGGGCGTTCGGCTATCAACAGAGCTGCTGGGGCTATTCCTCTCAGGAGGATTTCCGCGCAGTACGCGACAACCACAGAAAGAACAATCTTCCTCTGGACTGCATCTATATGGATATAGACTATATGGACAGTTTTAAGGACTTTACCGTAAATTCCAAAAGCTTTCCTGATTTTAAGGCGTTCGTTGACGATATGAAAGAGCATAATATTCACCTTATACCGATTATCGACGCAGGCGTAAAGAACGAAAAAGGCTATACGGTCTATGACGAAGGGCATGAAAACGGTTATTTCTGCACGGATAAAGGTGGTAATGAGTTTGAGTGCGGAGTATGGCCCGGTGTTGTGGGGCTTCCTGATTTTCTTAATACAAATGCCCGACGCTGGTTCGGCAGGCAGTATAAAACGCTCACGGATTTCGGTATAGACGGCTTCTGGAACGATATGAATGAGCCTGCGCTGTTCTACTCTGCAGACGGACTGAAAAAGGCTCAGAGAAAGCTTTCAGAGCTTTCCGAAAAAGAGATTGATATATGGGGCTTTTTTGGTATGAAAGACGCCGTGCTCGGAATTACAAACAGTATGGACGATTACTCGTCGTTCTACCACGATTTTGACGGCAAAATGGTTTGCCACAAGGACGTCCACAACATTTACGGCGCGTTTATGACGCGCGCCGCGTCCGATTACTTCGAGGAAATGTATGGAAAGGAAAAAATTCTGATTTTTTCGCGTGCCTCTTATATCGGCGCTCACCGCGGAAGCGGAATATGGTTCGGCGATAATTTCAGTTGGTGGTCGCATATTCTCCTTAACTTAAAAATGCTTCCGTCTGTGAATATGTGCGGTTTCCTCTACTGCGGCGCTGATTTGGGCGGATTTGGACATAACTGTACTGCCGATTTGCTCCTGCGTTGGCTGCAACTCGGAGTTTTTACGCCGCTTATGAGAAATCACCGCTCACTTGGAACTCGGGCTCAGGAGGCGTATCAATTCGGTGACATTCAGGCTTTTTCGGACGTGCTTGCCGTTCGTTACCGCCTTATTCCTTATATATACAGCACATTCCGCCGCTGCAGCGACGAAAACGATATGATGTTCCGACCTCTGGCGTTTGACTATCCGAACGACAAAATTGCCTCTGAAATCGAGGACCAGCTTATGCTCGGCGACGAGTGTATGATTGCTCCGATTTACGAGCAGAACAAGAGCGGCAGAACGGTCTATCTGCCCGAACCGATGACATTCGTAAAGTTAAGCGGAGAGAACGTAACGGAGGAATCGCTCGAAAAGGGTATCCGCTACATAGAGGTTGCTCTTAACGAAGTGCCGCTTTTTATAAAAGGGGGTAAAAAAATTCCTCTGGCAAAACCTGCTCTTTCCACCGCCGAACTTGACACGGAGAATTTGGAATATATAGGATAGGAGCCGGATTGCAACCAACGGTTGCGCAGATGAAAACCGAAGTGTATAGCATTTTTATGCGGTTGCGTATTAGAATATCATCACGGTGTTTAAAAAACCGGAAATTTTAGCACTTGAGGAGAGAATCAAAAATTATAATCGCAACAAAACGGAGGGTAAAGAATGAATATTGAGACAGCTAACAGATTATTAGAGTACAGAAAAAAGTTTGGCTTTTCTCAGGAAGAACTTGCCGAGAAAATCGGAGTAAGCCGTCAGGCGGTCTCAAAGTGGGAACGCGCCGAGGCTTCTCCCGATACCGACAACCTTATTATATTGGCGAACGTCTACGGAGTAACTCTTGACGAGCTGCTCAGAGGGAAAGAGGAACAGTCTGTAAACAATAATGCAGAGAAATATACCAAAGACGCGCCGGATGAAAATACCACATATGAAACGGACGACCGATTTTCGTTTAGCAAAGCGGGTATCCGCATTCACGATGGAGAGGACAAGGTGGACATCAGTTTAAAGAGAGGAGTTAATGTTCAGTCTAAGGACGGCTCATATGTACACGTCGGCAAGGACGGAGTTCATGTTCATAACGGCGTGAAGGTCTGCGCCTATACCGATGAGAACGGAAACGTCATGGTTGACAAAGAAATAAAAAAGAAAAAGTATAAAAAGAAAGTCGCACATATTTTCCCTATCTGGATTATTGCATTAATAGCGATGCTGTTGTGGGGATATTCGGGTGCTCTGTGCGGTTTTTCTCTGTCCTGGGTATGCCTTCTGGCTATACCTATCTACCACACGCTTGTCGAGGCAATTTATAAACGCGACGCCAACATATTTGCATATCCTGTGGTCTGCATCGTATTCCAGATGTTATCGGGATTTTTATTTAACGGCTGGTCTTGGAGCTGGATTGCATATCTCACCATTCCAATTTACTATTGCGTGGTTAAAATGATTAGAGGAATTTACGGTAAAAAAGATGAGAAATGATATTTTAAAAGATTTTTTTCGCAAGCCGATTGTAGCTGTGAATTCGGCTGTGATTTTTCTGACGGCTATTGTAAGACTTGTGTTTAGCCTTACGGGAATTTTCCGTATTGACTTTTTCAATATATTTTATGAGGACGAATTTCAAAACAGTTTTCTTTATGAAATACAAAAATATAATATAAACTTTTTTGAGCTGTTCATTGCGGCGGCGCTGCTGATATTTTTTCTCGAAAGCCGAAGAAAAAACGGGACTCTGAGCTTTGCGTCAGCCTTTTTTAAAACAGGTTCGGTAATTAGCTTAATTTTTGTAATAATATGTTTAGTGGCTTTTCTGGCTTTGGCAACTCTTATAGTTCTTGCAGTATTTTTTAGTACAGCGCTGTTTTTATTACGGTTCTTTCCGGTTGCTATAATTTCAGGAGGAATAACAGTGGTACTGGCTACAATTTTATTAATAATATGTATTTTAGTTCTGTTGTTTGCGATTTCTCAGCTTTTATTTGCGGGCTCTGTGAGAAAGAGTGTGAAAGATGGAAAGACCAGACGTGGGACGGCAATGTTTTTCGCTGTAATGAATCTTATTTTTGCCGCAGTATTTTTTATATCGGCGTCTATTGTTTCAATTTTTGATAACGATGCGCAACAGATTGCTCTGACGGTTAATCTGCTGTTAAGCACACTCCCTTATTTGTTTTTGGGGATAACCGCATTAAATTACTTTACATTTATAAAAAGCAACCGATAGAATGTCTTTTCAATTTTATAGGAAATTCGTATCAATTAAATTTATATTTCCCGTGCAGTTGCGCACTAAGCGTGCATGCACGCGAGGCATATTAGAAAGACGGAGCGTTATGCCCCGTCTTTTTTAGCTATATATTTCAGATTTTTAATCCTTTTGTTGTTTTAAGAAACTTAAACAGCTTTTCCTTGATTATCTCAACACCGCCTATACTGTCGCTTTCGATATTAAGCGGCATAATCGGGTCGTGTACGGAGAGCCTGAGCAAAAACCAGCCGTTGCCGTCGTTTTCCCCGAAGGAGACGCGAACGCCCTCGCGGTTATCGTCTGCCAGAATCCAGCCCTCGGAGCTTTCCGCATATTTAGTGAGGTCGGCTATAATTCTTTCGCCGCAGGCTCTGAAGTCCTCCTCAAGAATTTTAAAACGGATTTCCGTCTCCTCAACAGGCTCCCTGAGACTCTCGGTTATACTTTCGATACACTTGCCCTCTTTACTAAGCTGGGCCATTTTTATTATAATTTTGGTGCATAGGTATGCTCCGTCGTCGAGAAAGTAGTTCTCGCGCATAGCCGCGTGACCCGAGGTTTCAATCGCGAGAGGACAGTTTATTCCGTGAGCGTTCAGCTCAAGACCCTTGTCTATGACGTTTTTATATCCGCGGCGATAGCGGTAGTGCTTTCCGCCGAGCGAATTTTCAATAAAATCTTTCAGACCGCTCGAAGTGATAGAGTCGGTAACAATCGTACCGCCCTTATTACCCTCGAGCGCTATCGCCGCCGCAAGCGCCACTAGCCTGTTACGGTTGATTTCGTTTCCGCTTTTGTCAACCGCGCCGCCGCGGTCAACATCGGTGTCGAATATAATTCCCATATCAGCCTTGCTTTCCTTAACAGCTTCGCAAATCGACATCATAGCTTCTTTGTTTTCGGGATTGGGAATATGATTGGGAAACATTCCGTCAGGGTCGAGATAGCGGCTGCCGTTTGTATCTGCGCCTAAATCATTAAGTACAGACGCGTAAAATCCTCCGACGCCGTTTCCTGCGTCAACAACTATTTTAAAGCCGTCGAGCGGTTTGTCGTAGTTTTCCGCGTTTACTTCCTTTTTAATAATATTCTTTAAATGCTCGCAGTACTGTTCCATATACGGAACGCTTTCAATCGTTCCCTCGGCTTTTTGTGGCTTTTCTCCGTCCTGAGCGAATTGCAGAATCTGCTCAATATCGCTTCCCTCCAGTCCGCCCTGACGGGTAAAGAATTTTAAACCGTTGCGGTTGTAAGGGTGGTGGCTCGCCGTAATCTGCACGGCGCCGTCACAGTTAAGGTCAACCGTAGTCATAAACATCGACGGAGTGGACGCAAGACCGCAGTCAATCACGCGTACGCCCGCGTTCTTCATCTCCGCGGATACTACTTCTACGATACGCGGTCCGCTTATTCGGCTGTCACGCCCGATTGATACGGTCAGCTCGTAGGCTTTTTTCCCGACATTCTCGCAAAGCCACAGTATAAAGCCGTCTGCCATGGAGGCGACGACCTCGTTCGTGAGGTTTACGTTCTGACTCTCAACGCCCTCGACGGCGACGCCGCGAATGTCGGTGCCGCTTTTGAATCCTTTATAAAAATTATTTAACATATCTTTTCCTCCGAAAACCTCTTTATACCCGATATTATACTATATTTTTTATAGTCGGGCAATATTAAGCCGTATATTAAATTTGTTAAAAGTGCAAAAGGATCACATTCATTCTTTTCAAAACAAGTGAATTTTGACGAAAATACACAGACAAAAAAGTCGAAGTGTGTAAACCTAAATTAATTTTATTGTGCTAATTGCACATATTATAGTAAATTAAGTTAGCTATTTTTGCTTTTAGTTCGTCATTATCTACAAATAAAAGCGAGATAAATTGTTGACTTTCACGAAAAAATGAGTATAATATAATCGTCAGGAAAAAGTCCGCCTGACTACGGATCACACAACCGTACATTTCACGAAAGCGTGCGCAGTATGCGACGGCTTTCATATACCCATCGCACGCGAATTATGAGAGCGCGGCCGCGAGGGGAATAAAATCGTCAAATGGTAAATGGCAACAGAAAATTGAAAAGGAGGAGAAAGTTATGACACCTATTCTCAACATGCATGACGTTAACGTTTCTGAATTTTTAGCTGTGCTTGATACCTGCGAGGGTAACGTATTTCTCGTTACCAAGGACGGAGATAAGCTCAATCTCCGCAGTAAGCTTTCACAGCTTGTCGGTCTTACTCAGCTTATTGAGGGCGGAAAGATTGCAGAGGCGTCTATAGTCTGCGAGAACAAGACTGATGAGAGCAAGCTTTTCAGACTTAACCTTTATGATGAGGTTTGCTGAAGACTATTAAACAGACATCCACGTTTTCACGTTAATTTCAAAACTTCTAAATCCGGGAACAGCCGCTCAATAGAGCGGCTGTTCTCGGTTTTCTTTATGTTTTACGGAAATGCTTTTCCTAACTTTTCCTAAAAATAATATTTTCGATTGGTTGCGTCCTTAACGTGTATACACTTTCAAAAGTTAATCCCCGTTTAATATAAAAGGCTGTTGTAATCACAACAGCCTTAAATATCTTGTTTATGCATTAACGGTCGCTACGTGATAGCCCGTGTAGCTGTAACCGTAGCCCGCGCCGGTTGTAAGTTTACCGTCCCACGGGTCGAGAATTTTAAAATCGCTGAGCGTGTCGCCGTTACCTGTGTAACCGTAGAATGTAACGTAATGTGTGGACGAACGTCCCACGCTTAGTAGTCCTACGCACGCCTTGTTTTCGTCGAGTGACTCCTTAATTGCGGAAAGCATTGCCGTACTCGAGCCGTAACGGCTGTATGTGCCGCCCTCCCAGGTGCATCCGCCGCACCAGAAACTTCCCGGCGTTCTGAGCTGACCCGTCACCTGATAGTAAGCATATGCGTATGAATATGCGCTGCACATTATAGATGAGTTCGGGTATGCGTAATCTGTCTGACATCCTATTTGAGCCGCTATGCTGCTCATAGTTTCGTCCTTAATCGTGTTACGCACGTCCTTGATAATGTGTTTTTTTGGTTTTGACGTTACTTTGCATATCTTTTGAACGCTGTTGCAGCTTGCGATGATATTTGCCTTGCCGCGTCGCTTGAGCTTTATAACTCCGTTTTTGCTGACGACGGCGACCTTATTATTGGTACTCGAGTATGTAACGTCATATCCGTCCGCGTTAGTTTCGGACTTGAGTCTGATTTTTTTGCCGACATTGCCGACTACATTTTTCTTGTTCAGTGTTATCTTTAGTGAAAATGGTTTCGGTACGATTTCTTCCAAACTTACGTTGAGAAAAACTGTTTTTGTCGGCTCAGGACTTGCCGCTGACGCCCCTAAACAGCTCGCGCTGATTACTGAAAGAGCAGCAGCCGCACAAAGTATTGTTTTCTTTTTCTTCATAAAATCTCCTTATCTGTCGGGCCGCATTTTTAAATCCTTATAATTATAGGGAAATTATAGGGGAAAAAGGAAAGCGGCTTTTCATCTTCGGTCGTTTTAATTCGATTAGAGCACAAACAATGAACATATTGTAACAAATTCGTAACCGACTGTCAATACAAATCCAGTATTTATGGGACTTTGCATAAAAATATTCCTAAAAAGAAATAAACGTTGTAATCTTTTTGTAACTAATTAGTCGAATTATATAAAAATAAATTAAAATTTGAATTTAATGTGTGACAGCTTTTTCGAATTTAGACATTTTTTGAGCATTTTCAACAAAAAACGTTTTTAAAATTATGGGTTTTGTTTACAAAAGGTGAATTTAAATAAGCTAAAACAGAGAAAATAGAGTTTATAACAGCGTTTATTTGATATGCTAATAATAAAAAATTGAGAAAAGAGAAATCGCAATGTATTCATACCACAACACTATTAAAAAGCGAATTAGAAACGGCGAGCTTGTAGGCTACGAGTATGTGAGCAATTATAAGAATATAGGGGAGTGCTTACTGTTATATTTTAGTACTCCGCCGTTCGAGAGACCTATACGACCGCATAAGTATCATGAATATGCGGATATCCTTGATGGTCAGGATGATAAAAAAAAGAAAACAGCTAAAACCTCCGTTTAAGCTGTTTTCTACCGGTTGCAAAGGGGTTAACAATTAAATTTCATTGACATATTTTTATTTTTGAGTATAATAATAAATAAAGGGAGTAATCCCTAATGCAGAGTGTTCCACAGCTCTAAATGTGGGTGATTTATGCAGAGTGTTCCACAGCTCTAAATGTGGATTATAATGAAAGCGAAAAGGGGACGATTACCGTTCCCTTTTTGTATTAGGAGTTTGATATGGATAAACTAAAATTCTATAATGTTTCGAATGATTACATAGAATATCTCCAAGAAGCAGATGTCCCTCGGAGGGACAATGATAAACATTTAATTAATAAATTATAATTTTACTCAATCTTAATTGACATATTTTTATTTTTGAGTATAATAATAAATGAAGGGAGTAATCCCTACACTTAAAAAGCGGTGTACCCTACCAATAAGTGGGAGCTAAAAAAGCGGTGTACCCTACCAATAAGTGGGAGCTAAAAAAGCGGTGTACCCTACCAATAAGTGGGAACTAAAAAAGTACGGGGCTGAGCTTATCAGTCCCGTTTCCTTTTTTTGAAAGGATTTTATATGAGTTTATCATTTTATACGGTTAATTCTGATTATTGCGATTATTTAAGGCAATTTGATAAATGTGTGCCTTATACAATGCAACAGAAAAGCACTCGTCCGTTCTTGGGCGTATTACTTGAAGTGAATAGACATACATATTATGCACCGTTATCTTCTCCAAAACCTAAGCACTTAAAAATGAAAAATCAAATTGATTTTATAAAAATAAATGGTGGGGTATGGGGTGCGATAAATCTTAACAATATGATACCTATTGCTCCTGAACTGGCAACAAAGGTTAATCCTAATGACCTTCATAGAAGTTATGATAATGATATGTATAGAAATCTCCTTAACAATCAGTTGACGTGGTGCAATTCTAAAAAAGACTACATTTTAAATAAAGCTCGCAATTTATATCAAAAAATATCAGATGGTTCAGCTAATTTTAATTTAAAAAATCGTTGTTGTAATTTCTTGCTGTTGGAAGCAAAGTCTGTAGATTATTATCAAGCTCATAAACAACAACCAAATGCACAAACAAGTGAACCTATTCAGCCAAACGAAATTCCGAATATCGGCTCTCAAAATTTAGGCGGTCAAGGTTTTGGCGGTTTATCGTAAAAGTTAAGCAGGTGTCCCTCCGAGGGACACCTGCTATTTTTTTGATATTTTTTAAAAATATAATTTTCCATATATTGACAAATCTATATATATGGTATATAATTTAAATATATAGAAAATAAGCCCCACAGCCCATAAGCTGCGACCAACAACTTATGAGCTTGCGCCGAGTAAAGAGCACTCGACTTGTGAAGCTCCAATTGCACTTAATTCTAAGTGTTTTTGATAGATTTGTCAAGACCTGTACTGTTTACCTGCGGCGCAGGTCTTACTTTTTATAAATTTACAACTGAATAGGATATTTGTATCGAATATATCCAGCCTGCGGATAATAGTTTCGCCGTAATCTTTAAACTAAGAATTTAAAAACTTAACCTATGTGCCAGCATAGGAGTAGCGAGCCGACCTATTCTGTAGCTAACTTCCGTATGGATAAGAGCCTTATCCACTCTGCAAGATTTATTGAGATTAGGGGATAATCTTGTTTGTAACTACATCGACAACTCACTCATCATGTCGGGAGACGTTGTGAGGAGAGTACGGATAGGTTGGTTGACTATCCGGCGTTGCTGAATGGGGAACGATACAAAAACCCAATCAAATATATTACTACCCTATAAGGTAAATAATATTAAAAAATTTTTTGCAGGGTAGGTTTTGCAATTTTTTGAATTACAAAACCTACTCTACAATAGAACTGGTTGCGGAGGGAGGACTTGAACCTCCGACCTTCGGGTTATGAGCCCGACGAGCTACCAACTGCTCCACCCCGCGATATCTGCGCTGTCGTATTCAGCTTTTACATTATAGCGCGTTATTGCGGGTTTGTCAAGGGTTAATTAGTGTAATGTTTTGTCGAATAGGAAATATTAATAACATATGTAAATAATATTTGTTGTGCACGAAGTTTCATATGTTTTTACTGTGCGTCTTATAAAAATTTTAAAATTGGTATTGACAAATCTGAAAATTATGGTATTATATATCCAGAAAATAAAACCTATAAAATCTATAGGCAAAATAGGAAAGGTTTTGAGAGTATGTTTTTACTCAATGAACGATGTTGTAATACTGTGCGAATGTGAAATTGAAATTCACACAAAAGCACAAAATCAGAACAAAATCAGTACATTAAAAATGTTTTATGAAAGAGGTATTACAATGAGTACTTTAAAAGAAAGAAATTTAAAATTTGAAACATTACAGCTTCACGTAGGTCAGGAACAGGCCGACCCCGTTACTGACGCTCGTGCCGTTCCGATTTACGCCACCACTTCCTATGTGTTCCGCAACAGTCAGCACGCGGCTGACCGTTTTAGTCTCCGTGACGCGGGGAATATTTACGGCAGACTTACTAACCCGACTCAAAGCGTATTTGAGGAGCGTATCGCCGCTCTCGAGGGTGGCTCTGCTGCGCTTGCAGTAGCGTCGGGAGCTGCCGCCGTTACCTATACGATTCAGGCTCTTGCAAACGCAGGAGACAATATTGTATCTGCTAAGACCATATACGGCGGAAGTTACAATCTTTTTGAGCACACGCTTCCGAACTACGGCATAACAACTAAATTTGTTGATCCCGACGAGGAGGGCGCTTTTGAGTCGGCTATAGACGAGAACACTAAAGCTGTTTACATCGAGACCCTTGGCAATCCAAACTCGAATATCATTGATATAGAGAAAGTTGCGGCTGTTGCACATAAACACAATATTCCCCTCGTTGTGGACAGTACTTTCGCGACTCCTTATCTTCTAAGACCTATCGAGTACGGCGCGGACATTGTAGTTCATTCCGCTACAAAGTTTATCGGCGGTCACGGCACGGCTATAGGCGGCGTAATTATTGAGAGCGGCAAGTTTGATTGGACTGCAAGCGGAAAATTTTCGCAGTTCTCAGAGCCGAACCCGTCATATCACGGAGCGATATTCACAGATGCTGCTCCGGGAGCCGCGTTTGTTACATATATCCGTGCAATCCTTCTCCGCGACACGGGAGCAACGCTTTCTCCGTTTCACGCGTTTATCTTTTTGCAGGGACTTGAGACTCTCTCACTGCGCGTAGAGAGACACGCTTACAATACCGCTAAGGTTGTTGAGTTTCTTTCAAACCACCCACAGGTCGAGCGCGTCAATCATCCGTCCCTTGAAGACTCAGGTTACTCTGAGCTTTATAAGAAATACTTTCCGAATGGAGGAGGCTCAATATTCACCTTTGAGATAAAGGGTGACGAGGAGAAAGCCAAGAAGTTTATCGATAATCTGCAAGTGTTTTCACTTCTTGCAAATGTTGCCGACGTTAAGTCGTTGGCTATCCATCCGGCGTCAACAACTCACAGCCAGCTCACAGGAGACGAGCTTATTGAGCAGGGAATTAAGCCGAACACAATTCGCCTTTCAGTAGGAACAGAGCACATCGACGATATTCTCTTCGATTTACAGGAAGCATTCGACGCAATCAAATAAACGGATTACCCATTTTATAATCCCATTGTCACTACCCGCCTCTTGCATGTAGGTGGGTAGTTTTGCTATAATTTTAATAATCAAAATAAAAAGGTGATATAAATGGCTAAAAGTATAAAGACGAATGTTATGCGGATACTTGATAAGGCAAAAATAAAATACGAAGTGTTCGAGTATCCTCACGGTAAGGAGGCAGTGGAGGGCAATGAGGTCGCGGCGCTTATGGGACAGAACCCGTCTCAGGTGTTCAAAACTTTGGTTGCTAAGGGCAAATCGGGCGAATTCTATGTGTTCGATATTCCCGTAAACTCTCACCTCGATCTCAAAAAAGCGGCGAAATCGGTTGGAGAGAAGAGTATTGAGATGACCGCTGTTAAGGATCTCGTAAAAATCTGCGGATACGCGCGCGGTAATGTTTCCCCGATAGGAATGAAAGCAAGCTTTAAGACTGTGATAGATGTGACCGCTTTTGATTTTGACGAAATTTATATAAGCGCGGGCAAAATAGGTTTTCAAATCAAGGCTGATCCGCGTGAGCTTATAAGACTTATCGGCGCCGAAACGGCGGATATAGTTATGTACGGTTAAAATTATTGCCGTATGCTGTTAGGCTAGTACTGCAAAATCAACTAATAGTGCAGGAACAATTCAACGAAATATGCAAATTACGACAAAAAAAGTACAAATTTTATAAAAAACTGAAATTCTGTAAAAAAAACTTGCAATTTTTAATGTTATATGTTATCATATTAAAGTACTAAAAAGTGCAGAAAAGAATGGAGGAATTTTTAATGGCATTAAAGAACAAATACTTAGCAGATTTACTCGAAACAGTAAAAAAGCGCAATCAGGGCGAGCCCGAGTTTATTCAGGCTGTAACAGAGGTTTTTATGTCTCTCGAGCCCGTTGCAGAGAGAAGACCTGACCTAATTGAGGCCGGCGTATTTGAGAGAATCGTTGAGCCTGAGAGACAGATTATCTTCCGTGTTCCATGGGTTGACGACAACGGCGTTACACAGGTAAACCGCGGTTTCAGAATCGAGTTTAACTCTGCTATCGGTCCTTATAAGGGCGGTCTCAGACTTCATCCTTCCGTATATCTCGGAATCATAAAGTTCCTCGGTTTTGAGCAGATTTTCAAGAACAGTCTCACAACCCTCCCTATGGGCGGCGGTAAAGGCGGCTCCGACTTTGACCCGAAAGGCAAGTCCGACGGCGAGGTTATGCGTTTCTGCCAGAGCTTTATGACAGAGCTTTCAAAGCACATCGGTCCTAACACCGACGTTCCCGCAGGCGACATCGGTACAGGCGCACGGGAGATTGGTTATATGTTCGGTCAGTACAAGAGACTGCGCAACGAGTTTACAGGGGTTCTCACAGGTAAGGGACTTACTTTTGGCGGTTCTCTTGCTCGTACAGAGGCTACAGGTTACGGTCTCTGCTACTACACAGATGAAATGTTAAAGGCAAACGGCAAGAGCTTTAAGGGTCAGACAGTAGTTATCTCCGGCTCGGGTAACGTTGCTATTTACGCTACACAAAAGGCTACAGAGCTTGGCGCAAAGGTAGTTGCTCTCTCAGACTCTAACGGATATATTTACGATAAGAACGGTATCGACCTCGACTGCGTAAAGCAGCTCAAAGAGGTTGAGAGAAAGAGAATTAAGGAGTACGTTAACACTCATCCCGACGCAGTTTACACGGAAGGCTGCAGCGGTATATGGACTATTCCCTGCGATATTGCTCTTCCGTGCGCTACTCAGAATGAAATTGACGCCGAGTCGGCTAAGGCGCTGGCTGCTAACGGTTGCTATGCGGTTTCCGAGGGTGCTAATATGCCTTCAACGCCTGAAGCTATCGACGTTTATTTTGAAAACAATATGCTTTACGGTCCCGCGAAGGCTGCTAACGCAGGCGGCGTTGCAGTATCCGGTCTCGAGATGAGCCAGAACTCCGAGAGACTTTCCTGGACATTTGAAGATGTTGACGGCAGACTCAAGAACATTATGAAGGAAATCTTTAAATCGTGCGACGAGGCTGCTAAGGAGTACGGTCTTGAGGGTAATTATATGGCAGGCGCTAACATTGCGGGCTTCCTCAAGGTTGCCGAGGCTATGAAGGCTCAGGGTTGCGTTTGATAAAAACCCGCTTCTTTTAAAGTAAGTTGAATATATTAAGGCGGGTGTCCTGTAGGACAGCCGCCTTTTGCTTCGTAATGTGATTTATTATGAATTATATTGCATATCAGCTAAATATGTTATATAATTGGACTATATTACTAAGGAGGTTTTATAATGGTAATAGTAAATACACCCACAATCGAGGGTCAGGCTTTACAGACGCTCGGGCTCGTAAACGGAAACACGGTTCAGTCAAAGAACACTTTTAAAGATATTGGCGCCGGTTTTAAGTCTATGGTAGGCGGAGAGCTTGTTTCCTACACAAAAATGCTCGCCGAAGCGCGTGAGGTTGCATTGCAGAGAATGATGCAGCAGGCGGAGACTCTCGGAGCTGACGCCGTAGTAAATGTTCGTTTCTCCAGCGCGTCTATTATGGGCGGAGCTGCCGAGATTCTCGCTTCGGGTACAGCAGTAAAATTTGTTTAATTAAATTATTTAGTCATTCTACCGAAGAGCCGACTGTAAGGTCGGCTCTTTTGTTGCAGTTTAGAACACGAATGTAAAGATAAAAGCCTACGCAAAACAGCGCAGGCTTTGTATATCTCTATAATGTTAGCAACAGTATAGTTATGCGGTTGTTAAAATTTTAGATGTAGTACGGTTTACCTACATTCTTAGTGTCGCTCATATTGATACCGTACATCTGAATATAGGTAGCGTCCTTAATGCTTAATGAATTGTTTCCGTCAACGTCGGAAAGAACATAACCCTTGTTTGTAAGCCTTCCTAGGGAAGCAAGGTGCTTCTGGATTACTGTAACGTCCGTTATATCTATATATCCGTCACAGTTAGCGTCGCCGTAAATACCGTAAACATTCAAGGGTGCTGTGGTGCCCGGAGTAGGCTGTGACGAAGGCGTGGGCGGCTGCGTCGAAGGTGATGTAGGGATTGGGGGAGTTGTCGTTGGCGCAGTGGTTGGTGTAGTTGTGGGCGTAGTGGTCGGTGTAGTTGTAGGTTGAGGCTTAACGGGAGGAACATACTCGCTCCACTCGTGATTAGCCCTAAATATCATACTTTTCCCGCCGAGGGGCATACCCGGCTCGCCGTCTCCGGGATAGCGGTGGTCTCCCGCGTTTGTGTCTTCGGTAAAGATTACATTTGCATTGGTCAGGTTCTCCGGAATTTCGAGGAAGTAAAGGTTAAGCGAACTGTCGTACTGCATTTCCTGTCCCGGCCATTCACCGTTTCGGTTGCTTTCATCAACGTAAATGTAAGCGTAAACCCTTGACCAGTTGTATGATGAGTTGTCAAAGTAGACCTTTTGTGTCTGATTGGGGTCAACCTTTGTGTAGGTGTATGTCTGTACATCGGACTGTACGGTTCCGCTTGATGCCTTAACGCTTACCGTTGTAACAGCACCGTATTCAACGCCCTGACCGATTGTTATCTTCTGACCGTTCGTGTAATTCTGATACGCCCCGCCGTCAATGGAATACTGACCTGCTGTTGCGTTTTCATATTTGAGTGTAAGCTCAAGTGTATCTGTATAAGTCTGAGAGCCGGGTGTAACGGAAGCTGTTGGACCTACAGGACCTTCATTGTACACAACAGCAACACCCGAAGAGCCGACGTTACCGCTGATTCTTCCGCCTGATACTTTGAATGTTCCGCCGGATACGTGGTCGGTATAAGTGCCGTCCTTGATTTTATGAGCCGAAAGCGAAACGGAACCGCCGCCGCCCATTTTACTTATAACTACGCCGGATGTTCCGCGCTCAACGTAAGCGGAGTCGCCCTCAGAGGAGACGGACTCATTCTGACCGGCAAAGTAGTTTTTAAATTTATTGACCTCGCTTACTTCCTTGCTCTTCCATGTTGTGTTGGAGCTTGGGTCGCCCATATTATTCGCAGGACGTGCGAAGAAGAGAGCAGAAGAGTCCGCTCTTGCGCCGACAATTGCCCAGGTTTTTACAATCGTGGCATCTGATACGTTTTTTGTGTTTTTGAGACCGTCAGCAGAGCCCGAATCACCCATATAGGTATCGTGCGATTCGCACCATAGTACGGCTTTGTTAGCTGTTCCGCCTAATTTATAGGACGAATCCGCAAGACCCGAGGCATTTTTGTTGTTTGCCGCAGCGAGTTTTGAGTCACTCGTTTTGTTATCGGTTACACTCATATATTTCGTGTAGTTGCTGATGTCTGTGCTTGCGGTGTTAAGAATCTCGCCGTAGTAGTAAATTTCATTTTTTGTACTGGAGGATGCACCGTTGAGAACCGTAGGCCAGAAATTACTCCCGCCGTCCTCATTAGGAAGTTCAATATGCTTAGCAGCGTCGAAACGGAAACCGTCTACGCCTTGATTGATACAATCAATGAGGAGCTGTTTGTATTTGTTTTGAATATAGGAATTTCCCGTGTTAAGGTCGGGCTGCCCGATATGACCGTGAGTCATTGAGTAGCGGTTGCCGTCACCTGCGCCGTAATCCTCAGTATGGTAATATTCGCTTCGCTTTAAATCACTGTCCACGCCGTCGTTAAGATTGTTAAATCCTCCGCCGGTGTTCTTGTTAGCAAGGTGGTTTGCGACAATATCGACAATTACCTTGATACCGTATTTGTCGGCCTCGGTGCACAGGGATTTCAGCTCGTTTTTACCGCCGAGCCATGTTTGATTGTTCTCTGCAATTCTGATTCCGAGCGGCTGATATAGCTTCCACCACTGACCGCCCTGATCTCTCCAGCCCGAGTTATAGTCCTTCGGGGGCTGAACAGGGGAGGTCTGCACCGCAGTGTAGCCTGCATCGGCAATTGCCTTGAGATTGACTTTGATTGAATTGTACGACCAATCGAAGCAGTGCAAAATCGCACTGCCTTGAATGGATTTCTGCGGTCCCGTGCTGCTTGCACCCGTGGTTTGCGCGTCAGTTCCGACCGCTACCGCCGAAAGGTTTCCAAACGTAAACGCGGAAAAAACCATACAGAATACCAGTACAATGCTTGTAATTTTCTTCTTCAAATTTCTCAACTCCTAAATTATTATCAATTGTATTTCCTACTAAAATGGCGCCTTGTTTATCAAGTATTATTTTTTAATCTTATCCTTAACCATTAACCACATTTATATCATTTCACTAGGTTTAAAACAGTTAAGATTCTATTCTGCTACAAACGGTATGTTTTTACTCTTGGCATATTTCTCAGCATATGAACCGCTTGGAGCATAAATAGTAACATTGGGGCTATCTTCAAAAGGTCCATTAGTATCCGCTATTTTTTTAACTGAACTAGGAATATGTACTTCCTTTAAGCTTTCACATATTGCAAAAGCATTTTCTTTAATGCTTTGTACGCTTGATGGAATATAAACCGTTTCTATAGCGCAATTTTGAAAAGCTCCCATAGGAATCTCGGTAAGTTTATTCGACAACGTAACAGTTTTTAGTTTCTTGCAACCTATAAATGTGTTCTGACCAAGTTGTTCAACACCATTTCCCATATCCAGTGTTTTCAAGTCAGGACAAAACGCAAATGCGGTTGCACCTATTTTTTTTACAGTATCTGGAATAATTAGTGAATTGAACACCTCAACCAATTTAAACCCTTCGCTTTCAATCTCAACAACTGTGCGACTCTCGTTTTTTTCAGGAATCTTCATAATTTCATGTTTTGGTTGATCGTCGCCTCTCATTATTGAACAAGTTTTTCCATCAGAACTTGGATAAAACGTAAACTCTGAAGCATCCATTACTTGGTTCTCACCGGAAGTTTTCGATTTGTCTGACTGTTCGGTTGAGGATGAATTAACATTCGACCCGGTTTCATTGTTCGCACAAGACGAAAATAGTAACATAGATAAAACAACTATTATTCCTATAAATACTTTATTAATATGCATTACATTCTCTCCTGTTATTTCTATTGGGGCAATAATTGTATACATTAGTATACACTAAATTAATGCCAATGAAAATTTAATATTATTTTAACAAAATATTGAAATTTATTCAATCTGCTAAATGCACAATAAAGTACCCTGTTTTTTAGAAATTATGGTGAATTGCGTGTTTTGCTTTACTTTAAAATTACGAACAAAGTAACTTGTTCTTAACGCTCGGCTTCGAATCCCCTTATCAAAAAAGCAGGCACAACCTTTCGGTTATACCTGCTTTTTGGTGGAGATAAGGTATGTTCTGCAATGAGAAAGCTTCTGTTTCGTTTGTTGGGGCGTGTGGGAGAGGAAGGGTTTCATCAGCGCTCCTCGCTAAAAATCGTCCACAGGACGATTTTCTTAACGCTCGGCTTCGAATCCCCTTATCAAAAAAAGCAGGCACAACCTTTCGGTTATACCTGCTTTTTGGTGGAGATAAGGTATGTTCTGCAATGAGAAAGCTTCTGTTTCGTTTGTTGGGGCGTGTGGGAGAGGAAGGGTTTCATCAGCGCTCCTCGCTAAAAATCGTCCACAGGACGATTTTCTTAACGCTCGGCTTCGAATCCCCTTATCTTTTCTTATAACAAAAATCCACTGACAAATGTCAGTGGTTTTTCATTAAATGGTGGAGATAAGGGGATTCGAACCCCTGACCTCTTGAATGCGAACCAAGCGCTCTCCCAACTGAGCTATACCCCCACAACATCTCTATTGTATAACAAAATGTACCTTTTTGTAAAGAGGAATTTTAAAAAATTAGGTAATTCCCTTAATAAAAATTTCTATACCGATGATTATAAGAATTGCTCCGCCGATTATTGACGCCTTTCCTGCAAGCTTTGTGCCGAAGGTTTTTCCGATAAGCAGCCCGCCTATGCATATTAAAAACGTTATTATACCGATAATCAGCGCCTCCGCCAGTGCCGCGCCGAACGAATAGTCGGATATTGTAAAGCCGACCGACAGCGCGTCTATCGAGGTGGCTATTCCCTGCATCATCAGGGCGCCCATACAAACAGGAGCTTTCTCACCCTCAACGTCCTTATTGCGCACGCCCTCAATCAGCATTTTCCCGCCGATATAGAGCAACAAAACGAGCGCAATCCACGGTATTAGCAGTTGAAATGACCGGAACAGCGTTGCGATAGTGTGTATGCAAAACCATCCGATAAGCGGCATAAGTATTTGAAAAAAAGCGAAAGTGCCTGCAATAAGATTTATTCTTTTTTTCCTCATATACGGTTCGTTCAGACCATTCGCCATAGACACTGAGAAGGCATCCATCGCAAGTCCAACGCCGAAAAGCACGCTGTTTATAAAAAAAGATAAGCTAAATTCCATTGTTTTATCCTCCATAATCAGCATACTTCTTTAAAAATAGATTTATACCTTATTCTAACACAATTTCTGTATTATGTATAGTAATTATGTTAACCCATCGTATTTTTTACGAAAAGGTCGGCTCTCAACCCTTTCGGGTTAAGAGCCGAAAATTTACTTTATTATAGATTTGTATAGCCCATAAGGCTTTCGTCTACTTCGCGTGCGCAGTCTCTGCCCTCGCGGATTGCCCACACGACAAGCGACTGACCTCTGTGCATATCGCCTGCGGTAAAGACATTTTTGACATTCGTTTTGAATGAATTTTTTTCCGTTGCGACGTTTGTTCTTCCGTCGGTTTCTACGCCGAACGCTTTCGTAACGTAGCTTTCGCTTCCGAGAAATCCCGCGGCAATCAGCACAAGCTCAACGTCAACCGTGTACTCGGAGCCTTCGACTTCCTTCATAATAAGTCTGCCCGTTTTCTCGTCTTTTTCAGGGTTAAGCTTTACGAGCACGGCTCCTTTGAGGTTTCCTTTCTTGTCCTTTAAGAACTCCTTGACGGTCGTTTGGTACACTCTCGGGTCACTTCCGAATACCTCGATAGCCTCTTCCTGACCGTAGTCGGTCTTACAGACTTTGGGCCACTGCGGCCAGGGATTATCTTTTGTCCTTTCGTCGGGCAGCTTCGGCATCATTTCAAGCTGTAAAACGGATTTTGCGCCGTGTCTTACGCTTGTACCCACGCAGTCGTTGCCTGTGTCGCCTCCGCCGATTACCATTACGTTTTTGCCTTTCGCAGAAATGTATGTACCCTCCTTTAAATCGCTGTCCAAAAGAGCTTTTGTGGTTGATTTGAGGAAATCAACCGCAAAATGAATGCCCTTTGCGTCTCGCCCCGTTACATTGATATCACGGGGATTTGAGGCTCCGCAGGCGAGTATTACTCTGTCGAAATCCCTCAGGATTTCGCTCGGTTCTATATCCCTGCCAACGTTGATGTTTGTTCTGAAATCTACGCCCTCTTCTTTCATTATATTTATTCGGCGGTCGATTACGTTTTTCTCGAGTTTCATATTCGGAATACCGTACATTAGCAGTCCGCCCACGCGGTCGCTGCGCTCAAAAACAGTGACGCTGTGACCTCTGCGGTTGAGCTGGTCTGCCGCCGCAAGTCCCGAAGGTCCAGAGCCTATTATTGCTATCTTCTTGCCCGTTCTTACCTTCGGCGTATTCGGCGCGGCATAGCCCTCACTGTAGGCGTTTTCAACAATGCTGTATTCGTTGTTCCTGACGGTTACCGCGTCGCCGTTAGCTCCGCAGGTGCACGCCTTTTCACACAAGGCGGGACATACGCGTGATGTGAACTCGGGGAAGTTGTTCGTTATTCTCAGCCTCTGATACGCCTGCTCCCAGGCGCCTTTGAATATAAGGTCGTTCCACTCGGGAATAAGATTGTTAAGCGGACAGCCCGAGAACATACCGCCTATCATCATACCCGACTGACAGAACGGAACGCCGCACTCCATACATCTCGCGCCCTGCTTTGCCTGCTCGGCTTTACTAAGCGGCTCGTGAAACTCGTCATAATTTTTTATACGTTCTTTTACGGAGAATGCAGGGGCTTCCTCGCGTTTATAATCCATAAATCCTGTTGGCTTTCCCATTGCTGTTCTCCTCCTTACTTGTTGTTTATGATTTGATAGAATGCCTCGATTTTTGCCTGTTCGTGGTCGAGACCTCTTTCTTCCATAGATGCGATTGCGGACATCATCTTTTTGTAGTCGTGCGGAATTATTTTCTTAAACTTCGGCAGGTATTCATCAAAGTTTTCAAGTATTTCTTTACCCTTAGCGGAGTCTGTGTGCTTTACGTGCTCGCCTATGAGCTCCTTTAACTCAATAATGTCATATTTTTCGCTGACTTCGGTGAAAAGAACCATTTCCTTGTTAAGTTTTGTGTAGAGGTCTCTGTCCTCGTCGAGAACATATGCAACGCCTCCCGACATGCCTGCGGCGAAGTTTTTGCCTGTTTTTCCGATTACAACAACGCGTCCGCCTGTCATATATTCGCAGCCGTGATCGCCTACGCCCTCAACAACAGCCGTAGCGCCGGAGTTGCGCACGCAGAAGCGTTCTCCCGCAACACCGTTTATAAACGCCTTGCCGCTCGTTGCGCCGTAGAGCGCGACATTTCCGACGATAATATTCTCGTCAGCCTTGAACTTAGAGCCTTTAGGCGGGTAAACAACGAGCTTTCCGCCCGAAAGTCCCTTTCCGAAGTAGTCGTTGCTGTCGCCCGAAAGCTCAAGCGTTAAGCCGTTAGGAATAAACGCGCCAAAGCTCTGACCGCCCGAGCCGTTGCATATTACTTTGTAAGTATCTTCCTCAAGCTTATCGTCGTATTTTCTCGTGATTTCCGAGCCGAAAATCGTGCCGAGAGAACGGTCTGTATTTTTTACGTCAATCTCTATGGCCTTTTTAGAGCCGTTCGAGAGAGCCGTCTTAAACTTTTTTGCAATAACCTTTTCGTCAATTGTTTCTTCGAGTTTGAAGTCATAGCCGCTCTTGTTCGCGTATTCAATCTTTCCTCCCGCGAAGTCGCAATTGAGAATATTTGAGAGGTCAATCTCTTTTTCGCGGTCGGAAAGATTAGCCTTGGGTTTTATGAGGTCAATTCTTCCGACAAGCTCATCAATTGTTCTCACGCCGAGCATGGACATATACTCTCTTAGCTCTCTTGCTACAAAGAGAATGAAGTTTACGACGTAATCGGGTTTACCTGTGAACTTTTTCCGAAGCTCGGGATTCTGCGTTGCAACGCCGAACGGACAGGTATCAAGGTTACAAACTCTCATCATCGCGCATCCGAGAGTTACCAGAGGAGCGGTCGCAAAGCCGTATTCCTCGGCTCCGAGTATGGCGGCTATAGCTACGTCGCGTCCTGTCATCAGCTTACCGTCGGTCTCAATGACGACCTTGTTTCTAAGGTCGTTCATAATAAGCGTCTGGTGAGCCTCGGCAAGACCGAGCTCCCACGGCAGACCTGCGTTGTAAATCGAGTTTCTCGGTGCGGCTCCCGTGCCGCCGTCGTAACCTGAAATGAGGATTACGCCCGCGCCTGCCTTTGCAACACCTGCCGCAACAGTACCGACGCCGCACTCGGAAACGAGTTTTACGGAGATCCTCGCGTCCTTATTTGCGTTTTTTAGGTCGTAGATGAGCTGAGCCAAGTCTTCAATGGAGTAAATGTCGTGGTGAGGCGGGGGAGAAATCAGCGACACGCCGGGCGTGGAGTGGCGTGTTTTCGCAATCCACGGATAAACCTTGTTTCCCGGAAGGTGTCCGCCCTCGCCGGGCTTTGCGCCCTGAGCCATTTTTATCTGAATTTCGTCAGCCGATGTAAGATAACGTGAGGTTACTCCGAAACGTCCCGAGGCTACCTGTTTGATAGCGGAGCAGCGGTTGTTTTCTGTGCCCTTAGTGAGCAGCCGCTCTATGCTTTCTCCGCCCTCGCCCGAGTTGGACTTTCCGTGAAGTCTGTTCATTGCAACAGCAAGAGCCTCGTGAGCCTCCTGTGAGATTGAGCCGTAAGACATAGCGCCCGTTTTGAAACGTTTTACTATTGACTCAACGCTCTCAACCTCTTCTAAAGGTACGGGTGTTTCCGCGTAGTTGAAATCGAAAAGTCCTCTTATGCTCACGGGATCCATTTCTTCTGAAATCATATGTGAATACTTTTTGTATAGCTCATAGTCGTTCGTGCGCGCTGCGTGCTGGAGGGTATGAATTGTCTGCGGATTGTATAGGTGTTCCTCCTTGCCGCTTCTGAATTTGTGACTTCCCCGCGACTCAAGCTCTGTATCGGCACTCAGTCCGAGAGGGTCAAACGCCGAAGTGTGGAGCTTATCGACATTTTCTTCAATATCCTTTATAGTGATACCGCCTATTCTGCTGACTGTACCTGTAAAGTATTCGTCAATTACGTCTTTGCCTATGCCGATAGCCTCGAAAATCTGCGAACCCTGGTAGGACTGAATGGTCGAAATACCCATTTTTGACGCAATTTTTACGATGCCGTGGAGAACAGCGCTGTTGTAGTCGTTGACAGCGGCGTAGTAATCCTTATCAAGCAAATCGTCGTGGATAAGCTCGTGGATAGTTTCCTGAGCGAGATAGGGATTGACAGCGCTCGCACCGTATCCGAGCAGGGTGGCAAAGTGATGGACTTCTCTCGGCTCGCCGCTCTCAAGCACAATTGCGAGAGAGGTTCTTTTCTTTGTGACAACAAGGTGCTGGTGCAGAGCCGAAACTGCGAGCAGGGAGGGAATAGCGAGGTGGTACTCGTCAACTCCGCGGTCGGAGAGAATGAGGATGTTAGCACCGTCGTTGTAAGCCTTGTCAGCCTCGATAAAGAGCCTTTTTATCGCCTTTGAGAGTTTTGTGTTCTTATAATAAAGAATAGGGATAACGGCAACTTTAAAACCGCTGATTTTCATATTTTTGAGTTTTAAAATATCGGTTGAAGTGAGGATAGGGTTATTAATTTTCATAACCTTGCAGTTTTCGGGCTTTTCCTCAAGAATATTGCCGTCCTCGCCGATGTATATGGTAGTAGAGGTTACAATTTCTTCGCGAATCGCGTCAATCGGAGGATTTGTAACCTGAGCAAACATCTGTTTAAAATAGTTAAACAGCGGCTGAGGCTCTTTTGAAAGCACTGCCAGAGGACTGTCTGTGCCCATAGCGGAAATAGATTCACTTCCGTTTTTAGCCATAGGGAGGATAGAGGTCATAACGTCCTCGTATGTATATCCGAAAGCTTTCTGGAGCTTTTTGCGCTGTTCGCGGTGGTGTTCCTCTACCTTTGCGTTGGGAATTTTCAAATCCTTTAGTTTTACAAGATTGCTGTCGAGCCACTCGCCGTATGGCTGCTTTGAGGCGTAATACTCCTTGAGCTCGTCGTCGTCGATAAGCTTTCCCTGAACCGTGTCTACAAGAAGCATTTTGCCGGGGTGCAGTCTTTCCTTGGATATGATTTTATCAGGGCTTATCGGAAGCGCACCTACCTCGGAAGATAGTATAAGGTTGCCGTCGTCGGTAATGTAATACCTCGACGGGCGCAGACCGTTGCGGTCGAGCACAGCGCCCATAATATCGCCGTCGGAGAAAAGTATTGAAGCAGGACCGTCCCACGGCTCCATCATAGTTGCGTAATACTGGTAGAAATCCTTCTTTTTCTGAGTCATAGTGCCGTTCCTGTCCCAAGGCTCGGGAATGGTTATCATAACCGCCAGCGGAAGCTCCATTCCGCTCATAACGAGAAATTCAAGCGTGTTGTCGAGCATAGCGGAGTCGGAGCCCTCTGTATTTACGACGGGGATAACCTTGTCCAGGTCGCCTTTGAGGTGTTCGGAACGCATAGTTTCCTCTCGCGCTAGCATTTTGTCCGCGTTTCCGCGGATAGTATTGATTTCACCGTTGTGAACTATCATTCTGTTCGGATGAGCTCTCTGCCAGCTGGGATTCGTGTTGGTCGAGAACCGGGAGTGAACCATAGCGATAGCCGACTCATAGTCTTCGTCCTGCAAATCTAGGAAAAATTTCCTTAAATCGCCGACAAGAAACATACCTTTATATACAATCGTCCTGCTCGATAGGGAAACTACATATGTATCCTCGTTGCTCTGTTCAAAGACACGGCGTGCAACGTAGAGCTTGCGGTCGAAGTCCAGTCCCTTTTTAACGCCTGCGGGACGCTTGATAAAGCACTGCTGTATGTTAGGCATACAGTCGAGTGCACGCTTTCCGATAGTGTTATTATCGGACGGGACTTCACGCCAGCCGAGCACCTCGAGGCCCTCTTTTTCGGCGATAATCTCGAACATTTTTTTAGCCTGATTGCGAAGAAGCTCCTTCTGAGGGAAGAAAAACATACCCACAGCGTAGTCCCTCTCGGAGAGCAGGCTAATGCCTATCTTCTTAGCCGCTTTTTTAAAGAACTTGTGCGAAATCTGTAAAAGTATGCCTACGCCGTCTCCCGTCTTACCGTCGGCGTCCTTTCCTGCGCGGTGTTCAAGCGTTTCAACAATTGTGAGAGCGTTGGTTACTGTGTCGTGGGATTTTATACCCTTGATGTTTACGACTGCTCCGATACCGCAGTTATCGTGCTCGAACTTTGGAGAATAAAGACTGTGCAAGGACTGTCTGTTCTCTGATTGTGACATCATCGGTCATCCTTTCCGAATAATTTCAAAGGTTGAATTTACATTTAATATTATATAACCGTTGTATGTTTCCTGTCAAGCGAATTATGCAATTTTTAAAACAAAACTTTCATTATTTTGATTTTTAAATTGCTTAAACTAAAAAAATTTACAAAAATTGAATTAAAAGTGATAAAAACTTGCACATTGGCATTATATACCAATCTATATTTACATATTTACAAAGGATTGCGGATAGAACTGATTTCGTAAAAAAGAAGGCGCGCATTTTGCACGCCTTAATGATAATGTAATGTAAAGAGTAAATTGTATGTTATCTGATAAAATGTGTCGGGGTCCAAGCCTCCTTTTCGGGTAAGCCGAACTTTTCTTTTCCCAGCTTAATGCTCTTCATAAGGAAAGCCATATTCCTCGCGAGCACACGCATTGTTTGCAGACCCTCTTCGTCCTGTTCCGCCTCACCGATTTCTCTGCCGTGGATACTGTTCCAATATTGGCTTGACGCGACAGGCATACCGCAGATAGTAAAATACTTGTTCAACTCGTCGAATGTCGAGGATAAACCGCCTCTTCTCGCGGCCGCAACACTTGCGCCTACCTTCATAGTTTTGTCGAAAGGCGTACTGTAAAACAGGCGGTCCAGAAAAGCTATAAGCGTAGCGTTTGCAGACGCGTAGTAAACGGGACTTGCGACAACAAGTCCGTCGCATTCTTCAAATTTGCCCGCCGCCTGATTTACTTCATCATCAAATACGCACTTTCCGTTTTTTATACACGACCTGCACGCTATGCAGCCGCGAATATCTTTGTTTCCTATATGAATAGTTTCTGTTTCTATTCCCTCCTGCTTGAAAATATCCTCCATTTCACGCAGAGCAATACTCGTATTACCTGCTTTGTGAGGACTTCCGTTAATTATTAAAACTTTCATAAAAATCACCTCTAAAGAATTTATATTAATTTTTAAAAATCTATTACGCAGTACTCAAAGGCGTTAATGACCGTAGTGTCGCCGTGCTTTGTTTTTTGGGGTATATATGTTCCGTAATTTCTGTGGATATGTCCGTGCAGAAACAGCTTAGGCCTGTACCAATTAAGGAGCTTATTAAAGCACTCAAAGCCTCTGTGCGGCAGAGTCTCAAAATCGTTTAAGTGTCTTGCGGGAGCGTGAGTCACGAGAATATCAAAGCCTCTGCGGCGAAAAATGGACGGCATAAGTTTGAATATTCTTCGCCTCATTTGCTTTTCTGTATACATATATCTGCCGTCTTTGTAGCGGTACGACCCGCCTAAACCAATGATTCGCACACCGTTATGAACGTAAAGCGAGTCGTCAATGCAGATACAACCCTCGGGTTTTTTATTGAAGTTGTCGTGGTTTCCGTGTATATAAAGCAAAGGACAGTCCGCCATTGTTACAAGAAATTCAAGATATTCTGCATTCAAATCTCCGCAGGCGATAATAAGGTCAAAGTCTTTAAGCTTTCCCGGAGAATAATAATCGTAAAAATACTGCGATTCAATATCGGAAACAGCCAGAATTTTCACTCCTCATCGCCTTCTTCCTGTTCATCATTTTCAACGGAATTGTTCTGGGATTTTTCAACACCTGCCGTATCTACCGTTGCTTTTCCCATAGGAGTCATTTCCTCATATCGAGGAATTGTACCTACCACATTTTCAACTAGATAGTCCATATTTATAATCTGCTCGAGATTTAAAGTCTTCTGACCATCTCCGATTGTCTCTCCGCTCTGATTAAACAGTGGGGTAAGAAAGGGCGTGCAGACGTTGTGGATTATACTTTCCTTCAAAAAATCCGCCAAGCGTCTTGTAGCAGGGGATAAAGTATCGGAATATTCTATATCTACCACTCCTGCGGACATACCCCAGTAGTAGTTTAAAGCCTTGTTGCTGTTCTCGTACTCTGTTTGAAGAGTCTTGTCAAACATGCGCCGCAGTATTTCCTCGTAATATACGCCCCACTTCCACACGGGATTAGCAATCATTTCCATTTTATCGCCGTGAATACGTGACAGACCGAAGCTGCTGCGGTCATCGTTTAGAAATCTCGCGGTGTCCTGAGAGGAGATGAGGTGAATATCCTGTTCCTCCAGTGCTTGAGCCGCCGCCTTAGCGCCTTTTATCGCGGACCATTCAAGATATACCTTTGCGCGGGGGTTTACCATTTGCGCGCCGAGCGCGAAAGCATTAATTCCGGCAATCTGACCAAAAATCGGATAATCGCACACGTAACCTAACTTTCCGCTGTCGGTGAGAGAGCCCGCGACAGCGCCGAGAATGAATTTTGCCTCGTACATTCTTGTGTAGTAAGTGCGGATATACCTGTGCGACTTGTTAAGAGAACAATTCATTATTACGGTATCAGGGTGTTCTACTGCCGCTCTCAGGCTTGCCTGCAAAAGTCTCGGTGAGGTTGTAAAAATTATTTTGCTGCCGTCCTCGATAGCCTGCTCGATAACGGCGAGCGGGTCATTGTTCATTGCATTGGGATATGCAACAGTTTCAATTTTATCGTCAAAAATACGCTGCGCATGCAGTCTGCCTTTTTCGTGGTCGTGAACCCAGCCCGAATGTTCGGGAGTACCGTCGTAGAGAAATGCTACCTTGAGCACTGACGGGGCAGGTGTGGGCAGAACTCTCGAGAGAACCCCCGGCTTCTTTTCCTCAGAAGGCGTGAGCTTTAATTCAATCGGCGCTTTATCGTCTTTTAGCGCGACGTCCTCCCACATTCTGCTGAGATTTTTCTTTATGTCGGCAGTTTCAGTGACCTTAAGCTCGGGGTATCCGTAAACGTGAATATAGCTTAGCATAGCGTCTCCGACAGTGGACTGGAGCTTTTCTCCGCCGTTTGATATGTAAGCCTGCTTAAAGTAGTGGTATACTGCGGAGAACTCTTTTTGCTCGTCCTCGGTCCACTCCTCGTTAGGCTCTTTGCCCAGCGATTTTTGCAGCTCCGAGTAACTGCCTTTTTTGCTGAATTCGATGAAGTTTACCTTACTGTATTTATAAAATGCGACGAACTCGTAGTACAGTTCGATCTCTTCTTCGCCTGTTCGTTCGGGGAGAATTCGGGTAACGTTTCCTACTATATTGAGCGCGCCGAAATACTTCAGAACGCTTACGCGCTTGTTACCCTCCTCGACGTAAAAACGGTTCATATATTCATACGCCTTAATTGGGTCGCGGATACCTTCTGTGACGTGAGCTCTGCACAAGTGCTTCCATTTTTCCGAGAATTCCGTGCCTTCCTCCATAATCGGCATAAAATTCGGCGCGAACGCATTTACGCGTCCCCTCGACTTTGTGCCGACTATTTTATCAGTGGGAATCTGCACGAGTCCTAAATCTATGCCCGTTGAGGTTTTCTCTGATAAGAGAAAATCGTCAAGCACAGGCAGACACGGCGAATTACCTTTTGAAACACAGGAGCGGTATTCCTTCTGAGCAAGCTTCAGCGCTTCCTTGTAGTAATCGTCAGGCATTTTGTTCCCTCCTAAATGGATTTTTATACTATAAATAGTATAATACAAATATTTATAGATGTCTACAAAAAGATTTTATTCTAAACGTCGACTTGTTGCTTTCGTATTGAACTACAAAATAATGTTTACAATGATATGGTATATGGACATTTCACTAAAAAAATGATACAATTAATTTGATATTAATTAAGTAAATAAAAAGTAAATAAATTAATTTAAAAAAGGGGTTGACAAAGTGAATGCGAAATGCAACGATTTTGACAGACAGAATAATTTTGATTTATTAAGAATTCTATCAACTTTTGCGGTTATATTGATTCATGTAAACGCTTATGTCGCATCACAAGAAAATATATCCTTGGTTGGGTATAATGTTCAAAATTTTATTAATGTCATAACAAGATTCTCGGTTCCTTGCTTTGTTATGATGTCTGGGGCATTTATCTTAAGTAACAAGAAAAATGAAAATTATAAAAAGTTTTATGCTAAATCTTTTTATAAAATAGGTATTCCGTTAATCATCTTTTCAGCTGCAACTATAGCATTATCCATAATAAATTGCCTGATTTCTAATACAAATATATTTGTTCCGATATGGGATTTATTGAAAGGTGATTTCAGCAATTATTGGTTTATGTTTATGCTTATTGGGCTCTATTTCTTAGCACCTATAATAATAAGAATAAAGAGAACAATCAGTAATAAATGCTATATTATTGGTTCTGTTATATGGATGATAATTGCGTGTATTTCGCAATCATCATCAACATATAAGGTTTCTTATTCTTTTGGTGTAATTTTTTCTTTTTTGGGATATTTTTTAATCGGAAATGTTATTTATGAAAATTTGAGAAATTTAAAGTTTATATTTTCTTTAGGATTTATATTGATTTCCGTAGGAACTTTTTCCTTAGTTTTTATTTTAAGGGCTTATACAGGTTATTCTATGTATGTTTCAGATCAATATATAAATTGGTTTTCGCCTTTAATTATTATCGCATCTGTTTTATTGTTTATTGGGTTTACCAGTTTAAAAATAAAAATTAATTTAAAAAAATTATCTTCTACTACTTATATTGTTTATCTGCTACATACTAAGGTATATTTAACCATAATAGCAATTTTTAATAGATTTTTACCAAATATATCCGAATATACATTTGCTTTTATTTTATTTGTATCGATATTTGCGTTTATAATATCTATTTTACTTTCATTTGTATATATAAAAATTTGGAATTATTTAGATAAGAAATTTTTATGGAAGCAAAAGTGGTATTCTAAATTTGTTGAATAGTTGTATAGATAAAAAATTTTCAACTTATTTAGACGCTTAAAAACAATAAGCTCAATTTTAAATCTAAACATTATATAATATAACACCAAGATATAAATATAGACAAATAATAAATACTTATATAACAGAAAAATAAATTAACATAGCCGACAAAGTAAATTTTATTGCTTTGTCGGCTTATTTTTATCTGTTTTGTAGACTATACCACAAAGAACTTTATATATTTTTTAATTATAATTGTTAAATAACTTTATACAAAATATGAGAAATAAAAGGTTAGGAAAACATAACTAAAAAAATTACTAAATTTATATAATATTTATTAATTTTAAGTTTTATGTGTGTAAGCATTGCCCTAAAAGTCAACTAGAAAAATTGTTTTTTAATATTAATAAAATAATAACTATTAATGAAATAATAACTTTAAAATTTGTTTAATAAATAAATCAGAAGGTCAATGTATTGTTGACTTAAATCTATGAATTATAAACTAAACTTAGGATATAATAAAAAAGTATAGGTGGTGGGTATATTGGCGTATTGTAAATTTAGCGATAATCTAAAATATTTGCGAAAACAGCGTGGACTAACGCAAAAAGAATTAGGATTAAAACTAAATTTATCCAAAGCCGTTATATCCAAATACGAAAATGGTTTAGGATTCCCGACTTTGGATTTACTTATGCAATTCTCTGAATATTTCAATGTTACTACCGATTATTTATTGGGAGTTGATCACAATAAATCTATAGATGTTACGGATTTGACGGATGAACAAATCAATTCATTGCAAAACGTGGTAGCGGAATACAGAAAGCTAAAGGAGAATTAAATTTTGTTTAGAAAATTAAGACTTTATATTCAAGACAAGTTTGCACCTAAAGTAAGAAAGCTTTATGAATATTTTTATTTTAAAAAGCTAAGGAAAAGACTAAGAAATAAAGATTTTTCGTTATTTTCCCCGAACTGTTTTGCAGGAATTATTTATCACAGATTAGGTTTAGAGTTTAAGTCGCCAACAATTAATATGCTGTTCCCGATAAAAAAGCAATATTTAAAATTTGTATCAAATTTAAAATATTATTTAGACTTAAAACTTAACTTTATTGAAGATAATAATTATAATTGTCCGGTAGCAATGCTTGGAGATGTTAAAATTGTTTTTAATCATGATACTGATAAAAATAAGATAATGTCAAACTGGGAAAGAAGAAAAAAGAGAGTAAATTTACATAACCTGTTCTTAACATTTGATGATTTGGCAGATTCTGAATATAATGATCTTGTAGAATTCAGTAAAATAAAATGCAAAGGGAAAGTTATTTTTACTGCTAAAGAATATCCTGAGTTAAAAAATACAGTATTAATTTCAAAATATAAAAAAGATGGAATTTTAAAGGCATATTTATTAGATAAAAGTATTTGGACAGGCAAAAATGCAGCAGATAAAGATTTTGATTTTGTAGAATGGCTTAATAGTTAAATAGTAAAAAATATATTTCCATATTTTGTAGGCTAACAAAAAGCTTTTCCTACGACAGAGGAAAAAGATACTTCAAATCTTAATCTGTCAATGATAAACGCAGAAAGATGGTTTGTCATATGGTGATACTTAGGTAAAAACGAATTATTTTCAGTAAAACGCTTACCGCAGGAACATCGGTATCTGTGTTTTTTAGATGAATGAATACACATTTACCGAACGCAGGAATATCTTTAATCCTTGTACACAATAATCGTGTACAGCACAGTATCAGTTAAGGTATTGCCACAAGGGTATCTATGAGGTTTTCGCCCTAAGCAACAATAAATGTGAATTGAATTATCAATTTCTTCCACTTTTTCTATATCAATGTCTTCAATCCTAAAATTATTTTTGTAAAATGTTTGTAGAGCATATTTGAATATCCTGTTATAATTTTTAGTCAATTCTGTTTTAACGGATTTTTTCAAAATATGCTCTACTTTTTGTTTCTTAATTATTTTTAATTTGTGTAGGCTTTATTTGTTACCCCAATTTTTTATAGAGCCTATTTATCTATTAAATCAACAAAATTGTTGACAATTAGTATATTTTTAAATAAAATAATAATGAATGTTATCGTTTAATTGGGAGTACATATGAAAAATATATTAGAGTTTTTTGAGACGACAACGGTCAAGTTTCCTTACAAGATAGGTTTTACAGATATTAACAGAAAATCTACTTTTTCGGAAACAATGGACAAATCAAAGAGAATTGCAAGCGTATTATCTTTATACGGTACAGGAAAGCCGGTTGCTGTTTTAATTGATAAAAACTGCAACTGCATTGACGCTATGCTTGGCGCTTTATACGCAGGTGATTTTTACATAGTTGTGGATGTTCATTCACCACAGGATAGAATAAAAAATATTTTATCTACACTTGAAGATACAATTATAATAACCGATAGCAACTCAATAGAGCTAGCTAATACTGTCAGAAGCAGTGAGCCTATTGCCCTGTATGAGGACGCAATTCGGTATGATATTAATGAAAATGCGCTTATTAATATCAGAAAGAATATGATTGATATGGATACAGCGTACATTCTTTTTACAAGCGGCTCTACCGGCAAGCCAAAGGGAACAGTTATTAGCCATAGGTCGCTTATAAGCTATGTTAATTGGATAACAGAAGAATTTAAATTTGACGAAACAACATCATTTGGTTCTCAAACCCCGCTTTACTTTAGTATGTCTGTTACAGATTTTTATTCTACTGTCAAGTGCGGTTGTTGCTATAATATCATTCCAAAGCAACATTTTTCATTTCCAATAAACCTTGTTAAATATCTTAATGAATATCAGATTAATACAATTTATTGGGTTCCTACAGCTATTTCAATACTTTCAAACTGGAAGGTTTTTGATGTAATCAAACCGGAGTACCTGAAAACTGTTCTGTTTGCGGGTGAAGTTATGCCGACAAAACAGTTAAATTACTGGATAAATAGCCTAGACGAAAATATAACTTACGCAAACTTATTTGGACCGACTGAGACAACCGATATTTGTACATTTTATGTAGTAAATAGAGAGTTTGCCGATGACGACAGTCTTCCAATCGGCAAACATTGTGATAACTGTAATGTATTTATTGTAAAGGAAGATGGTACGGAGGCTAAAGATGGTGAAGAAGGAGAACTTTTTGTTCGTTCAACATTTATGGCTGACGGATATTATAACAATTCTGAAAAAACGAAAGAGGCATTTGTTCAAAATCCTTTAAACAAAGCCTATCCGGAAAGAGTGTATAAGACCGGCGATATAGTTAAGTATAACGATAAAGGCGAGCTTATCTATATTTCACGAAAAGATTTTCAGATTAAAAGAAGCGGATATCGGATCGAATTAGGCGAGATAGAAGCCGGAGCTAACAGTGTTGAGGGCGTAAAAAATTGTGCTTGTATCTATGATAAGGAAGAAGATCTGCTTGTTCTTATTTATGAAGGCAGGGTAAAAAAAACCGAAACAGTATTAGCCGGCGTTATGAAAAAAGTGCCCTCATATATGTATCCTGATAAGGTGCTTAGAATTAAAGAAATGCCACAGAATGCAAATGGTAAAATTGATAGAAAGTATCTTTCTACAAATTATAAAAAACTTGGAGGATAAGAAAATGGAAAAGCTATTAGAAATTTTAGCATTAATTAAACCGGGGGTAGATTTTACTAAGTCTGATAGTATTGTAGACGACGGTATTCTAAGTTCAATGGATATTGCAAGACTTGTTGGGGAAATAAGTGACGAGTTTGATGTAGATATTGAGGTAACGGATTTAGTTCCGGAAAACTTCAATAGTGTCGATTCTATGATGAAAATGATCGAAAGACTTGAGGATGAAGACTAATATATGGAAATTACTACTTTAGTATTTCTTGCCTTTGTCGGGCTTTCCTGTCTTGTATATTATGTAGTACCTAAGAAATTTCAGTGGTGTGTGCTTTTAGTATCATCATTGGTGTTTTTTGTATCTTCCAGTGCTTTGCTTACTGTATATATGCTTGCTACCACCGGAATTGTGTACACAGGTGCGAGAATTATTCAGAAAAATAAAGACCTGTTTATCGAAAAAAAGAAAGAACTTACAAAAGAGGAAAAAAAGAATTTTAAGGCTAAGAATAAGAAAAAACAAAAGACACTGGTTGCGATTTTTTCAGTATTAGCAATTGCAATTCTGGTGGCTTTAAAATATTGCAATTTTTTGGGTGGTATAGTTAACTCTGTAGCCGGAATATTTACATTAAATCATCTGATACCCGAATTTAACATATTATTACCTTTGGGTATTTCGTATTACACTTTAATGTCAGTAAGTTATATTGTTGACGTTTACAGGGGATTAATTGTTGCAGAGAAAAATCCGCTGAGGGTTTTGCTGTATGTTTCTTATTTTCCGCATATAGTAGAAGGTCCGTTTGACAGGTATAAGGATTTGGATGTTCAATTTAGAACGCCGCACAAGTTTGATTATGAAAGATTTACTGGTTCTATAGTAATAATTTTATTTGGTCTATTTAAAAAGTTGGTTATTGCTGATAGAATAGGATTTATTGTATCTGATTATTTTGATAATGTAACTGAAACATCATTGATTGGGCTATCTATTGCGACTATTATGTATACAATTCAGCTGTATATGGATTTTTCCGGATGTATTGATATTGTTGCAGGTGTGTCAGAATTATTTGGCATTAAGGTGGCAGAAAACTTTAGGCAACCGTTCTTTTCAAAGTCTATTAACGAGTTTTGGAGAAGATGGCATATAACCCTAGGCTTATGGCTAAAAGAATATGTTTTCTATCCGGTAACTCTATCGGGACACTTTAAAAAAGTTAATCAGTTTGTTAAGAAACATATAAAAAATGTTACGCTTGCAACATTTGTACCTGCGGCATATTCCCTTTTCTTCGTTTGGTTTTGTAATGGACTTTGGCATGGCGCAAGCGTAAAGTTTATAGCATACGGTTTATATTACTATGTGCTTATGATGCTTGGTGAGTTGTTCACACCTTTGTTTAACAAAACAAAGAACAAGTTACATATTAAAGAAGACAATAAGCTGTTTGCTTTGTTCCAAATTTTAAGAACTTTTTTTATTGTGAATATAGGTATGTTATTGTTTAGATCAGTGGGTTTATTTGATTTTTATAGTTATGTATCTTCGGCAATATTTAATTTAAAAGGTTCAGATTTATCATGGATTGTACCGGAACACTTTGACTTAGTAATTATATCTTTAGGTCTCATATTAGTATTTATTATAAGTATAATTAAAGAAAGAGGGATTAATATAATCGAGGTGTTGAATAGAAGAATATTCATATTTAAGTGGATAGTGGTATTATTCTTATTGTTTTCTGTTTTATTAACAGGTGCTTTTGGAGTAGATTATGGTGAAGCGGCTGCTATTTATGCCCAGTTTTAGGAGAAAAAATGAAGGAAAAAAAACATGTTTTACATATATTGAGATTTTTATGTTTTATGATAATTCTTGCAGTATTTCTAACTTATTTCTCTAATGTATTAAAAGTTAGTAAAATTAATAGTTCTACTGGCAGAAATCAGATTGTTCAAGAATTTAATGCAGAATATGAGAATTCTATTGATGTGTTATTTGCAGGAGATTCTACACCACTTAATTCATTAGTCCCGGCAAAATTATGGAAAGATACAAAGATAACTTCATATTGCTTGGGCTATAATTATGCATATCCGAGTGAGATATATTTTGATATAAAGAAAGTATTTGAACGTCAGAAGCCGAAAGTGTTATTTTTAGAAGCTTCATATTTGGTTGGCGAATCTAAAGTTATAGATAATGATTTATACTATAAGGATTCTGTTAATAGGTATGTGAATTATATAGATGAACATATATTGGGCTCTATCAATTATGTTTTTCCTGTTCTAAAATATAAAAGTTCATTCAAAAATATGACAGTTAATGATTTGTTTAGAGTTCATCCACATGCTTTAAATAATATATATAAGGGTTATAGCATAAAAACAGATGTTGTACCACCCCCAAAAGATTTAAAGGTATCTGATAATAATACAACTCTTATAAATAATGCAGAAATATATACTAAAAAAATAAAAAAGTTATGCGATGAAAGTAATTGTAAAATGGTACTTATTCTAGTTCCACAAATTGCATATTGGACTAAAACCAAACATAATATTATTTTAAAATTAGCTGATATGTTAAATGTAAATTTTATTGATTATAATATAAACACTGATAAATATATCAAGAATTTTTCATGGAATACTGATACTGCAGATGGTGGAACACATTTAAATTACTCTGGTGCGTCAAAGGTGACTAACGCAATAAAAAATTTTCTTTTAAAAGAAACAGGGTTTAATAAATCATCATTTGATTTGAAAATTATAAATAAATGGAATAAAGATTCCAAAGAGTTTTTTAGAGAAATGAATAGCAAGTGGTAAATTTCTAATGAAAATTTGAATGTTTATTGTTAACATTTGAGGTAAACCCGAAAAAGATATTTGCTATAAAAAAGCGATTGCAATATTCACGCCACACTCAGGCAAAGATTAGAAGCGGTTCGTATACTGTCAGGGTAGCATTCAATCTCTATTCTTTGCAGGGTTTTGAATGTAAACAGAAGCACTTACTACAAGTTCCTAAATCGTAAGATG
>CANQOP010000006.1 GCA_947625485.1 uncultured Clostridia bacterium | reverse complement strand
AACGCTCCTCGCTAAAAATCGTCCGCAGGACGATTTTCTTAACGCTCGGCTTCGAGTCCCTTTTCTTTTCTATAAAAAATAACACAACCGTGTGGTTGTGTTATTTTTTATGGTGGGCCATCAGGGACTCGAACCCCGGACCATTCGGTTATGAGCCGAGTGCTCTAACCAACTGAGCTAATGGCCCTTGCTTTTACGCGACTGTTATTATAGCAATTTTCAGCTTTATTGTCAAGAGAATATAAACTTTTATTATTTATTTGTATCTACTTTTTGTATACAAATAAGAAATTCTGTGATATACTTATCTAAACTATGCAAAATTATTCAGAATGGAGACATATGATTGTTTGATATTGTAAACAATTTTGATTTTTCCGTGCTTGACGCTATCTATTCTGGCCTGCGTTCGCAGTGGCTCGACCCTGTTATGGCGGGACTTTCGTATTTTGCGTCTAACGGGATAGGTTGGTTTATCCTTTCGTTGCTGTTGCTTATTCCGAGGAAAACCCGTATTGCAGGAGCGATTGCTCTTTCGGCAATGCTTATAGGCGTTGTAAGCGGCGAGATAATTGCTAAAAATTTAATTTGTCGAATACGTCCGTACCACATTTACGAGGAATTTCACGGAGAGGCAATGCCGTTTGTGCTCAACGCGGGTGCGGAGAAAGGTTACAGCTTTCCGTCGGGTCATACTACCTGTTCGTTTGCGTGCGCGGTCGCGTACTTTAAAATTAACAGAAAAGTCGGCGTTGTTACCTTGATTATTGCTTCGCTTATCGGTTTTTCAAGGCTTTATAATTATGTGCATTTTCCGACTGACGTGTTCGCGGGAGTTTTGTGGGGTATAGCCAGCGGACTGCTTGCTTTATGGATATTTAAAAAATTTTCTTTAGAAAGAAAAATGGGAGACAATTATGGAAAGACTTGAGATTAAAAATCTTTATAATCTTGATGAGACTATTGCGGCTGACCTGCTCGGGAGCGTTATTTATCCTTGGGAGGCACTCCCGAAAATAAGCAGTTTTATACTCGAGCTCGGACCTAAACTCGACAAGGAAAAGTTTGACAGAATAAGTGACGACATATGGGTTGCGAAGAGTGCGAAGGTATTCGACTCCGCTTACCTTCACGGTCCGTTGATAATCGACGAGAATGCTGAAGTTCGCCACTGTGCATTTATACGCGGCAGTACTATTGTAGGTAAAAACGCCGTAGTAGGCAACTCCACGGAGCTTAAAAATTCTATCCTTTTTAATAACGTTCAGACTCCTCACTATAACTACATCGGTGACAGTATTCTTGGCTATAAATCACATACGGGAGCGGGTGTTATAACCTCAAATCTTAAAAGTGATAAGAGCCTTGTTACGGTTATGCTCGACGGCAAAAAGATAGAGACAGGCGTCAAGAAATTCGGAGCAATGATTGGGGACAATGTTGAGGTTGGCTGTAATTCCGTACTGAATCCCGGTACGGTTATCGGAAGAAATACAAACGTCTATCCGCTCTCTTCCGTTAGAGGTTATGTACCCGAAAACTCAATTTTTAAATCTCAGGACAACATAGTAGAAAAAATAAAATAATCAATTGTTAAATCCGAAGTAATTACAATAATTAAGATATAGTGGCGTCGCTTTTAAGCGGCGTCACTTTTCTTTTGTAAGCATGAGTATAATCCCCCTGATAACGCAATAAAGTATAATAAAAGTATAATATTAGTGCTATGCAACGGAGGGTTTATGGATATTTTTTCAATATTTGCGCTGTGCGGAGGACTTGCGTTTTTTCTGTTCGGAATGAATGTTATGTCGCAGGGATTGGAAAAAATCGCAGGAGGAAAGCTCGAATCAGCGCTTAAAAAAATGACCTCTAATCCGTTCAAAAGTCTGGCGCTCGGCGCAGGTATAACCATTGCGGTCCAATCCTCGTCTGCGATGACCGTTATGCTTGTCGGACTTGTAAACTCGGGTATTATGCAACTCGAGCAGACGGTCGGAGTGATTATGGGCTCTAATATCGGAACTACGCTTACTGCGTGGCTGCTCAGTATGACGGGAATTGAGAGCGAGAATATACTTATTTCTATGCTTAAGCCCGAAAATTTTGCTCCCGTTGTTGCGCTCATAGGAATTATAATGTTTATGATGTGCAGGAAGAAGAGGCGGCAGGATATAGGAATGATTATGCTCGGCTTTTCCGTGCTTATGTACGGAATGGAGCTTATGAAAAATGCCGTTGCACCTCTTGCTGAAATGGAGGCTTTTCGGCACTTGCTCGTGGCATTTAACAACCCGATAATAAGCGTATTATTCGGCGCGGTTTTTACAGGGATTATTCAATCGTCTGCGGCGTCTGTAGGTATTCTTCAGGCGCTTTCTATGACAGGCTCAATATCCTACAGAGCGGCAATTCCGATTATTATGGGTCAGAACATAGGAACCTGCGTGACTGCTCTAATCTCCTCTATAGGAGTAAACAAAAACGCAAAGCGCGTGACGGTTGTTCATATGTCATTTAACATTATCGGTACAGTCGTATGCCTGTCAGCATTTTACGGACTTGACGCGTTATTTCATTTCAGCTTTATCGACAGAGCTATAAATCCCGTTGAAATTGCTTTCGTTCATTCGATTTTTAATATCGTAACAACAATTGTCCTTCTGCCGTTTTCTAATTTTCTCGTTAAGCTCGCCAATAAGATTATTCCAGACAACGAGAAGGTGGACAAGACTGTTTGGCTGGATGAAAGACTGATTTCTTCGCCGCCTCTTGCAACTTCGCAGTGCAGGCAAAAGGCTAACGGAATGGGGAAAATTTCAAAAGCAACTCTCCAGGACGCTCTCGCAGTAGTATTTAAATACGATGGAAAGACAGCTGATAAGGTTAAGGAAAACGAACAGAAACTCGACACATTGGAGGATAAACTTGCGACCTTTATGCTGAAGCTGTCATCAAAAAGTCTTACGGAGGCAGACAGCAATACGATTTCACAGCTTTTGCACACGATAGGTGACTTTGAAAGAATCGGAGACCACGCAATCAATATAGTTGAAATCGCAAAGGAGATGAGCGATAATAAACTTTCGTTTTCGGAGAGTGCAAAGGCAGATTTTGTAACGCTTTTTGCGGCTATTACTGAGATTTCCGAGCTTACTGTAAACGCGTTTATAAAAAGTGATTTAAGCCTTGCGAACAGTGTAGAGCCTCTTGAGGAAGTTATTGATAAGCTCACAGCAAAAATCAAACACAAGCACATCGAACGGTTGCAGAGGGGACTTTGTGACCCTGCTCTCGGCGTGCCCCTTTCCGATTTGCTTATTAACTGCGAACGTATATCGGATCATTATTCAAATATAGCTGTATCAATAATCCAGACCTCGCAGTCAATGCTATATAATCACTATTATCTTAACGAGCTGAGAGCAGAACGCACACCGCAGTTTATGGAAGTTTATAATACATATAAGCGTAAATACAGGTTAGCCGATAATGTGACTAACTAATCAGAATATAGTGTTAAAATTAAGACATTGGAATACAAATATACAGTTTTCGCTCAAAATTAAAAAAGCGCCAAACGGAAAAAATCCGTTTGGCACTTCTTACTTTATAGGGGAAATGAGGTTGTTTGTATTATATATACTGCATTTCAATAATCCCACGCAGGAACATACTTCTCGTCGGCGGAGCTTAATTCCTGAACAAAACCGTCGAGGTTAAGCTCAAAAAGGTGGTTTTTTACTTTTTCATATTCTCTCTGAGTTATTTTACGGTTCAGTTTTTCATAATTCGACGCTTTCCCGAGCGGCACATACTGCCCCATAAGGCTTACCATAGCACCCTGAAACCGCTCATTAATTATATCGAGAACGTCTATACTGTTTCTTGTATGGTTAGGGAGAACAAGGTGGCGGATTACCGTTCCGCGCTTTAGCATGCCGTCGCCGCCGAACTCGGGTGTTCCAGTCTGTCTGAGCATTTCCTCTATCGCAGGAACAGCCGATTCGACGTAATTCTTCGCCGCCGAATACTGTTCGGAAAGCGTTGGCGAAGCATATTTAAAGTCGGGAAGATAAATGTCTGCCGCGCCGTCAAGAAGTCTTAGCGTTTCAACCTTTTCATATCCGCTTGTGTTGTAAACAACAGGGATACTGGGTTTGTAAATTTCAAGCGCTTTAAGAACAGCATAAATATAGGGCGTGGGGGAGACGAGGTTGATGTTATGTACGCCTAAATTTTCAAGTCTTTTAAACTCGTCGGCAAGCTCATTTACGGTAATTATTCTTCCTCGGTTTTTTGCCGAAATCTCATAATTCTGGCAGTATACGCATCTAAGCGTGCAGCCCGAGAAAAACACCGTTCCGCTGCCGCGCTCGCCGCTTATGCAGGGTTCCTCCCACATATGAGGAGCAATACGCGCAACCTTAGGCAGAGTACCCGCCCGGCACACTCCGCGTCCGTCGTATTCATTTCGCTCGGCGCCGCAGTTACGCGGACAGAGGTTGCATATCATATGCACAGCTCCCTTAGTAATCAGTCCACTAAAGTATACCACGCCTATGATTTTGATGCAAGCTAGAAGGTATTGTAGTCCGCTATAAAATTATCAAGTACATCGTTGAACTGTTCCATCTCGACGCCTGCTTTGTTACAGGTGTCGGCAAGTTTTTTAACGACTGAGCGGCGGCGGGAAATGTCCTTTACAATTCTTTCTTTGATTATTTTCACTCCGTAAGTTTTTATGCCGTTCTCTTCTGTGGAGATAACAACATATTTCGTCATAATATCCCCTCCAGAATATTTCTAAACGTGAAATATTGTCACAATTATAATAAGCTAAACCCATATAAAATGTCAAGTTTTTTTACATAAATGTAATCATTATCCCTTTTTTCATAATTTGTAAATCGTAATATTAAACCCTTAATGTGAAAAAATAATTATTTTTAGTTGTTTTTTGATAATCAACCATCAATATGCACAAAAATCGGGTTTAAATTTCGTTAATTGAATAGAACTGATTTTTCTTTTTAAGAATATTGAAATAACCGCTATTTGGTATGATAATAATTAACAATGTGCTAATATGCGTACCACTGTAAAGTTCGCTTATTGTGCAAATTTAGGAGTTGATTTTATGAAAATGCGAGGAATTGTAGCTTTGCTTCTTTCTGCTGTTCTCCTCAGTACGACGGCTGTCTTCAGTACAAACGCCGCAGATACCGATCAGATCTCAACGGGCGCAAATTACTACAACTATAACAAGTACTCGAATCAGGTCTATAACGGGAGTGATCTCGGCGCTACATACTCCAAGGCGCAGACGGTCTTCAAGGTATGGTCTCCTGAAGCCACTAAGGTTCAGGTAAAGATATACAAGACCGGTTCGGACCGTGAGAACGGAGCAGGAGTTATAGGAACATATAATATGACTAAGGGTTCGAGCGGAGTATGGTCATATACCCTTTCGGGAGACCACAAAAACGAGTACTATACATATCTCGTTACCGCGAAGAACACCAACGGCTCAGTTGAAACCAACGAGACGCAGGATATATATTCCAAGGCTGTGGGCGTAAACGGTGACAGAAGTATGATTGTCGACCTCGACAGCACCGACCCCGACGGCTGGGCGGATGATAAGCACGTTGTTTTCAACAATATGACAGAGGCTGCAGTATGGGAGCTTCATATCCGAGACTTCTCCGCGGATCCGAACTCAGGTATCAGCGATAAAAACAGGGGAGATTACCTCGCATTTACAGAGGGCGGTACCACACTCAAGGGCGACCCATCCGTAACTACAGGTATTGACTACCTCGTGGAGCAGGGCGTCAACTGTGTCCAGCTTATGCCTTTCGCTGATTATGACCAGATTGACGAGACCTACGGTGATTCCGCCGACAACCGTAACTGGGGATACAATCCTAAGAACTACAACGTTCCTGACGGTGCGTACACCTCCAACCCTTATGACGGCAACGTGAGAATTACGGAAGTTAAAAAGATGATTCAGGCGCTCCACGACAGAGGAATCTCTGTTGTAATGGACGTTGTATACAACCATACGGCAGGCTACGAGGCTTCCTGTTTTACAAAGACCGTTCCGGGATACTACTACAGAATGATGAGCGCTACTCAGTATGTTAACGGTTCAGGTCAGGGATGCGAGCTTGCGTCAGAGAATGCAATGTGCCGCAACTATATTATTCAGTCCCTTCTTTACTGGGCAAGCGAGTATCATATAGACGGCTTCCGCTTCGACCTTATGGGCTGTATCGACTGTACGACTCTCAACCAAGCCCGTCAGAAACTAAACAGCCTATACACAGACGGTACGGGTAAGAAAATTCTTATGTACGGAGAGCCATGGGATGGTGCTAACGGTGGTTCAGCCGTTATGAACGGACCGTCCGCGTCTAACGCAAAGACTGCTCTTAACTCCGGAGTAGGTGTTTTCTCCGAGGGTATGAATGATGATGCTGTAAACGTTAAGGCAAGCGGATCCGGCTCTGTTATGGGCTGGATAGGCGGAAACAGCGCAAAAACATCTACCGTAGTAAACGGTATCAAGGCGAATATCATCGACACGAATAATAATAATAAAACCGTAAACTATATTGACAACCACGATAACTACACTGTATGGGATAAAATTACGGGCGCGTCAACCTCTTCGGGAGAGGGTAAAAAGTCCGTGACTAACGCTGCGAATGTCAACTCTACTTCTGCTACATATACAAGTCAGCTAAAGCTCGCGGGCGCGTTGTATATGACCTCTCAGGGTATTAAGTTTATGAACGCGGGTACTGAGTTTGCGCGCACAAAGCAGGGTCAGAAAAACTCCTACAACTCTCCCGACAAAATAAATATGCTCGACTGGAAACGTACTAAGACATATTCCGATGTTGTAGAGTATTATAAGGGTTTAAGACAAATTAACGATGTTTATACACCTTTCCACGATGATACAACAACATCAAAGAGTACAATGAGTTTTAAGTCTCAGTCAGGCACGCTTATTGTATATACAATAAGTAACAATACCGCGAACAAAGCAAGCGAATGGGGAACGGTTGCGGTCTGCCTCAACAGCGGCTCCGCTGCTGCGCAGGCTAACCTAGGCTCATCAGGCTGGACAGTCGTTGCTAACGACAAGCAAGCAGGCTTAAAGAGCCTCGATACGGTTTCGGGCTCGACCTATTCCTTACCTGCGCGCTCAGCCGCTATTCTTGTTCAAAGCTCTTCGTATACGGACTTCAGCGACAAGTATGAGTACGGTAAGCTAACCACCAATCATTATGTAAACGGTCAGCTTTCCAAAACTACAACAGCTAAGTATAAGATAGGTACTAAATACCACGCTCTCAAGGACGAGGATATCCTTATCAGAAATAAACTCACAAGAACAGAGGGCAACGCTACAGGCACATTTACAGGCGATACGACTGTAAACTATTACTACGACTCAAACGGCAAAACAATGGGCAACTTAACCGTTAATTATGTATCACAAACGGGCGCAAGCCTTTCTCCGAGTATGAGTTACATTATGGAGGTAGGCGACGAGTACAGCATCCCCGTAAGCTCGGTTGAAGGTTATCAGCTCGACACAGATAAGTATCCTTCGGGCACTACGGGAAAATTCACAGGCACTGATACGACAATTAAGTTTACCTATAAGCCGCTTGATTCTCAGACAACAACAGTTCATTACTATCGTTCACAGTCCTCCTGGGGAGTTAACGTGTACTGCTATGCTTATACGGACGACGGCGATGAACCTCTCGGCGCATGGAACTATGCAAAGAACAGTCCGGGACTTATGAAGGCTGACACATCTAAGGGCGCGAACTGGTACACAGTCACTATCCCCGTAGCGTCCTGTAAGGTAATGTTCCACGGCCCGGCGGGTTCGTCTCAGGAACCGGGTCAGAACGAGCCGGGTTACGCCGTTGCAGGTGATTGCCAGATTCAGAATAAGGTAGTAACCTATGACTACACGATTATCACATCATTTATTGATATAGACACAGGCAAAAAGCTCAAGGCTGACACAAAGATATCAGGTCAGAAGAAGAGCACGGATACTTATACAACCGTAGGCGATAACAGCGTCGGCAGACTCATTGCAACTCCCGCTAACGCGAGCGGATTCTGCTCACCGGGCGTTACGAACGTAGTATATTTATACAGAACCGGTGCCGACCCGACAGACCCGACTACAGCTCCCACGACAGCTCCCACTACAGCGCCCACAACAGCGCCGCCGTCATCAAGCGGAACACAGCCGACTACAGATCCTTCGAGCGTGACGCAGCCTCCGACGCCTTCTGTTACGGACGCTCCGGTTGTCGGAGAGACAAAGATTCTTGGCGACTCAAACTGCGACGGTAAAGTTGACATTATGGACGTAACATTTATTCAGCAGTTCCTCGTAAATCTTAAGACCTATACCCCCGCTAATTACCGCAACTCCGATGTTGACGGCAGCGGTAAGGTTAGTATCAAGGACGCTAACTTTATTCAGAGGTGGACTCTAGGAATCACTGTTTCGTATGAAATAGGTAAGGAAATCACAAATCCTCAGCCCGCAACTCCTGCTCCGACAACAGCGCCGACTTCTTCACAGTCTCAGGAGCAGCCCAGCTCAGAGGACATTTTCCCGACAGAAACCGAGTCGGATTCCGATCCTTGGGTGGAGCCTGACCCGACTCCTCAGTATGCAACGGTACTTTTCTCCAACTCAAGACACTGGGATGGAACTATTTACTGTCACTACTGGACTGATGACGGAACTACCACAGAATGGCCGGGTCAGGAAATGACATTTGTTCAACAGAACGAATACGGTGAGGATCAGTACAGTATTGAGCTACCGATTGGTGCTCAGTGTGTATTTACCAACGGCTCTGCACAGACAGTGGACATTATGTTTACCGGACAGTCGGGTTTCTATGCAAAAGAGGAACAGGATACAGAGGGTAAGTACGAATACGGCGAATGGTAATTTACAGTTTAACAATTTAATTAGGCGGACAGCTTCGACTGTCCGCTTTTTCTTTTGCGGCCGTCTGTAATTTCCGCAGACCGTCACTATATTTTTTAAAATTTAAAAAAACGTGCGGCAAACGTCGTGTTTTGGATACCATAATATTTTAATTCTGTAATAGAAACAAGAGATAAATTATAATTTTGTAAAAGAATTATAACGTTTTTTAAATAATTTAGTCATTATAAAAATAAAAATTACAACGAGCTTACAAACTTCATACAAGTTTACCAAATTTCGGTTACATTTTAAAAAAACGTATTGACTTTATCGGCAATATAAGGTATCATTTCTTTTGGATGAAATTGTGGTTTATTGTAATGTGTACCACAATAGATTGTGCTTTCTTACATTTTTGTAACTTTTTGGATGGGTAAAAAGAAAGCATAATCACTTAATGAACACTAAGAATAAGCATATACGATAAAGAAAATTGGAGTGTGCCACGTTGGAAAAATTTGTTATAAACGGCGGTAAAGCTCTCGACGGAGAAGTTGCGATAAGCGGCGCGAAGAATGCGGCGGTTGCTATTATCCCCGCGGTTATACTTTGCGACGAGCCTTGCCGAATTGAAAATATACCTAACATAAGCGACGTGACCCTTATCGGAAGAATTCTTCAGGATATGGGTGCAGTCGTTAAAAGAGTAGATAAATCAACCTTAGACATAGATCCCAGACATATCACATCTTGTTGTGCAACATCTGAACTCGTTCGCGGAATGCGCGCGTCCTATTATCTTTTAGGCGCTCTTCTCGGAAGATGCCACCGGGCGAGGGTTTGCCTGCCGGGCGGCTGTAACTTCGGCGCCCGTCCCATCGACCTTCATCTAAAGGGTTTTGCGGCTTTGGGCGCTCGTCACGAGCTTGTAAACGGAGCAATTATCGACGTAAAATCCGATCAGAGACTTTGCGGTAACAATATTTACCTCGACTTTGCGTCCGTAGGCGCTACGATTAATATTATGCTTGCCGCTGTTAAGGCGGAGGGGCAGACTGTTATCGAGAACGCCGCTAAGGAGCCGCATATCGTTGACCTTGCGAACTTTCTCAATTCGATGGGTGCGTCTATCAGAGGCGCAGGTACGGATACTATTAAAATCCGCGGTGTTGAATATCTCCACGGCGTTACCTATTCTATTATTCCTGACCAGATTGAGGCGGGAACATATATGTGCGCTGCTGCTGCGACGCGCGGCAGAGTACTCGTCAAGAACATAACTCCCAAGCATCTTGAATCAATCAGCGCAAAGCTGCGAGAAATCGGCTGTCGTATTAAAGAGTACGATGAAGCGCTTCTCGTTGACGCGACAAAAACAACGCTCAATCGCTGCAATATTAAAACTATGCCGCATCCCGGCTTTCCGACCGACTGCCAGCCGCAGTTCACGGCTCTGCTGTGCACGGTTGACGGTACCAGTATTATGAACGAGAGCGTGTGGGATAACCGTTACCAGTACGTTTCCGAACTCACGCTAATGGGCGCTCATATTTCTGTTGAGGGCAGACTCGCCATTATCGAGGGCGGTTCGCGTCTAACCGCGGCTCCTGTAAAGGCGACCGACCTCAGAGCAGGCGCGGCTATGATTATCGCAGGTCTGTGCGCTGACGGCACGACCGAGATTAGCTCGATTAAATATATCGAGCGCGGCTACGAGGATATAGTAGGAAAACTCACAGCCCTCGGCGCAGATATAAAGAAGGTCTATTATGACTATTCTACCGACCAGAGTCTCAGAGCTTGATTAAGAAAATATAAGTCCGATTGGTGACCTTACGGTTATCAATCGGTTTTTTTATATAAAAAATTCTAAAATTTGCAACATTTTCAATTCCTCAGAGGTGTTATGGATGAAGGAGATGAGTCGATGAATTCTTTCAACAGAAACGAGAGCGCAGAAATTGTGATACAGCGCTATTCGGATATGGTTTACCGCCTTGCTTTCGCGCGCACCGGAAATAAGTATGACGCGGACGAGGTGTATCAGGAGGTTTTTCTCCGTTATGTCCGTAAAAATCCTGCGTTCAACAGCGAGGAGCACCGAAAGGCGTGGCTGATAAGGGTCACCGTTAATTGCTGTCACAAGCTCTCGGGTTCATTCTGGAACCGCAACACCGAGCCGCTCAGGGAGGAAATACCCTTTGAGGGCGACCTTGAAAACACCCTGTACTATGAGCTTAAAAGGCTTCCGCCCAAATACCGAGAGGTCATTCATCTTTTCTACTATGAGGATATGACTACCGAAGAAATTGCCGCGGCACTTGGCGTCAGAAGCTCGACCGTGCGCTCACAGCTAACGCGTGCGCGCTCAATGCTCAAAGATATTATCAAGGAGGAAGACTATGTTTAAAAATGATTATAAAAAAATTATGCAAAGTATTTCACCCGACCCGAGCCTTATTGCCGAGGTTACCGCACGGGCAGAGCGCATAGAAAATACTCGCCGCAGAACCCCTCGGCGTTATCGAATCCCCGTTGTTATTGGGGCGGTTGTGGTATGCGTTTCGCTTCTTGCGGCTGTTCCTGTTCTTGCCGCAAGGTACGAGCCGACATACAATGTTATGTATTCAATATCACCGAAGCTCGCGCAGTACTTTAAGCCTGTTCAGCTTTCGTGCGAGAGCAACGGAATAGAGATGACGGTTCTTTCGAGCTACGTTCACGATGATACTGCCGAGATTTACATCACTATGAGTGACCTTGAGGGGGACAGAATTGACGAGACGGTCGATTTGTTCGACAGTGAGAGAATAAATATTCCGTTTGACAACATGAGTAACTGCCAACTCGAGGGTTACGATGAAGAAACAAAAACGGCGACCTTTAAGGTGACCGTCAGGACAATGAACGGCGAAACGATTTCTAACGACAAAATCACGTTTTCCGTCGGTCAGTTCCTCAGCCATAAGCGATACGACGATAATGTTAAAATTCCGTATAATTTTAAAAACGCTCACGGCGCGGTCGATACGCAGGATGTATATGTATCGGGCGGCTCGGTGAACAAGGACGAATCGACGTGGGAGTATATTGACAATCCCAATTATGCCAAAGCGCTTGTGCCGAGCGAGCCGTATGAAAATTTCCCTGTTAATGGAATAGATCTCACGGGCGTTGCGTATATCGACGGAAAGCTTCACATCCAGACCGCCGTCACCGATAATCTGAAAAACGATAACCACTGCAGCATCTACCTAAGGGACGAGAATGGTAATATCGTTTGCTCTGATGAATCCTTCTATTTTGACAACAGCAACGGAGCTGTTGTCGACGGAAGAGTTGATTATTGCGAGGATATTTTCGATATAACTATAAGCGAAATCGGAAACTATACAATGTGGGGCGACTTCGTGACCTGCGACACTCTTACCGAGGGCAACTGGAGTGTAACATATCAGATAGAAAATCAAACAGACACAATCCCTCAGAAAGACGAGACGGAGTTGCAGAATGTCCGCGGCTCACTCGAAACCAAAAAAGATGCCTGCAAAACCATTCTCAACGCGGTTGATTATTACGATATTGTGAGGGGAAAAATAAGGACTGATTTGCTAAACGGTGACGATTATACAATTAAGTATCAGGTCGATATGACTGATGTTAATTCCACAAAAGCTTATGAGCACACTTATTCGGATAAAAGCGACTTTGACGAGGAGGTGTACGCGCTTAACGGCGAGATTGACGCGGACGGACAAAAGCTCTCTCTTGACCACGTTGAAGAGTACGATAATATAAATAAGACTCGCAGACGTGTGATAAACGAGGCGACCTCGAAAGCCGACAGCGAGCAGGGCGGCGATGTTTATGAAAAGATTTTTAAGAGCAGAGGCATAAAGAAATATGAGTACCGTCTCGATCCCACAAACACCAACTACGCCTCTACCGTGAGTATATTTCCGCAGGAATTGGGATTTTGTCTGCTTTCCGACTTTGACAAGTGGGAGTTCGGAAAGACTAAGCTGTACTTTAACCGCCTGTGCCGACAAATTACGGGAATAGTTCCCGAAGATTGCAGTATGGTAAATGACGCGTATTCTTATTCAATGCTGGTGGATTGGAGTAGCGGAATAATACTCCAAAGCAAGTTCTATGATAAAAACGGCAGGAAGGCAGGATATATGGATACCAAGGAAATATCCTTCGACGAGGAAATAAAGGTAAAAACGCCCGACGACGATAAGTATAAAGAATATAAGTACGACAGATAAATTAAGCCGATTGGTGACTTAGGTCATCAGTCGTCTTTTGTACATATCGGATTGAAAACCTATGAGAACTATGGTATAATTTCAATAGATTAATTTATTGAACGGGGAGATAGATTTGGCTAAGGTGGTACCGCTTTTTTCGGGGAGCAAGGGTAACAGCTATTACATAGGCTCGTCGGGCGAGGGTGTGCTTATTGACGCAGGACGAACCTGCAGGCAGCTCGAGGAGAAAATCGCTTTAAACGGCATTAATATCAGCTCAATAGGCGCAGTTTTCATAACACACGAGCACGTTGACCACTGTCAGGGCTTGCGCGTTTTCGCTAAGAAACATAAAATAAAGGTCTACGCCAGCGAGGGCACGCTCAGCGCTATGGAGGAGAAGGGCTATATTTCCCCTGAAATCTCGACAGATGTAATTTCTGACGAAACAGTTGTGGGAAATATGAAGGTCGTGCGCTGTAATACACCGCACGACGCTCGGGAGAGCTGCTGCTATCAGGTTTTTACCTCGGACGGACGACGCGCGACAATTGCGACAGACCTCGGAGTTATGACCGACGAAGTGCGCGAACTGCTCAGGACGAGCGACTTTTCTGTGGTCGAATCCAATCACGATATTCAGATGCTCAGAAACGGCTATTATCCGCCTATGACAAAGGCGCGCATACTTTCCGACCGCGGTCATCTTTCAAACGACGCGTGCGCGGAGGAGCTTGCGGATTTTATCCGCTGCGGAAATTTTCGTATTATGCTCGGACATATTTCCGAGAATAATAATATTCCCGAGCTTGCTGTAAACACGAGCCTTAACACGCTTGCAAGCGTGGGTATGAAGCAGGGCGTGGACTTCACGCTTGCGGCTGTTCCGTCCGAGAGCGACGGTACCGCCGTGATTTTCTGAGGTATTTATGCAGACGGTAAATATAATTTGTATCGGTAAAATTAAGGAAAAATATTGGACGGACGCAATAGCGGAGTACCGTAAAAGGCTGTCCGCTTTCTGCAAATTCAATATAATTGAGCTCGACGAGGAGAAAGCTCAGGGTAACCCGAATTCCTCGCAAATCGGTGCAATTCTTTCAGCCGAGGGCAGGCGGATACTTGAAAAAATATCGAACAATTCCTACGTTGTTGCGATGTGCATAGAGGGCAGACAGCTCAGCTCGCCGGAACTTTCAGAAAAACTGTCTGACGCCGCTCTGTCGGGAAAGAGCAACGTCGACTTTATAATCGGAGGAAGCTGGGGACTTTCGGACGAAGTAAAAGCGAGAGCAGACTTCAGGCTGTCCGTAAGCAAAATGACATTTCCGCATCAAATGGCGCGCGTTATACTCGCAGAGCAGATTTACCGCGCGTTTGAAATTCAGACAAACGGAAGGTACCATAAGTAATTTGTATTTTTCCGCACAGTTTGCTGCTGCGCAGCAGTGTGCTATGGGTGAGAAGAGCGTGCAACGCACGCTTTCTTGTAAAGTAAAGGTGATATAAATGGCATTGGACGGAATGATGCTGCACCACGTCGTAAACGAGCTGAAGTCGGAAGCGCTCGGGTCGCGTGTGTATCAGATTTATCAGCCGAACCGTGATGAAATAATAATAGTCCTGCGCACGCACAGCGGCAACCGCCGTTTGCTTATTTCGACGCGCGCAAATTCTCCGCGCGTGCATTTTACCGAATACAGCGTTGAAAATCCCGCAACTCCGCCTATGCTATGTATGCTTATGCGAAAGCGCCTCGGAGGCGGAAAGCTGCTCGATATACGCCAGTACGGACTGGACCGCGTCGTGAGCTTTGACTTCGAGTGCACAAACGAGCTGGGCGATAAGGCGGGAATAACTGTCATTGTCGAAATAATGGGAAAGTACAGCAACGTTATTTTTGTTGACGAAAACGGTGTTATTATTGACGCGCTCAAACGCGTAGACCTTACAATGTCGTCCCAACGGCTTGTCCTGCCGAACATAAAGTACGAATATCCGCCCGAGCAGGATAAGCTAAATATTTTGCTTACAGACGCGCAAAAGGTCGTGGACAGGATTGTCTCCGCCGAGGACGAAAAACCGCTGAATAAGGCTATTCTAAGCGCGGTTCAGGGCATTTCTCCGATAGTGTGCCGTGAGCTGGAGTATAAGCTGCTTAAAGGCAGGGAGGAGAGCAATAAAACTCTGTCACAAGTCGATAGGGAAAGACTTACCGAGATGATTTTACACCTTTCCGATATGGTGCTCGTTTCAAAGGGTACTCCGCTTATGCTCTACCATAAGGGCGACAGAAAGCCGTTCGATATATGCTTTATGCCCGTCAGTCAGTACGGTAATCTCGTCGAGAGCAGGGAGTGCGGGAGCTTCTCCAAGCTGCTCGACAGCTACTATATTGAGCGCGACTCTGCCGACAGAATGAGGGTTAAAGCCGCCGACCTTTCGCGCGTTCTTACAAATCTCATTCACCGCACAACGAATAAAATAAACGTGCAGAGGCAGGAGCTTGCGTCTACCGCCGACCGCGAAAAGCTCAGAATACAGGGCGATTTATTGCAGGCAAATCTTTATCGTATAGAGCGCGGCGCGTCGAGCGTGACGGTCGAGAATTTTTACGACGAGAATAACGCTCCTATTGAAATAAAGCTCAATCCCGCGATTTCTCCGGCTCAGAATGCTCAGAAGTTTTATAAGGATTATAACAGGGCAAAAACGGCTCAGCAGGTACTTTCCGTCCAGATAGAAAAGGCGGAGCAGGAGCTCATATACCTAGAATCTTTAAGAGATGTGCTTTCGCGCGCAACGAGCGAGAAGGAGCTCAATCAGATTCGCCTTGAGTTTATAGAGCAGGGATATATAAAGAAACCGCGTACCGCTCAAAAAAAGTCTGCTCAGCTTCCGCCTCTTGAGTATAAAACGTCCGACGGTTTTAAGGTGCTCGTCGGGAGGAACAACAGGCAGAACGACCAGCTAACTCTAAAAACCGCGAATAACCGCGATATGTGGTTCCATACGAAGGATATTCCGGGTTCTCATACGATTGTTGTGACCGAGGGAAAGGAAATTACGGATACAGCGATTATCGAGGGAGCGGGAATCGCCGCCTATCACAGCAGGGCAAAGGAAAGCACCAACGTTCCTGTTGACTACACTCTCATAAAGCACGTTTCAAAGCCGAACGGAGCAAAACCGGGTATGGTTATCTTCGTGAACAACAAGACAGTATATGTGGACCCGCGGCTACCTGAACAGCCGCTTGCAACCGAATAATTATTGATTATGGCTGTTTAATACAACAGCCATTTTTATTGTCTGTTTTCGGGCAGAGCGCATAGCGTTCTGATAGGAAAAACTGCCCTAACTTTGCGTGGATAAAGTTCACGAAAATAATAAAATTTTTTATTATAATTCTGTAATAGAATAAATATTGAAAAAAACTATATTATTATAGAAAATGGTGGAAATTGACATTTTTTCGGTAATACTGCCAAATTAAAAAAATATAAATTATCCTTATCAGGAGGAAATAATTGTGGACATTGTTTTCAAGGTGATAAGTGTTGCGGGTGGTCTTGGACTGTTCCTTATGGGAATGAAGTTGATGGGCGAGGGTCTCGAGCTCGCCGCAGGCTCCAAGCTGCGCACTCTGCTCGAAAAAATTACAAGCAACAAGTTTATCGCGATGCTTGTCGGCTTGCTCGTTACTGCTGTTATACAGAGTTCTTCTGCCACTGACGCAATGGTTGTCGGATTTATAAACGCGGGACTTATGGATATTTACCAGTCAGTCGGCATTATGTTCGGTTCCAAAATCGGTACAACAGCTACCTCTCTTCTCCTTTCAATCGACATTAAAGCGATAGTCCCAATCTTCACCTTTGCGGGTGCGGCGGTTATCACCTTCGCAAAAAAGAATAACTACCGCTACTACGGTCAGATTGCCGCAGGCTTCGGTATACTCTTCCAGGGTATGACTATGATGAGCGACAACTTCGGTTTTCTCAAGGAGTCCGATGTATTCGCTAACGCCGTATCAACGCTCGCTCACCCGATACTCGGGCTGCTCGTGGGTATGATTTTTACAGGCATTATTCAGAGTTCCTCGGCTTCTGTCGGTATACTTATGGCGCTGGGAATGAGCGGAGTTGTCAGCCTCGAGGACAGCGTCTATATAATTTTTGGTATGAATGTCGGTGCGTGTATGCCCGTGTTCCTGTCGGCTGCGGGCGCTAACCGCGAGAGCAAACAGGCGGCTCTGTGTAACTTCCTAACGAGCCTTATCGCTGCTCTTCTGCTTTCGGGCGTTACCATGCTTTTAGACTTCACTCCGTACTCGGTTACCCACATATTTACTTCCCTTATTCCGAATAATACCGCTGCTCAGATTTCGGCTGTACATATTACATTTAACGTTGCGAGAACGGTTATACTTCTTCCTTTCTCCACACCTCTCATTAAGCTTACCAAGCTTATCGTGCCCGATAAGGACGAAGACGAGGAGGACGGGATTACCGTTTACCTCGATTCCCGTATCCTTACCGCTCCTCCGTTTGCTGTGCAGCAGACCGAGAAGGAATGCGCGAGACTCGCGAGCCTTGCGAGAGCAAGCTTTGATATGGCTTTGGAGGCTGTGCTTAATAAGGACTCGAAGGCTATCTCCAGAGTGGTTGAGAATGAAAAGGTTGTGGACAAGCTTACGCACAGCATAACCAAATATATAGTTAAAATCAACGGTCTTGATATTATGGACTATGACCGCAAGGTTATGGGCGCGATGTATAACGCTATACAGGACCTCGAGCGTATAGGAGACCGCAGCGAGAATATCTGCGAGGCGGCTCAGAAGATTATGAACGGCAAAATCAACCTCACCGATACGGCTATGAAGGAGCTTAGGGTTCTCTGCGAGACCGTTCAGCAGATTCTCGAGGACAGTTTCTATATGTTTACCACCCAGACAAAGGATCCGAGCCTTACCGAGGCGGTGCTCAGTGCCGAGGACCAAATTGACGAGTATTGCGAGCTTTTCAGACAAAATCACATCAGACGTCTTTCAAAGGGCGAGTGCAGTGCCGAGGCCGGAGCGATTTTTATCGAGCTGCTTACCAACCTGGAGCGCGTTGGAGATCACGCCGTTACGGTTGCTTTCTGTATTCCGTATAAGCACCACAGCGCTCCCGCGTTGAACGGATAAAGATTATAAAATGAATAAAAAACGGGAAGACAGATTAAAAGCTGTCTTCCCGTTTTTAGTATTATCTTATTTAATCGTCTATTGTAAAGGTGAATTTATATTCACCATACGGTTCGTCGTCCTCTTCTGTCTCCATAAACAGCTCCAGAGACTCAGGTTGCTTTGAAATCTCGTATACGATTTTAAAGCTTCCTATTTTGCCGGGAGGGAGGGTTATGCTGTCATATTCGGGGAAGGTGGTGTCTATCTCGTTTGTAAGGTAATTGTTGTCGTAGAGCGTGTAATATACCGTGTTAGAAAAAAGCTCATCGGATGTATTCCGAACCTCAATATTGACTGTTACAAATTGCTTGCCGTCGTCCGCCTTTTTCCCGTTATAGGTGTTGCTGTATTCAGCCGAGGTCAAGCTGTATACGAAATTTCCCGCGTTTACGCTGCTTCCCATGCCGTAGTATGAGGAGTCGATATGTGAGTCACTATACCTGTTTTCGATTCCGCTAAGACACATAATGCAACCAAACGGTATAGCGCAAAAAATGAGTATTACGCCAAAAAGAATGCTTATTATCAAAGCCGCAATTTTGCCGCCGCTCATACCTTGATTTGCAGGCACCTGAGGCACATATTGCAGAGGCTGAACGTAGTTTTGAGGACAGGTTTCCTGCGGTTGACAATTCTGAGTCTGCCGATAGTCTGTAGGGGGCTGATGGTCATCGGCAGGCTGATAATTATTTACCTGAGTATAATTATGTTCATACGGATTTTCCTGAGCGGAAGTACTTTTCGCGCGAGCGCCGCACCTGGGACAGAAATTTCCTTCAAAATCGCTGCCGCAATTATAACATTTCATAATACCGTTTCCTTTTCCTAAACTTTAATCGTTATTATATTTAGAATACTATTATTCTCTATATTTGTCAACAAAAACGTGGTCAGAGGGTAAGCAAAAGGGGTGTCAATCGGACACCCCAAAAATTGTGTGTATTGATTATTCCTCAAAAAACTTTTCGTGAATTGCGGATACCGCGCGGTCGGCATCATTTTTGTCGATAAGCACGGAAACCTTGATTTCTGATGTAGCAATCATCTGAATATTTATCTGTGCGTCGTAAAGCGCCTCAAACATCTTTGTAGCAACGCCGGCATGACTTTCCATACCTGCGCCGACTATAGAAATTTTAGCGACCTCTGTGTTGCAGATTAAATCCTTAGCGCCGATGTTCTCTACATAATCCTTGAGAGCCGTTTTTACATCGTCCGCTCTGTCTGCGGCTACCGTGAAGGAGATGTCCTTTTTGCCGTCCCTGCCGATAGACTGGAGGATAATATCAACGTTAATGTTCTTAGCCGAGAGCTTTGAAAACATTTTAAAGGCAAATCCCGGGGAGTCGGGAACACCGATTACAGAAACTCGCGCTACGTCTGTGTCCTTAGCGACACCGCTTATTAACATTTTCTCCATTTTACTCTTCTCCTTTACTATAGTGCCGGGCGCCTTTACGAGACTTGAGAGCACCTCCAGCTCAATGTTGTATTTTTTAGCCATTTCAACCGAACGGTTGTTTAGTACCTGAGCGCCGAGAGTGGCGAGCTCAAGCATCTCATCGTAGGAAATGTCCTTGAGCTTTTTGGCATTCGGGACCTTTCTCGGGTCGGCGGTATAAACGCCTTCAACGTCCGTGTAAATCTGGCACAGATCAGCGTGCATAGCCGCCGCTATCGCAACTGCCGACGTGTCCGAACCTCCTCTGCCGAGGGTGGTGATATCGTCGTATCTTGAAATTCCCTGGAACCCTGCAACTACAACGATACATTTTTTGTCGAGTTCCTTGCGGATTCGGTTAGGTGTGACGCGTCTGATACGCGCGCTTGTGTGGGATGAACTGGTGAGGAAGCCTGCCTGCCAGCCTAAGAGAGAAACTACGGGATAGCCGAGCTTTTCGATAGCCATAGCCAGCAGAGAAATAGAAATCTGTTCACCTGCCGATACGAGCATATCCCGCTCGCGCTTCGAGGCGTTGGGATTGATTTCGTTTCCCTTGGCGATAAGGTCGTCGGTCGTATCGCCCTGAGCAGATACAACAACCACGACGTCATTACCCTTGTCGTAGGTTTCCGTGACAATGCGCGCGACGTTAAAAATGCGCTCGGCATCTGCGACGGAAGTGCCGCCGAATTTCTGAACAATTAAACTCATTTGATTACTCCTTCTTCTTAATTGAGTACAATGTCCCAATTACAAAAATAAAGTTTTATTGCTTGTTTGAATATAAATTACAAATCTCCTATACGGATTTTGGAGAGAACTGTTACGCCGTCATTATTAAGCTTTGAAAGACAGTCGCTGATTTTATCAATTGAGAGTTTGGGTGTAATAACTGCAAATTCGTTTTCAGCCTTATTTTCGATTGAGAGAACCCTAATATCTCCAAACAGATCTTTTACCTTGATGAGAGCGGACTCGGGGTCCTCAGCGCAGAAGCGAAGGTAAACAGATGTCTCCGATTTATTATACGGGATAATGTTATCGTTGGTGCTGTCTGCCCAGAATAGATATTTTCTTGCCTTAAGATGCTTGCAACAGTCAACGATATCGGCAACGACTGCGGAAGCCGTCGGCATTGAGCCTGCGCCCTTTCCGTAGAAAACGACGTCGCCCGTGCAGTCGCCGCGAACCATAATTCCGTTGAACTCGTTGTCGATGTTCGCAAGCTGGCTTTTTTTATTTATGAGCATAGGTGCAACGAAGATGTCCATTTTACCGTCATTGAGAACTTTAACGTCGCCGATAAGCTTGATAACACAGTCGTTTGAAGCGGCGTATTTGACGTCTGAAAGGGTTATTTTCGTAATACCCTCAGTATGTATGTTGTCAGGGTAGACGTGCTTTCCGAACGCGAGCGAGGCGAGAATACAGATTTTGCGGCACGCGTCGTGACCTTCGACATCAGCCTCGGGATTTCTTTCCGCAAAGCCTAAATCCTGAGCTAGCTTTAAAGCCGCGTCAAAGTCCATACCCTCGTCGAACATTTTTGTAAGTATAAAATTGGTCGTTCCGTTTAGTATTCCCGCAATCTCCTTAACCTCATTTGCTACAAGGCACTGGCTTAGCGGACGGATAATCGGAATACCGCCGCCTACGGAAGCTTCAAAAAGAAAGTTTGCGTTGTTTTCTTTGGCAATCTGGAGGAGCTCCGCTCCCTTTGATGCGACAAGCTCCTTGTTGGAGGTAACTACGCTTTTTCCTGCTTTTAAAAGCCTTTTCGTGTAGTCGTAGGCGGGATTGATTCCGCCCATAACCTCGGCTACAACTCTTACTTCGACATCATTTATAATATCCTCAAAGCTTTTTGTGAATCTGTCGCAAAGAGGGGAGTCGGGAAATTCCCTTAGGTCGAGAATATGCTTGATATGTATTTCTTCTCCTATACTGGAGAAGAGTTTTCTTTTGTGTGTTGTGATTATCTCGGCTACGCCTGAGCCTACCACTCCGTGTCCCATTATTGCTACTTCTATCATTTAATCAATCCTTTCGGAATTTTTACGGTATATTTGCGCGGCGTTTAATTAATCGTCGTCATTGTCGTCCTGTTCGCCGTTTCCGTTTGTCGCGGCGGTTGCCTGAGTTTGGTCAGGCTCCTGCTGATTTTCGTCGTTTTCACGTTCAGTTCCCTGAACGGCGGTTTCGTCAACCGTCTCGCCCTCAGTTTCATTCTGAGTCGTTTCTGTCGCAGATGCGCCTGTCGACGAGACTGAACCGCCGCCGTTGCCTCCGCCTGAGTAGTAGTTGTTATTGTAGTTTGCTACGTATTCGCCGCCCCAGCCCTGAGAGGGCATATTCTTCTCAGTATAGTAGCCGACGTATCTGCCTTCTGTCGGCTTGCCTACGTTGTAAACTCTGCCGTTGCCGGGACTGTAATTCGCTTTAATAATAGACGCAGGCATTCTGTATTCCTTATGCTTCTTGCCCTCAAGATAGTGACTCATAACGTCGTTAAAGAGTATGGTCGCGTTGCGCTGACCTGTCGGTGTAATCGTCTTAGGCTGGTCAAAACCTGTCCAGATAGCGAGTGAAGCGTACGGACTTAGACCGCAGAACCACGAGTCTTTGTCTTCGTCGGTAGTACCTGTCTTTCCTATAATATCCCAGCCGTTTATGCGGGCATAAGCCGCGTTAGTATGTGCCGAGTAGGTAATGTTGTAGTGAAGAAGTCTGTTCATAATGTAGGCGGTTTCGGGTGAATAGCTCTCCTTCGGAATGGTGTCGCGGTTGTCGATAATAATGTTATCGTCCGCGTCTGTTACGTAGTAGTAGGTGTACGGCTTGTAGTACTTTCCGCCGTTTCCCATGTAGGTAAAGGCTGCCGCCATTTCACGAACCGTTACGCCGCCGTTGAGACCGCCAATTGAAAGTCCGCCGGCGTCCACCTTGTCATCTTCAGTCAAGTGTTCAAAGCCCTGAAGAGTTACAACCTGACTGTACGCATTTTCCGGGTAAATCATATTTATAACCTGAACAGCAGGCGCGTTCGCGGACCACTCGATTGCGTCCGGCAGCAGCATATTGCCCTTATAGCCCCGATACCAGTTTTTAGGTCCCGGCTTTCCGTTTGCGTAATATCTCGGTAGAGGTTCGTCTTTTACTACCGAGCTGTAATATAGCTTGCCCGTCTCGATAGCGTAGGGATATACAACGACAGGCTTGATTGATGAACCCGGCTGGAGAACGGAGCTTGTAGCGCGGTCGAGGACGAGGTTACCCGTCTTTTCCTGCGAAGAGCCGGTTGTCGCAATAATAGCGCCGTTCATATCAATCATAGTAGCCGCGCACTGCAGTCCCGAGTCATAGGAGGTGTTTATGTTTCTCGCAGCCTGCTCGAGATATTCCTGAGTGTCAAGGTCCATAGAGGAGTAAATTTTAAGACCCTCGGTGAAAAGCATCTCGGACGCCGCCTTCGGACTGATATTATAGTAGAGCGCGAGGTCGTTTTGGAGGTCGCGCTGCAAAGCGTCTATATAGTAGTTCTGTATTTTTCTGGATTTTGTCGCCTTGTTGCTCTTAAAGCCCACAAACTTCATATTTTCGGATTCTTTTAAAGCCTCGGTGTACTCAGCCTTTGTTATCTTTCCCTGGTCAAGCATTTCATCGAGTACAATTTTGCGCCTTTTTTTGTTTTCCTCAGGGTAAACGAGAGGATTATATTTGCTGGGGTTTTGCGTAATACCTGCTATAGCGGCGCACTGAGCGAGAGAACATTTGTCAATGTTCTTTCCGAAGTATAGGTTTGCAGCCGCCTGAACACCCTGACAGTTGTTGCCGAAGTTTACCACATTGAGATAAGCCTCGAGGATTTCGTCCTTAGTATATTCTGTTTCCAGCTTGAGCGCCTTTACAATTTCTCTGATTTTACGGTTGAGAGAAACTTCGTTGTCATCCGATATGTTTTTAATGAGCTGCTGCGTGAGAGTAGAGCCGCCGTAGCTCGCTTTGCCGCTCGAAAGGTTGAGGATAGCTCCCATTGTACGCGTCCAGTCGACGCCGTGATGCTCCTCAAAGCGCTTGTCCTCGATAGCTATAACCGAGTTTTTCATATAGTCGGGAATATTATTGAAGTCAACCCACACACGGTTTTCGCTGGAATAGAGGGATTGATATTTTCTGAATTTTCCGGAATCATTTTTAACGTAAATAAAGCTCGTCTGGTTTAAAGACTTAGCTTTAAGATTTATGCCTGTGTCCTCGCCGGCTATCCCCGCAATATACACTGAAAGCGATATTCCCACGATTACAGCAGTAAACACACACACCATAAAAACAGTGAAGGCTGCTCGGCCGAGTGCCTTAAGCACCCGTTTAACGCCGCTTTTCGTGGCTTTTTCGGTTATATCAGTTTCAGTAAATTTACTTATGTCTGTTTCACGCATAGGAAAAACTCCTTTAACAGAAAGTGCGTATAATACACCTATTCTGAAATATTCTACCATAAACAGACACGAAATGCAATAGCTGTTTACAGACTGAAATAGGTAAACGATTTTTAGGTATATTTATGAAAATAGGTCAAATACTACCTTCGAGGTGTATACAAAATGAAAAAGCTTATCCTTTTCACAAGTATTATCGTATATGTATTATTTGCGGTTTCAGTCTTTTTAGACAGACCTGAAAGAGTGGAGGTTCCCGCTGTTGCAGAGGTAATTGCGACAGAGACGTCGGAGCCGGACGAAATTCCCGAGACGCTCTATATAGTGAGGGAAAAAGACGGGAGAGTGGCGGTCGAGGATAGCCGTACGGGAGAGCTGGTGAAAAAAACAGACACGCTTGTTTCCGTTCTTCCAAAATCCGACAGAAAGCAGCTTGAAAAGGGTATAGCGGCGTACAGCGAGCGAGAGGTGCGCACTATTTTAGAGGATTTATGCAGTTAGAATTGTGTTTGCAGCGGATTGAGCACTTTTAGTAATATGCCCATAAAAAAATTAATTACTATATTCTTTTGTGACGATTTGCCATTGACATTTATCCGTGCAAATAGTAAAATTATACAGTATAATACATTTAGTATGTGCAACTGTAACTATTTGCACATACGGTACATATTGGAATTTAAAAAAAGGAAGATACATATGATTTCAACGGTTATTAACGAGCAGCTCGGTATAGAGTACCCGATTTTCCAAGGCGGAATGGCGTGGGTTGCGGACGCGTCTCTTGCGGCAGGCGTAAGCAATGCGGGCGGTCTCGGACTTATTGCCGCAATGAACTCCAATGGTGAGCAGCTCAGGGCGGAGATTAGAAAGTGCAAGGAGCTTACAGACAAGCCCTTCGGTGTTAATATTATGCTTATGAGCCCGTTTGCCGACGAGGTAGCGGACGTTGTTACAGAGGAAGGTATAAAGGTCGTTACCACAGGCGCAGGAAATCCCGGAAAATATATGGACAAGTGGATTGGGGCAGGAATTAAGGTTATTCCCGTAGTCCCCTCAACAGCGCTCGCAAAAAGAATGGAAAAGCTCGGCGCGTTCGCGGTAATAGCCGAGGGCGGTGAAAGCGGCGGTCACGTGGGCGACCTCACCACTATGGCTTTAGTTCCTCAGGTTGTTGACGCGGTAAGTATTCCCGTAATCGCTGCGGGCGGTATTGCAGACGGCCGTCAGGTTGCGGCGAGCTTTATGCTCGGCGCTGTCGGCGTACAGGTAGGCACACGCTTTCTTGTAGCAAAGGAGTGTACTATCGCTCAGGAATACAAGGACAAGATTTTAAAGGCTAAGGATATAGACACGGTTGTGACGGGTAAGCGTCTCGGTCACCCTGTTCGCTGTATCAAGAGCAGTTATACGCGAGAGTACACTAAGATGGAGTACGATTCTTCAAACTATTCCGACGAGGAACTCGAGGCTAAGGGCGCAGGCGTGCTCAGACTCGCCGCCAGAGAGGGTGACGTAAAAAACGGCTGTGTGCTTGCGGGACAGGTTGCTTCAATGGTAACCAAGGAAGAGCCTGCAAGGGATATTATCCTAGATTTATTCACAAAGGCAGAGGAAGTATTGGGCGGTGCTTGTAAATGGGTAAAATAGCGTTAGTTTTTTCGGGTCAGGGCGCCCAGTACACAGGTATGGGCAAGGAGCTCTATGAAAACTCATCAGCGGCAAAGGCTGTATTCGATATGGCTGATAAAGTACGTCCCAATACGTCAGCTCAGTGCTTCGAGGGCAGCTTAGAGGAGCTGTCTGTAACTATAAATACTCAGCCGTGCGTATTTGCGGCTGACCTCGCCGCCGCGCGGGCTGTAGCCGAAAAGGGAATAAAAATTGACTGCGCGGCCGGATTTTCGCTCGGCGAAATCGCCGCTCTCGCGTTCAGCGGTATGCTAATCGACGAGGAGGCGTTCAGGCTCGTGTGCAAGCGCGGCGAGCTTATGTATAAGGCTGCTAAGGCTAATCCCGGAGCAATGCTGGCGGTGCTCAAACTTCCTGCTCAGAAGATTGAGGAGATTTGCGCGCAGTTTAATGATACATATCCCGTAAACTACAACAGTCCCGCGCAGACTGTCGTAGCTACCAAGGAGGAGAACGTAGACGCTCTGATTGAGGCGTTTTCGTCTGTAAAGGGCAGAGCAAAACGACTTGCGGTGAGCGGCGCTTTCCACTCCCCGTTTATGTCGGAGGCTGCAAAGGGACTTATGGAATATATGGAAAACGTCAAGTTTTGCGACCCGAAGCTTCCGATTTACTCGAACTTTACCGCGAAGCCTTACGAGGGTGACTACAAGTCCCTCGTAAAGTCTCAGGTTGAGAATCCTGTCCTCTGGCAGGCTATCGTTGAGAATATGGTTTGCGACGGCGTTGATACGATTATCGAAGTCGGAGTCGGGAAAACGCTGACGGGCTTGATAGGCAGGATAAATAAGAATATAAAAGCCGTAAAGGTTGAAAACCTCTCTGACCTGGAGGCTTTATCTGAAATTTTATAATACTTTACGGAAGGGAGATTTACATATGAATTTCAAGGGAAAAACCGCGGTAATCACAGGCGGATACAGCGGAATAGGCAGAGCCGTAGCGGAAAAGCTGGCGTCGCTCGGAGCCGATATTGCCCTCGTTGGAATCGGCTCGGAGGACGACAAGAACAGCGCTTTAGAGGCTGTTAAGGCGCTCGGAGTCAAGGTCAACGCATACGACTGCGACGTAAGCAATTTCGCTCAAGGAGAAAGCGTTATCGACAGTATCATTAAAGAGTACGGGAAAATAGATATTCTCGTAAATAACGCGGGTATCACCCGCGATAAACTTATGCTTAATATGCCCGAAAGCGACTTTGACGCTGTTATAAACGTCAATCTCAAGGGCGTTTATAATATGACTAAGCATGTTTACAAGCTGTTTATGCGCCAGCGCAGCGGAAGAATCGTAAATCTCGCTTCAATTGTAGGAATTAACGGAAACGCGGGTCAGGCTAACTACTGCGCGTCTAAGGCAGGAGTAATCGGTCTTACCAAGGCGGTAGCAAAGGAGCTCGCCGCGCGCGGAGTTACGGTTAACGCCGTTGCTCCGGGCTATATTGACACGGCTATGACTCAGGCTCTGTCCGATAAAATTAAGGACGAGATTGCCGCGTCTATTCCGATGAAGCGCCGCGGCGTGCCGGAGGACGTTGCGAACGTTATCGCATTTTTATGCAGCGATTACGCGTCCTATGTGACGGGAGAGGTTATCCGCGTAGACGGCGGTATAGCGATGTAATGTAATAAGAAAGTCAGAATGCTTGCTTTCGTATACTAATTACGCGTTTAAGCGCGGAACATAAATTTTGACGGGGTTATCCCGTCAGATTAAGTAAAGAAAGGCTAAGGTAATTTTTATGGCAAGACGAGTAGTAGTGACCGGTCTCGGCGCTGTCACTCCCGTCGGAAACGATATTCCCACTATGTGGCAGAATATGCTTGACGGCGTGTGCGGCATAAATAAAATTACAAAATTTGATACGGACGGTTTAGCCGTTAAAATCGCGGGCGAGGTCAAGGATTTTGACCCGACAACGGTTATCGAAAAACGCGACCTCAGAAAGACTGATATGTATACTATCTTCGCTTTAGCGGCGGCTAAAGAGGCAGTTGAGGACAGCGGAATCATCGGTACTGTGGACCCGAAACGACTCGGTTCATATATAGGCGCCGGTATCGGCGGTCTGTATACCTTTTATGAAAACGCACAGGGAATGATTGAGAAGGGACCACGAAAGGTAAGTCCTCACTTTATCCCAAAAATGATTGGTAATATCGCGACTGGACAAATCGCTATTAAATATAACGCAAAGGGACCCAGCCTTTCAACCGTATCGGCGTGCGCGTCAGGCTCGAACTCGGTCGGAGAGGCTTTCCACGCGGTTAAGGACGGCTACGCCGACGCGGTAATTGCGGGCGGCGCAGAGTGCGTTGTCCATCCTCTTACAATTGCGGGCTTTTCAAATATGAAGGCTCTGTCAACCGCCGAGGACCCGAAGAAGGCGTCCATTCCGTTCGACGTAAAGCGAGACGGCTTTGTAATGGGCGAGGGCGCAGGCGTTATGATACTCGAGGAGTACGAGCACGCAAAAGCGCGCGGAGCTAAGATTTACGCTGAGATGATTGGCTACGGCAATACCTGCGACGCTCACCATGTGACTGCTCCGTCTCCGGACGGCGAGTGTTTGGCTGAGGCAATCAGGATCGCGTTTGAGGAGGGTAATGTTACCGACGACGACACAATCTACCTTAACGCTCACGGAACCTCTACCCCTATGAACGACAAAACGGAGACAATGGCTGTAAAATCCGCTCTTGGAGAGAAGGCGTACGATATAAGCATAAGCTCCACGAAGTCTATGACAGGTCATATGCTCGGAGCTACGGGAGCAGTTGAGGCTATCGTCTCAGTACTCGCGGTAAATAATGGAAAAATTCCGCCCACTATAGGTACAGACGAGCTGGACCCGGAGTGCGACCTCGACTACACTCTCGGTAAGGCTAAGGACAGGGCTATTACCGTATCCGCAAGCACAAACCTCGGTTTCGGCGGTCACGATACCTGTCTTGTATTCAGAAAAACGGAGGATTGAAAATGATAGATATTAAGACGTTAAAGGAATATATAAAGGTTTTAGAGGACAGCTCCCTTACTTGTATCGAGATTTCCGACGAGGACAACACAATCCGGCTTGAGAGAGAACTGTACGAAGTATCCGACAATGTCACTGTTCAGACTTTACAGGCGCCTACCGCTCTCTCTGCTCCCGCAGTTTCGGATAAACCTGCCGCTGTGAGCTCAAAGGCTATCAAAAGCCCGATGGTCGGCGTGTTTTACGCCGCTCCCGCGCCCGATAAGCCCGCGTTCGTAAGCGTGGGTCAGACTGTGAATAAGGGAGATGTCGTTTGCATTATCGAGGCTATGAAAATTATGAACGAAATCACAGCCGAGGAAAGCGGAACGATAACAGAAATTCTTGTAAACAACGGCGATGTCGTAGAGTTTGACCAGCCGCTGTTCGCTATTTCATAATACGTTACTTACGACGACTGAGAGGGCAGTACATATGAATCAGGAAGAAATTAAGAAAATTATACCGCACCGCGACCATATGCTTCTCGTTCAGGAGGCGGAAAAAGTTGACGATACAACCTCACACGGCAAGTACACCGTAAGCGGAGAGGAGTTTTTCCTTAAAGGACACTTCCCCGGCAATCCTGTTGTTCCCGGAGTCATTCTGTGCGAGATGATGGCGCAGTCGAGCTGCGTTATGCTCGCCGATAAGTGCGTCGGGAAAACTCCATACTTTACAAAAATGGATAACGTAAAGTTTAAAGGTATGGTAAAGCCGGGAGATACCCTCGAGACGACCTGCACCCTAACACGCTCGCGCGGCAACTTCTACTTCATAAGCGCAAAGGGTTACGTCGACGGCAAGCTCTGCGTAAGCGCGGACTTCAGCTTTGCTCTGATTGACTGACCTCATATAAAAATACGGAAGTGAATATCAACTATGTTCAGTAAAATATTGGTTGCTAACCGAGGTGAAATTGCCGTCCGCATTATTCGAGCCTGCCGCGAAATGGGGATTTCCACGGTTGCAATTTACTCCACGGCAGACAAGGATTCTATGCACGTTCACCTCGCCGACGAGGCGTACTGCGTTGGCGGAGCGAGAGTCGGCGACAGCTATCTGAATATGCCCGCTATCCTCACCGTTGCGGTACAGAGCGGCGCTCAGGCAATCCACCCCGGCTACGGCCTGCTTTCCGAAAACGCAAAATTTGTTAAGCTGTGCGAGGAATGTAATATAGAGTTCATCGGTCCGACTTCCGAAATGATTAACCTTCTCGGAGATAAGGATATGGCGCGCAAAACTATGCGCGCTGCGGGCGTACCCGTTACCCCCGGAACGGACGTTTTGGAAAACGTGGAGCAGGCTAAGGAGCTCGCCGATGAAGTCGGCTATCCGCTCCTTATTAAGGCGCGCTCGGGCGGCGGCGGACGCGGTATTCGTCTCGTCACCTCTTCCGATGAATTTGAAAACGCATATAACAGCGCTTACGCCGAGGCTGAGTCTGCTTTCGGCGACGGCGCGCTATATATAGAAAAATTTTTAAAACCCGTTAAGCATATCGAAATGCAGCTTCTCTGCGACAAGCATGGAAACGCTATATGTCTCGGCGAGCGCGAGTGCTCGGTACAGCGCCACAATCAAAAACTAATTGAGGAGAGTCCATCTCCGTCTATTTCGGAGAGGACGCGAAAGGCGATGTTTGACGCGGCTATAAAGGCCGCTAAAGCCGTTAACTATAATTCAGTAGGTACGGTCGAATTTCTCTACGATAAGGACGGAAACTTCTATTTTATGGAAATGAATACCAGACTCCAGGTTGAACACGGAGTTACCGAAATGGTGACCGGTATGGACATCGTTCAGTGGCAGATTCGTGTTGCGGCGGGCGCAAAGCTTAACCGTGCGCAGGAAGACGTATACTTCCACGGACACGCTATCGAGTGCCGTATAAACGCCGAGGACCCCGAAAACAACTACCGACCGAGCTGCGGCAGAGTTACGGCTCTTCACGTTCCCGGCGGCTCATTTGTACGTTTTGATACTGCCCTCGTTCAGGACTACGTTATTCCGCCGTTCTATGATTCGATGATTGGAAAAGTAATTGTTCAGGGAAGGACGAGGGAGCTTGCGATTCGCAAAATGAAAATGGCTCTTTCCGAGCTTTCGGTTCAGGGTGTAACTGTAAACAGAGAACTTATGATTGATATTCTTTCCGACAAAGAGTTTGTAGACGGTACATATACTACCGACTTTATGGAGGCGTTTGAAAAACGCAAATTTAAGAAATAAGAGGATAACTAAATGGATTTATTCACATTTATTAAGCCTAAAAACGAGCTTGAGCAAGGCGATGATACTACCGTAAATAAACCCTATGTGCCCGACGAAATGTGGGTGAAGTGTCCCGACTGCGGTACGCTTCTGCTTACTACGGATATAGAGGAAAATTTCCACGTTTGCTCGAAGTGCAACCACCATTTTCGCGTAGGTTCTCGCAAGAGAATTGATATGGTTTGCGATAAAGACACATTTAAGGAGCTTGACGCTGATTTCGTAAGCAAAAATATAATTGACTTTCCGGGTTACGACGAAAAGCTTGAGAGCAGTAAACGCAGGAGCGGTGAGAAGGACTCCGTTGTATGCGGAACCTGCAAAATAGACGGAATCGAAACAGTTATAATCAGTATGACCGCTGATTTTATGATGGGTTCTATGGGGACCGTTACGGGAGATAAAATTACGCGAGCGTTTGAGTATGCCACGGAAAACGGACTGCCCGTAATAGCGTTTACCGTATCAGGCGGCGCAAGAATGCAGGAGGGGATACTATCCCTTATGCAAATGGCAAAAACCTCGGGCGCTGTAAAACTGCACAGCGACGCGGGACTTCTTTATATAACCGTGCTCACAGACCCGACCTCGGGCGGCGTTACGGCGTCGTTCGCTATGGAGGGAGATATTATTCTCGCTGAGCCGGGCGCGCTAATCGCGTTCGCGGGTCCTCGTGTAATCGAGCAGACTATCCGCCAGAAACTCCCCAAGGACTTCCAGACAGCGGAATTCTTGCAGGAAAAGGGCTTTGTGGATAAGGTTATAGACCGCCGTTACCTCAAAGAAACCCTTTCCAAGCTGCTTAAAATTCATAACTATACGGAGGTGCAGTGATGAGCGCATATGATAACGTACTTGCGGCGCGCAGTACAAAAAAACTCACCTCTCTCGACTATATAAACGCGCTGTTCGGCGACAGTTTTATAGAGCTGCACGGCGACAGAAATTTTGCCGACGACAAGGCGGTTGTCGGCGGTGTGGGAATGTTAAACGATATTCCCGTCACAGTTATCGGTCTTGAAAAGGGCAGAAACACAAAGGAGCGTATGGAGCGCAACTTTGGGGCGGCTCACCCAGAGGGCTACCGTAAGGCTCTGCGCCTTATGAAGCAGGCGGAGAAGTTTCACAGACCAATTCTCTGTTTTGTAGATACGAGCGGCGCGTTCTGCGGAATCGGCGCAGAGGAGCGTGGTCAGGGACACGCAATCGCCACCAACCTTATGGAAATGATGGCTCTGAAAACCCCGATTCTCTCCGTATTTATTGGAGAGGGCGGCTCGGGCGGCGCGATTGCTCTCGCGGTTGCCGATGAGGTGTGGATGATGGAAAACGCCGTTTACTCGGTTATTTCTCCCGAGGGATGCGCGAGCATACTCTGGAAAGACAGTTCAAAGGCTGCCGAGGCGGCTGAATGTTTGAAAATGACGGCTAAGGATTTGTTTAATTTAGGAGTGATTGAACGTATTCTACGCGAGCCAACCGCAGGAGACCAGAAAATGTTTGAAAGTATGAAACTGCTTATTTGCCGTACTTTTGAGAAGAATCTCGCCGTTTCCGGCGAGGAGCTCGCAAGACTTCGCTACAACCGTTTCCGTAAAATCGGTCAGCAGTAAGCTTTGCTGTATAAAACAATTCACCTCTCCCTATAATAGGGTAGAGGTGATTTTTTTGATTTTGTTTGAGGATTTGCCGGAGGATTTCAGTCGGGCAATTTCACATAATTTTTGCGCTATGAAATATGTAAGCACATTGTCCGAGAGAAAGCGCCGTAAGGTGATAGAGAAAGCGAAGTCGATTTCCGACCCGAGTGAAATGCAAAAATATGTGATTGAACTGGGAAATAAAATAGTATAATCAACTTTTATCCGCAATTTTGTACGAAAAGTTTGAACGGCTTTTGTGAATATTGTGCATAAAATTGAAATCTTTCTTTATATTTCTTTATTGCAATTAAAATTTGAATTTGTCGGTTTTTGTCGTTATAATTATAGCCGAGACAAATAAGTCTTTCTGTAAATTACAACTCCGAAAAGAGTGAAAATATGCGAAAAACCGATAATTTCTTACATTACAATATGGCGCTTGTCGGCGGCTTTTTTGCGGGATTCGCTGTGTGTAACCTACTCGAACTGTTCGGTAACGCACAAACGCTTAATATGCTGAGTATAGTACGAGACTTCTTTATCTGCGATTTTGAATCTATGGCGTTTAGAGCGGTCGGCGCGGTAGTATATTTCCTCGGATTGTCGCTTTCGGTTATCATTCCGCGCTGCACAAAAATCCGTACCGATATTTTGAGCCTCGTTATCGACGCGGTATGCTTGATTATTCTTGCGCTTATGCCCGAGGAAATGAATATATTTTTACGCATTTACCCCGTGTTTTTCGCTACCGCTTTCCAGTGGACGGCATTTGACAGAATTGAGGGATACGTCAGCTCCACGATTTTCTCAACCAATAACTATAGGCAGTTTACTACCTCACTACTTGCATATGCTTTTGATAAGGATAAGGCGTTGCTAGCAAAGGCGCGTGTGTTCGGCTTTACGCTTATGTACTTTCATATAGGCGTAGCGCTCGCGTGCGTACTCAGTATGTTTATGGGAAATCTCAGCGCTCTGCCTGCGATTGCTACTCTAATTCCTGCCGCAGTATTTATAAAGGAGGAAAAAAGACGCACTGAGCAATGAGTGAAGAAGATGTGCATAGGCGCTTATTTGTGGGGAATACTTTTTTTATAACATAAGAAAGATGTCCCTTGCCTTTAAGGCGGCGGTAAACATCTTTCGTCTAGCGGGAACAAGCTCCCGCTGAAACCGTCGTGTGTGAACGACCTCTGCTTGTTAAAAGCAGAGCTTTGAAAATAAAAAGGAGATAGTATTAATGATAGAACAGGATACGATAAAGCTATTGCGTGAATGTAATGCAGGAGTTAAGATGGGCGTTGCGTCCATTGACGATGTTCTGGATTATGTGAATGATGAAAAATTAAAGGAACTTTTGTCTGACTGTAAATCTGAGCATAAAAAGTTGGATACTGAAATCAAAGATTTGCTAAACAAGTACGAGGACAGCGGAAAGGATCCTAATCCGATTGCCAAAGGTATGTCGTGGATGAAAACCAATGTAAAGCTTGTAATGAACGAGTCGGACAGCACGATTGCCGATTTGATTACAGACGGCTGTAATATGGGCGTAAAATCTTTGCACAGATACCTTAATCAGTACAAGGCGGCTGATGAGGTATCCAAGGACATAACCAAGCGCCTTATAAATCTTGAAGAAGAGCTTGCAATAGATATACGAGAGTTTTTATAACTCAGAATAATAATTCCCGTCACTTTTTGAGTGGCGGGAATTGTTTATGTTGTCCTTTAGGGCGTGGAAAAATCCCCCGGTTCAACCGGGGGACGATAAAAAAAGCTTTAGCAAAAGAAAACCTCCGAGTATAATGGTAAGAGTTTGACGACGCAATACCAAAGATACGAGGAGGTTTTAAACAATGAAAAACAAAAATAATAATGAAATAATGCACACAGCACATTCAACATACCGGTGTCAGTATCATATCGTCTTTGCTCCAAAATTCAGGAGAAAAGAAATATACGGAAAGTTGCGAAGAGATATAGGAGAGATATTAAGAAAACTGTGTGAGCAGAAAAAGGTGACAATAATCGAAGCTGAGGCGTGCCCAGACCATATACATATGTTAGTATGTATCCCACCATACCTAAGTATATCACAGTTTATGGGATACCTCAAGGGTAAAAGTAGTTTAATGATATTCGATAGACACGCAAATTTGAAGTATAAATATGGCTCAAGACATTTTTGGTGTAGAGGGTATTATGTAGATACGGTAGGACAAAATAAAAAGACGATAGCAGAATACATAAAAAATCAGCTTGCAGAAGATTGTGCAAACGATCAGTTAACACTCAAGGAATATATTGACCCGTTTACGGGTGCCAAGAATAAATAAGCAAAAATAAACAGCCGCACGTGAGCGGCTGCTTGAGATTGTAATGCGTTGTCAAACTTTCGATACCCCCGGCTGCAGGGGGTAAGCCTGTAATAGCCCCTTATAGGGGCTGGTCAAACCACCCGTTCAACGGGTGGTTTTGATTACAAGGATTTACCGGGAAAAGTTGCAGGTTTTTTACTTACATACTCTATTTTAAACACAGAGAAATGTTTCCCGACTCTAAGGCGGCGGTGAAAATATCTTTGGTTCAATGCACGACATCTGCTTGTTAAAAGCAGAGCTTTGAATCTCGAAGATAATATTTGTATAGATACAAATCCCATTAATAAAAAGTTTTCAGTACAAAGACCAAATCCAAAGTGAGATTCCGATATTTGAAATATTAAAATTTCACAAAGCTTTTTTCTGTTAATTATATATTTACAGAGTACCACGCAGCACATTTTCATGTTTACAATTCTTTTACATTTTTATGATGACTTTTTGCATCTGCAAGAATTAGAATTAATTTATCAAAATTAAAGGAATGGTAAATATGAAAAGGAGAAGTAATTTTCCGAAAAAAATTCTTATTGTGACACTTGTATTAGGTTTATTGCTAACAGCAGGTATTGTGTACCAAAGTTTATGTGTGCCCGACGGCGATGGTACAAGCGCTGTAAGTTGTATTTCGCCTCAATTATCACTGCTGAAAAATGTATCGCAAGAAGAAAAGCAGCTAACAGAACATATGATAGACGCACCGTTTATCGACCAAACCGAATACTATCCCACAGGTTGTGAGTCTGTTTCAACGGTTATGGCGCTTCAATACCTTGGAATTGATATTGACGTTAATGATTTTATAGACAACTATCTTGACCTTGGACAAGCTCCCTTTTATACAAATAACAATATTATCGGTGATTCGCCTTATGAGTGTTTTCTCGGATCTCCTTATAACCGCAGCGGCTGGGGTTGTTACTCAACCGTTGTAGAAAGGGCGCTTAATAAATTTATCGACAAAGAAATTTACAGTATAAAACGGTACGACGGAACAAGCCTTGAAAGGCTCTGTAAGTATTACATAAACAACGATATCCCTATAATCCTATGGGCTACTATAGAAATGCATGAAGCATATAAAACAAGCACATGGATTACATCTCAGGGGAAAAGATGCACATGGATAGCTCCTGAGCATTGTTTGCTGCTTGTAGGCTATGATAGTAATTTTTACTACTTTAACGATCCTTTAAAGGGCAAAAATGTTGGGTATAAAAAATCAGATGTCAAAGCGGCTTATGAAAGCCTCGGTCAACAGGCTGTAGTTATATATAAAAATGAATATAATGCGTAAAAAAGTTTTTAGAAAAAGTAAGTGTCAAATAAAACAAAAGTGATTTTCAATTACAATATATGGATATAGGTTATCAGATTGACAAATTGTAATGTTTGATATAGACTCTTATTATAACCACAGAGAAATGTCCCCGTCTCTAAGGCGGCGGTGAATATCTTTGGTTTAGGGGGTTCAACCTCACTAAACCCGTCTTGCTATGCACGACCTCTGCTTGTTAAAAGCAGAGCCTTGAATATTTTAAAGAATAATTGTATTCTTGCGCAGTAGCGCACTTTGTGGGCGGAAAGGCAACAGAAAATAAAATGATTAACATACTTATTGTTGAAGACGATTCGAATATCGCAAAATCCATAGAGGTTACAGTTTCAATCGTCGGCTACGGAAGCGAAATTTGCAGTGACGGAAAGTCGGCTGTAGATGCCGTAAAGAGTGGTAAATTTGACCTGGTGCTTCTCGATGTTATGCTTCCTGGGATGAATGGGTTTGAGGTGCTCGAGAATGTGAAAAGCAGCGGAATTCCCGTTATTTTTCTCACTGCCCTAGGCGACGTTACCGAAAAAATAAAAGGTCTCCGCCTCGGCGCGGAGGATTATATCGTTAAGCCGTTCGAGGCTATGGAGCTTATCGCGCGGATTGAGGTCATCCTCCGCCGTTTTGATAAGGGTGCAAGTACACTTAGATACGGTGATATAAATGTTGATGTAAATAAGCATAAAGTGTTAAAGGGTGGGAAAGTCGTTGATTTAACGCCTAAGGAATTTTCACTGCTTATATTTTTTATTCAGAACATTGATATTGCAATCTCAAGAGAAAGACTTCTTTCCGCTGTATGGGGATATGAGTTTGAGGGAGAGAGCAGAACTGTGGATATTCATGTTCAGCAGATCCGCAAAAAACTTAATCTGAAAAAACATCTCATAACTATTCCCAAGCTCGGCTACCGTTTAGAGAGCGAGGAATAAAATGAAACTCTGGCAAAAGATTTTTCTTATAACCTTAGCTTTCGTAATGATCGCCGTAAGTGCAATCGCCGTTTTACTTGCACAGAGCTACTTTTCATCTGCAATACGTCAGCAACGTGTTGGTGCTGAGGCACAGCATGAATATTATGCGGCTAATATAACCAACAAAATTTCTTACGAGCGGATTAAATCCAATGAATTGGTACTTCCAGACGATAAAATTAAATCCGCAATAACTGATATGCTGTCCTCTTATTCGGGTTCAAAAACGGGTATAGCTGTTTATAATAAAAACTCGGAGATTGATTCCATCCATTCTGATGTGTTTAAATCAGTGCCAAATTTCATAAAACAGGTTAAAAACAGCGAGAGCGAGTATTCAATTATTACTGATTTTAATGATAAGACGTATTTGATTATCGGCTCTGAGATTACGCTTGAAGGTCAAAGTTATTATATATTTACCGCAACTGACATTACTCTGGTTTATACCAATCACGAAATCGCGCTGAGTTATATAAAAATTCTCAGCATTGTGTTTGCTGTAGTTACGGCGTTAATGCTATTGGCGGTTGTATATAGACTGCTTCGGCCGTTGACAAGAGTGAACGCCTCAATAAAACGAATTGCCGGCGGCGATTATGAAGCCCGCATCGACGAAAAAGGGGGCAGTGAATTTAAAGAGCTTGCCTCGAATGTCAATATTATGGCAGAAGCTATAGAGAGTAATGTTGAAAATCTACAGAATATAGCTGACAGCAGAAAACGCTTTATTGATAATCTTGCCCACGAGATGAAAACTCCGCTCACTTCAATTATCTGTTTTGCTGATATATTGCAGATTAAAAAGAATATAACCAGTGAGGAGCTCAGAGATTACTCGGGAATAATTGTCGAAGAAGCTAAGCGGCTGAAGGGATTATCGGAAAAACTGTTGGAGCTTATCGTTGCGGATAATGCAGAACTTGAGTTCAGAGATATTAATATTTCTGAATTACTTAAAGAAGTTGAGAACAGCATTAAACCGATAATTGAAAAACGTGGTATGAAGCTGAATATTACGCCCGTTAATGTGATTATCCGAGTTGATAAGGATCTGTTCACTTCACTTTTATACAACCTTATCGACAACGCTGTCAAAGCGAGCGATGAAGGTCAGAAAATAGAGGTTAAGTGTATGCTTAACGACGATAAACTCACGATATCCATAACGGATAACGGAGTAGGAATGATTGAGGATGACGTCAAAAAAATAACCGAGCCGTTCTACATGGTGGATAAAAGCCGCTCCCGAAAAGCCGGAGGCGCAGGTCTTGGATTATCGCTCTGCGTAGAAATTGTCAAAAAACATAATGCAAAACTGAATATTGACAGTGCGGTCGGCGTGGGTACTACTGTGTCAGTGATTATGCCGGTGGGAGGTGGAAGTGATGAATAAGATTAAAAAAACTTTGCCTTTCATTTTAGCCGCTTTGCTTATAGTGCTCTGCTATTTTGGGATAGAGCTTTCGCAGATATTACTGCCTAACTATAAAAATACACTTTGGAAAATCGAAGAATCCGAGAAAATTTCACTTCTTTACTTTGATAATACCACAAATCTAGAACTTTATCCGATGAATCTTTATGACAGAAAAACCGTAAAAAAAGCAACATCTAAATCCAAATATAAGTACACAAATGAACTTGTAACAGGTTTGATAAAATCATTTTATCCCAAGGTTCACTTTTTAAAGGATATTGATTTTAGAGACTATCTTGAAATTTCCGTCTCAGAACCTAATATATATTACATCAGGGACGTAAAATTTACTGCAACAAATAAGCGAAATTATACGATTAATGTAGCTTTTACAGAGAAAGATGTTTTATATTTTTCCTGTATTCCTGAATGTGACGAAAGGATATCAACAGAACAGATTGAAAACGCTTATAAAAATCTGGAAAACGATCTTAAAATGTATGTAGTTAGTGAAGTTGATTATTTTCAGCGTCAAGAAAGAGAAGTTGTTTCTGATAACCTCATAACGTCTAAATTTGGCGACACAGGGTTTAATAGCTTCGTATCTTTTATTAATAATCTTGAAGTGGTTGATAATGTCTGCAAAAAGTTTGATATAAATCTAAATTGTACGACAATCAACGAGATAATTACAGACAGCACAAGCTCCGGAATAAGCTATAATGAAATGATGTATGTGACCTTTACGAATGCAAGCTATCAGCTCATTATGATTTACGACCTGAATGATTCCGGCTTTGTCGGATTCAGCCTTTTTGAAAAGAACTAAATACAAATCAAAACCACCCGTTCAATGGGTGGTCAGACTGTAGAAAAGCCCTAAATCTAAATCGGATTTAGGGTTTTTCTACAATCTGAATAGGGAATCAACAGATACCCTATTTTTATGGTGCGGATAACATATGTTCATATTTAGAAAACTTTATCCTCGTTTGTTGGGGTGTGTATCATAGCTATAGCGTTCATAAACGCTCCTTCCTAAAAATCGTCCGCAGGACGATTTTCTTAACGGTCGGCTTCAAGTCCTGTCACATCTCCGTATTTTGATAATAAATTAGGGAGTATCGAAAGATACTCCCTAATATATGGTGCGGATAACATATGTTCATATTTAGAAAACTTTGTCCTCGTTTGTTGGGGTGTGTATCATAGCTATAGCGTTCATAAACGCTCCTCCCTAAAAATCGTCCGCAGGACGATTTTCTTAACGGTCGGCTTCAAGTCCTGTCACATCTCCGTATTTTGATAATAAATTAGGGAGTATCGAAAGATACTCCCTAATATATGGTGCGGATAACAGGACTTGAACCTGCATGAAATTGCTTTCACATGGACCTGATGATTACAACACTTCGGTGTAAATAATTTTATAAATAATAATCAATAATGCTTTTGTTTCCTTTCTTGCTCAGTAAAGGCTTTTAACTGACGAATATTTCCTTCTCCATCTTTCATTACATCCATAAATGTTTCATAATCATACTTTAGTGATCTATAGGTTGGAAAGAATTTTTTGATTAGTCCATTATACTCAACTTTAACTGTTATTTGATTTACAATTTCCCATGCTTTCAACATTTCTTCCTGTGAAAAAAATGTTGTGGTAAACAGATTTTGCTTAGAGTTTGGAAACAAATCTTCATCAACGGGTCTAGTTTCAGATCTAGTTTCACAAGTCAAGTTATAAAACAAAGATGAAAGATTATAAGTGTAATCATCTAGATTCTTTATATCGGAACATATAGTGTAGGAGATCCTTTTAACATGCATCACCCTATTTCCACCATTTCCTATTTGTATCATTAAGCCTTTTGGAACTGAATAAGCACAAATTCTACACTTTGGCCCATACAAATAACTATCTAGTCTACGATTTAAAACGAAAACTATAACAGAAACTACTATAGCAATTATAGAAAGAATATCAGATATTCCCATAGCTTAATCTCTCCTTGTATTTATTTAATCTACATTAAGATACACCTGAAGTTGTAGGTTGCTTTTTAGTTTATATCATTACAATAATTCACCATATTAATTGGTTGCTTTGATTTTGATATATATTTTTGTAATACTGAATAAAAATATTTTTTATCCAGCTGTGAAAATAACGATATGTACGTAGAAAGAATAAAAATAACAATGTTATATCTATAATACATAGAAATGCATAAGGTACTAAAACCCATAATTCTATAGTATTTATAATAGCAATTATACTTGTTTTTATTATTATAAATAACAATAGTAACAGATGTCCTAAAAAGCATAAGCTAAGACTTCTTGATAGAGCGTAAATAGCATGATATGTATCAATTCTTTTTGTGGTTATTCTTCCATTGTATTTTAGATAACTTATAGCTTTATCAAAATCAACGATATTTTCTAACTTAATGTCATTCTTTTCAAGTGAATTTTTGTATTCATATTGTATTCTTTTAAATACATTTGTTCTAGGGCATTTTGAGACAGAAAGATTTTTAATTCTTGAATTAATAGTATGAAAATTAAAAATCGTTGTTATATCAGCAATTATTTTACCTATTTCATGCAATATCACACCAACAATATATGCAACAGCAGTATATAGTATAATGATTAGCAAATAACTAGGAATACCGTTTTGACTTATTTTTAGAAAAGAAAAAATATGATAGAAATAATCTCTAAGAGTAAACAAATAGTATGTTACTGTTAACGCACCTGGAATCCATATTCCGAAAAAATCGTATAATCCTAACTTTTCAAATGCTTTATCCATTATAGTTTCCTCCCAGTTATCTATTTTTTAAATACTATAATATGTTTTTATATTCTTTTTAGTTATATGTTTTAAACACTAATTGTTTTATTTTGTTCACTTGATTAATTAACACATCTATGTTTACAGATAACTACCACCAAACAGCAAATGGCTTAATTTGATAATACAAATCGTTAATTCTTCGCAATTGTCCCCAAACTCCTAAAGAAATTTTTCCGCGGCTTCCTCTTAAGGCTACTGCTAAATGAGACGTTTGACTATGGAAGGGGATTCTTAGTTTATCAAGATTCATCGATAGTACAACACGATACCGACTCTCTTTATAATAATTATCATGATAATTATAGTTATCATAAGGTATGTCATAAGTTATCATAGAGTTTGGTGATAAAGGCATATCACCTTTTTCAAATTCCAAATAATTACATCTATGAATATATTTAAACACTTCATATGATGAAAAATCAAGTCGCGAATAAAATGACTCATAAATATTTATAAAAACAATTTGATTTGCTGGAATATTTTTTCTTAATGCAATATTTAAATCACAAAAGTAATTTTTGTAATTGGAAATCTCTTTAAGTATTATTTTTATTTTTTGCTCGTAAGATAAAGATATTGTTTTTTCTAATTCAGAACTATATCTAAGTTTGCCGCTTAATTCAGTATCTGCTGTAAACAAATTCTTGAGTTTTGATAAACCTGCACTTATACTTAGTTTTCCAGATTTATCATTGGATTGTTTAATAGTTATCTCACGTACGGTTTCTTCGTTTAATTGTGAATAAATACTATCAATACCTATTTCATCCAAATAGATATAGTTCTTTATTGATAAATTATTTGAATAATTATCAAGACTTTTATCCTTCATAATTAAGACCACCTTGCAATCATGTTAAAAAAGCGCTTAACTCAAGATATATCAATTGATTAGTTGAAATTGATATGGTAATTCGAGAAAAACAAAAGTATTCAATTAATTCTATGTCGGCAATGAATTTGATTTTGATATATTGTATAATGCTTTTTGATTGCCATTCCATTAATTGATTTTTATTTGATTATTAGTTATTATACAATATCTCGACATATAAAATCAATAATCGTTTGTATTCTCTATGAAAAAACAAAAAGATATGAAAATTGAATAAAAAATCACATACACTTTTGTAAAGAAATCTTTTTCGAACAATTGAATTTAAATCTAATATTTTAAGGTGTCAAATCCTTAATGTAATAATCGGGATAAGAATAGAAATAATCCGAATTTTTCTCTAACAGGGAGAACGTTCGGATTATTTTTGTTGCAGGTAACAGGACTTGAAGAATAAATCACATAAGTGTAAGTTGAAAAAGGAAGAATTAATAATCTTAGTAAATATTTTAATGTCAGATTTAATGTTTACTATTTAGTGTGAATTTTTTCGTGAGTTATTTACAAATTGTGTGTATTTTTTTCTATATATAAACTGTTGTCAAATTATGTAAAATAATGATACAATAAAATAAAAGAATATTGTATTGCGAGGTATAAAATGAGAAAAGGAAAAAGTTTAGTAAAAGTTATCATAAAAGGAATTGTTGCTTCGTTTTTGATTTTTGTCTTAGGATTTGGAGTAATGTTTCTATTATATGTAAATTGGAATAAAGCCAATCCATATTCGGAATTACCTGGTTTGTTTTCTTATAGAGCTGCGACAATAGGAGATTCGATTCTTCTTCCGATTATTGTTGGAAGTTTTATTATATATAATAAAAAAATAAATATTAATAAAAGTCAAAAAATACTTAAATATTTAATTACGGCTTTATCTGGAATAATAGGTGTATTTATACAGATTTCGTGGTTAATTAATGATTCTACAGTTCTTAATTGGACAATACCTAATCTACATAGTTTTAATTTTGCTGGATGGTATCATGCATTCTTTTTTGTTTTAATGATAGTAATTATTACTTTATGTATGATAAATATGTTTTTTACTGATAGATATATTAATGAACGAAAATTTAAAATAGACTACATTGCAGAATTTTTGATTTGGTTTTGCGGTTTACTATTCTTGAATTTGCATATATTTGATGATTATAATGATTACACTATTACTATTTTTTTATGTGATATTTGTTATGGAGGTCTAATAATACTATTTAAGTGTTTTTCATACAATAAAGGAATAAAATTAGCGCATTTATCTAATATTATTGTTTCTATTGTGTTATCTTATTCTTTTGCTAATATTATTGTATTAAAAAGAATAGTGATACATGATAATATCCTTGTAGTTCTTAGTAGTCTGTTTTTATGCGTAATGTTCATTGCACCGTCAGTAAAGCATAAAAAAGAAATGTTTAAAATATTTGGATTGATAATTATTATGATTGTGCCTTTACAATTTTTAATAATAAACGCAAGTAGTATTATTGAGGGTGCTACATATATGATATTTCTTTTGATTTCAATTATATTAATACCTGTTTTACAACTTATAATATATAGAACAAATAACGATTGTGATAAAAATGATGTTTGTGGATCTATTACATATAAAAATACAAAGACTGTGAATGATGTTTTGCCATATATGATAGTTGGTGTTATTTCTCAAATATCTATTGCTTTTATTGGATTGTGTTCAACGAGTTTTTTAAAATCATCAAATGAAGATATTGTCAATAACATATTAGGTTTTATTGTATCAGTAACAATTATTCCTTATATTATACGAACTTTTTCATATGTGATTGATAATGAAAAAGCTGATCGTAAGGATGATTCTAAAGAATGGCGCATTGTTAATTATTCAATGTATGTATTAATATTTCTTGGTTCAATTTTTTTAATACTATATTCTTTGCAACATTCTATTTTGTGTAAAATTGATACCTCGTTTTATAGTGCTTTTCCAAGCTTTGAAATAGTTTTATTTACACTCTTAGTTTCCTTGGCAAGTTCTTTGATATGTGTACTAAAAAAACATAAAAGAATTATCAGTTCTATTTTAGTTATGATACTGTCATTAGTCTCTTATGTTTCTATTGTATTTGTAATTATGCTTGCAAATAATTCAGGTATAGATTTATGGTGTTTATTAAATTACCGTCCTGCCATTATGGTGGTATCTTCACTTGCATTCACCTTTATTGTTTCATATGGATTCTATAATAATAAAATATGTCTCAGAAATCCAAAATTTGATTGCACTGCATTATTTGAAACTATTATAATACTTATAGGTACTATTTCAATAAGTTTTATAAATATTGTTTATTTAACAAGTTCATTAAGCGTTATAAATATCCTATTATTTATTTGCAGCACATTTAGTGCATCGGTTTTAATTCCTTTTATTTTATGCCAAAACTACTATTGTATAAGGGAAAAAACATGCAAATTGTTGAAAAATCAGCCCAAAGAAGGAGTGTTACAAGATGGTTTTTTATATGGAACGGCTACAATAATATGCCAATTAATTACCATTGTTTTACTGCCAAAAAACGATAGTAAAAATATATCTGAAGTTTTGGAATCAATAATATTTGCGTTGTTTTTCTCTGCTATGTTAATTATACCTATAAGGATGTGCATAAAAAATAATATAAATCATTATGCTATGATTAAAAGAGAGTTTAATAAATTATCTATAAAAGAACAGAAAGAGGAATCAATTTGTTTGAATAAATTAAAGCATTACTTATCTGTACAAAACATTGTGACTCTATTTGTCGTTTTTCCATATTCGTTAGTTACATTATTGGTATTATTGGCTGATTTTGTTTCAGACAAAGAAAAAACATTAAGAAAAGTTTTTTTGCCATATGATGAATAGTGTGCCGTTATTTTTTATTTGTTGCAGTATAAATGTGATGGATTCAAATCTAATATCTACAAATTATATACTTAAAGATTTATAAGCATTATTATTTTCTAATTAAGAAAAGGGATCAAACGTTTCAATTCAGATTGAAATGGTTGGCTCTTTTTTTATGCAATTTTTTAAGGAGGTCGAATTTTTGACTGAATATGAATACTTGGCAAACGCCATTGTGCTTATGGCTGTAGAAGATTACAGAGATAAGCTGCGCGGCAAAGATAAAAGAGATATGACTGATTCCAAAGCGTATCTCGAAAGATTTTTTAAAAGCAAGTGGTTCGTTTTACTGACATCAGTAAACGGACCTTTTTTGTTAAAACAATTAAAGGAAGAATACAAATCTGAAATGAAAGGCGGTCAGAAGAATGGTACTTATAAGAAGTCCTACAGAAGTATTTAGCTTTAGAAATGAAGGAGGTAAAAATCATGGCTAAAGAATATCCTTTGCTTATTGGACATTGTGATAGAGGACATAAGAGACTCCGTAGTATAAATGATGTCGTGGATTTTGTTATGAAACACGGCAAGTACGTTGATGTCAATATCACATTTGAAAACGGTAGATTTTTCCTCGACACATACGGAGTCTATATCAAAAGCATTATTGATCAGGAATATCGCGAGGAGCTTTTAAAGGTGCTTGTACCAAAGCAACAGGCTGTTTTTAATGTGGATGATGATACCGAAGATATTGATGAGGATTCCAATCCTAACTTTGAAATGGAGATGTAATTTTGAACTATTATGAAAAGCTGCGCAACAGAGCCGAAGGTCTTCGCGCGACTTATCCAAAAGGTACAAGAGTTGAGTGTATCAGTATGAGTGATACGTTTTCTCCCGTTCCGTCAGGCACGAGGGGTACGGTTCAGTTTGTAGACGATATGGCAACCTTGCACGTCGCGTGGGATAACGGAAGCGGTCTCGGACTTGTAATTGACGAGGACAGATTCCGCAGGCTTACGCAGGAAGAAATCGAAGCTGAGTTTCAGTCGGAGGATTCCCCCGACGAGAACAATGAAATGACAATGAAGATGTGAGGTGAAGTCAAAATCGGAATGCTGGTTGGATGATGACCTATGCTAATCAGGTTCTTTGATATGTTCGCGGGTATCGGCGGCTTCCGTTCAGGACTCGAAGCCATAGGCGGTTTTGAGTGCGTCGGTTTCTGCGAAATTGATAAATACGCCAAGCAGGCGTATGAAAGCATTTATAACACGGAAGGAGAACTCTATTTTGAGGACGCAACAAAAATCAAGCCCGAGGACTTACCCGAAATTGACCTTATATGCGGTGGATTTCCTTGCCAAAGCTTCTCAATCGCAGGAGAGCGCGGCGGCTTCGACGATCCGAGGGGAACGCTGTTCTTTGAGATTGCAAGGATTGCCAAGGCTAAAAGACCTAAGTATATGCTCCTTGAAAATGTACCCGGCTTGCTCAACCATAACGGCGGCAGGACATTCGCGACCATCCTCGGTACGTTGGATGACATGGGGTATGATGTCACATGGCAGGTGCTTAACAGCAAGGATTACGGAGTTGCCCAATCCCGACGCCGGGTGTACATTGTCTGCTATTGTAGAGAAAAATGTGCCGGAGAAGTATTATCTTTCACGCAAAATGCTCAGCAAGCTCTTGTACAAGTCCTGCCCGGTAAGCAAGGAGAGCGAGTCTACGCTGAAGAAGGAGTAGGCTGTACTCTTACGTCAGGAGGCGGAGGATTTAGTGGTAATACAGGATTGTATCTGTTAAGCGATACAGATTACGGTTTGCCGATAAAGGTTAAAACTAAATCAGGCTATCAGATTGCTTACCCCGGCGACAGTATTGACACAGCATACGCCGACCAAAACTCGCGCCGCGGCCGCGTCGGTCATAATATCGCGCATACGATAACAACGAGCAGCACGCAGGCGTATTATTTTATCGACCTTAATCCCGATCCCAAGCTTACTGAACTTGCGAGGTGCATAACCGCAAGGCAGGATTCAGGGATAAGTAATCGAAAGGGTGAGCATTCGGGAGTGTTTATAGAGAATGTTTCTCTAACGGATTGTGATCAGCCTATTCTAATTTTTGTAGGTGAAGCCGGAGATATTCACATCGGACGAATCCGTAAGCTTACGCCGAGAGAATGTTGGCGGCTTCAGGGGTTCAAGGATGAACAGTTCAATAAAGCCACGGCATCGGGACTTTCTGACGGCAGGCTATATAAAATGGTGGGAAACGCAGTCAGCGTACCTGTCATTTCAGCTTTAGGCAAAGTAATTAAACGAGTCGAACAACGAAACGGAGGTGAAATAAATGAAAATACAACTATACAACAAGCATCCGAAGTATAACGAGTATTTTTATACAGAGCTTGAAATGCCCGCAACTCGTTATGTAATACACGACGCGCTGCAAAAGCTTCGTTTTTTTGACGGCGATACGCTTGAATTCAATATTTCCGAGTGTCCTGAATTTCCCGAGATAAAGGGAATGAATGTGGACCGAGCGAATATTTTTGATTTAAATAATTATGCGTATAGGCTGAATGAAATGAAGGAATATGATTTGGTGGCTATGCGAGCCGTGTTTACACGCAGGCAGAGCGAGGGTATGTATCAGGACGGCATTATGATGGGTGAGCTCATAAACCTTACCTATGGTTTGGAAGGCTTGCCGTCGCTCGTTAATATTAATAATACTCTGCAGCTCGGTCAATTCGTTATTGACAACGATATGAATCCTGACCTCGAAGGCTTGGACGCAAGCGTTCTCGATTTGATTGACCGCAACGCTTTGGGCGTACATCAGGTGGATATTGATAATGGCGTATTTATTGACGGCTATTACATAGCGACAGCAAACTACGAGCTTCCTGATATTTACAAAGACAGTCATCTCAAGGATTCAAGCTACATAAAGCTCGAAAAGGTATTTGCGCTCGAAATATCGAAGGCTCCCGAGGATGATTTGTCAACCGAGGAAAGCGCGGAGTGGATAACGCTCCCGATTAACAAAAACAGAGCAAACCTTATTGCTCGAAGGCACGGAGAGCAGAGAATAGAATCCTGCGCCTATTATGGCTTTGATTCAGCTATCCCGCAGATTGACCGTTTTGCTTTCGGTAAAATGGAAGATTTTGATAAGCTTAACGAGCTTGCAGAAAAGTATCTGAACATGAGTGATGCCGAGAGGATTAAGTACAAGGCTGTTCTCGACAGATACTGCGCAACTGATTTAATGCAGGCACTTACCATTGCCGACAGTATACAGCATTATGATTTTTATCCATATGCCGAGAGAGAGGATCAATTTTTCAGAGAGTATCTCTCAATGATAAGCGACAGCAGACTGGATACACGGTGGACAGACGCGATTTGTTCAGACGATTCGGAAAATCTGCTCCGTGCGTTAAACGCGCGTATTACCGACTATGGCGTTATATCGGAAATGGGAGGCAACCTCTTTGAACCGGTAAAATACTTCAAACCCATTCATCCGTTAACCGATTCAAAGGACTTTGATGTTGTTGAAGTGTGCGGTCAGCTCGGACTGTACATTGACGCAAGAATACCGCCAGGTGAAATACCCGAAGATTTGTACAAATACGAGTTCAGACACGGCGATGAAGAATACTTCTCTACGCTTGAAAAGAATGTATTTGTAAATCATTCAGGTACGCTCATAACCCGTAAACCAATTGACTTGGGAGAATCCGGATATATTTCCTTGAACTTGGATACATCGCCTAACTTTATAGGCGACAGCGCAAGGCTTGAGGATTTTCTTGAATCTGATTTTGATGAGAGATTCTCTCAAAACCAGTCAGGCGATATAAGCCTGTCCTAAAACAGAATATAGCAAATATCAATCGTTTCCGAATGACTGATATTTGAGAACATATCAGCCGCTAATCAGAGGGACGCTCTCGATTGGCGGTTTTTTCGTTCGGGAACGGTTGATATAGCTTTTAGGTGATTAGCTCACCGAAAGGAGTGGATGACTATCAAAACACCTGTCTCATGGGTAGGAAATAAAACCTCAATCCTTCCGATAATCTATGAAGCGTTCCCGTTGAATTATGAACGATACATAGAACCGTTCGGAGGCTCGGGCGCTGTCCTGCTCGGTAAGGAGAAGCCCGACAAATTTGAGGTGTACAACGATTATAATCAAGATCTCGTGAATCTGTTTCTGTGCATGAGGGACAGACCTATGGCGTTGATTAACGAACTCGGCTTTATGAATCTTAACTCTCGCGCTGAATTCAAGCTCATGACCGCTTTTCTGGAAAAGAAACCGATGCCGAAATTATCGTTTGAGGAAGAATTTGCTCTTACAAAAAAGATGTTTCCTCCGCTTGAAGCGAAAGAACTAATTGAGATTCAGATAAAGAACGCGGAGTTATATAACGTAAAACGCGCGGCAATATTCTTAAAGGTGCTGCGATACAGCTATTCAAGCACAGGAAAGTCCTTTGGATGTCAACCCTTTGATATCAGAACTCTGTTTGATTTAATCAAGCAAGTTTCCGACAGACTCAGTAACGCGGTTATAGAGAATCAGGACTTTGAAACGCTTATAAAGCACTACGATAGAAAAAACTCATTCTTCTATCTGGATCCGCCTTATTACTATACAGAGAGTATGTATCAGGTTGGATTTACGGTAGAGGATCATTTGCGTTTGTTGGAGTTATTATGCTCAATAGACGGATTGTTTCTGCTTTCATATAACGATTGTTCTGTTATACGCGAAATGTACAAGGATTTCTGTATTGTCAGCTTCAGCCGGGTTCATTCAATGGCACAGAAATACGAGCCGGGCAAAGAGTTTCACGAGCTCCTTATCGCAAACTACGATATTTTAGAGCGAACCAAAAACAAGCCCTACCAACTTACTATTTTTGACACAGGCGAGAAAGCCGAAGTCAGTAATCTACTGAAAGGAAGTATAATTCATTATGGAAAGAGAAATATTTGAGAATTTTGTATTTGTCGGTATTCCGAGAGAAGCGGCGGAGATAGCCGGAATAGGCCCTTCAACGGTTGTTAACTGCCACGCAGACAAGGGTGTGCTTATGCTCGTAAAGGAGCAGGAGGAAACAGAGCAGGGAGTGTGTATCTGCCCTGAGTGTCTGGCAGATATGTTAGCGGAAAGCGAGGATGAATCCTATGGATAAAATACTGAAGGTTCTCGGAAAGAAGGGCGTAGTAATTATTCCATACGAAATCCGCAAGGAGCTTGGCTACAATTACAACGACGTTATATCCTTCACTCCGCGCCGCGACGGATCAATCATTATCAGAAAGGAAGAACTCTGCGACAAATGTATCGACGCGGAGGACGAAACCATGACGCTTGAAGGGTTCCTCGACGCTCTAAACGAGGATGAGCAGCGTGACGCGCTTGTTCATCTCACTACCATTTGGGCAGAACGCAGAAAGGGCAGGAAAAGATGAGAATAAAGATTTTTCAGATTAATACCGATAAGGACACTGAAAAGGTAAAGTTTCGCGCCTTAAATGAAGTCGAAGCCGTCGATCCTAAAATCTACAAGAATGTCTATCACGGAGATGTTGAGGCGGAAAGCCTTGAACAGATATACAGTATGTTCAACGATAACCGTCCGCCCACATTTCAGGGACACAGCCTCTCAATGTCAGATATTGTTCAAATATGCGATAACGAAGATAACGATATTGAAAACGGCTGTTATTACTGCGACACAATCGGTTTTAAAAGCATCGAATTCGATACATCTGAATGCGAGGATATGTCCGGCATGAGAGTCGTGTATGTAACGCCCGGGCATACTCCGCTTGATATCCGTATCTTGTCGGATCTTCATTCGCTGCAGAACGCCGTAGATGGACTTATTGAACCGATTTATTCCGAGCCGGAAGGGATTGTACTCGTAGGCAATGATGAGGCAAAGCTCAGAAATATGAAGGGCAATCGTCATATCGGCAGCTCCTCAATTATCGCAGGCCCTTTCTTTGTCTGCGGAGATACTGGAGAGGACTTTACATCATTAACCGATGAACAGGTTAATGAATATATACAAAAATTCGCACAACCCGAGGACATTTCTGACGCTGAAGTTCAGCAGGACACCGGCTTTACAATTCATTTTTTCTAAACAATATAAGGAGAGATACTTATGTATAACAACAGATCAAGAAACAACAAAAACACAAACAGAAACAGCGGCAAGCGACGCCCGCCCCGTGTTACCACTAAAATTGACAGGCTCTACGAAAGCGATGATAGCGCCGTTAAGGCATACGCAAGTGTCAACATTGCCGGAATGGTTGCTATCCACGGACTACGCGTTATGGATTCGGATAAGGGATTGTTTGTGGCGATGCCCTCGCGAACCTATGAGGACAGAAACGGCGAAACAAAATACGCTGATATAGCTCATCCGATTTCCGCTGAGGCGAGGACTGCTATTAACGACAGTGTGCTCAAGGCGTATGAGAACGCGCTCGCAGAAGAACAGACTCAGAGCGGCGAGGATGAAGTGTCCGACTACGATGACATAGATGAGGACGATCTGCCGTTTGAGCAGAGTATGTGAGAAGGTCGCTTATGAAAACAATTAAATCTATAGTATCAATAACGCTGACTGCCGTCTTGTGTTTAATAATCGCGGTATCTTCCGTTCCGTATGTTTCCGCGCTTTCCAAGCCCAAGGCTCCTTCCCGTGTGCTGTACCGCTCGGATTACGCAATTGAGGAACATTGTCTGACTTTTAAACCTTCACCAAGCGGCGCAACCGGTTATCAGGTTCAGGTAAGAGATTCAAACGGTAAGATTACATTGAATAAGTTTTACAAAAGCACCGCAAGGAGCAAGAGCTTTTATAAACTCGACGGCGAGTATGTTCTGTGGAACTTCAACAAGCATATCAAGGACGGTCAGTTTTATAACATTAAAGTCAGAGCATTTAACGCGAATGACTATAAGTCGGGAAAGCCAAATAATGCTAAGTACAGCGGCTGGAGTTCAACCTATGCCGCTGAAACCGTAACAGGAGCGAAAGCTGTTCGTATAAACAACAAGAAAGCTGTTAAGATTTCATGGAATAAGACAAAAAGAGCTACCTGCTATACTCTGAGATTTGCTTTTCTTGATAACACTTCCGTTATAAAGCACAAGACTATCAAAGGTAACTGCGTCAAGGTCTCTAAAATATTTGGTATTCCGATGAAGGAAGTAAAGACAATCAGCTTGGAGATTATCCCTGTTAAGCTATCCGGAAAAGCATACAGCGGAGCTGCTTGGAAAATGCATAATCTCAAAATAAAATAATCGCTTTTGGTCTGGACTTTAAAACAGTTTCCTGATATATTGTGTTGCTAAGAAAGGAGCGATTTATATGAAGAAAAGAATCGCGGCTATAATAGCCATAATGATGTTAGCAGGAACAATGGCGGCTTGTGCTAAAAGCGAGGCGGTAGCATCTAAACCATCGTATACTACAGAAACGGTAAAAGCAGCCACAGCGCCTTCAACCGCAGAGCCGGCAACGGAAAGAGAAACCGAGAGCTCGACTCAGGCAAAGAATAAGCCGAAAAAGGCAAAGCATAAAAAGAAACATTCCGCAAAAGTTACAGTTGAGCCGACAGAAACGGCTTCCGTGGTAAAGGCGAAAACTGAAACTGCAACCAAGAGCTACGCTGTAAAGGTTACTCAACCCGCTACAGAAAAACCTGCTCAAAAAGCAACACAAAAATCTACACAGAAACCAAAAGTCAAATCTACATCGAAACCGAAGGCTACTGCTCCAAAGCCAAAAGCTAATCCGAAACCGAAATCCGAGCCTAAGCCCAAGTCGACAAAGCCTGCTCCAAAAAAACCGACAGTTGATATCAGCAGAGTTGTCAGCGCAGGGATAAGCTATGGCAAAGGCAGAGGTATGAATTATGACTCGTCACTGACTACGGGTAACTCAAGCTACTTTCCACCGACAGACGGTTCAATCTACGACAGCACAGATGAGCTGATATCAGCAGTAAAAGGAGATATCTCCTATCTGATAGACAGCTTCTCGGGCGACTGTAAGCCCGGCGACATAAGCTTCAACGTGATAGCTAAAGGCAAGGCAGTATACATAGTCTACTGTTAAAAAACAGGAAAAGCGTCCGAGCAATCGGGCGCTTTCTTAATACAAAAGAGGTGATTTAATTGATAAAAATTATAGCTAATCATAATAACCGTTCCGTGATTATCACTTTTCCCGCAAACGAAAATGTTTTGTATGAAAAGTGTATGGAAATTCAGGCGGCTGAAAATTTTCCGCCGACAGCTCTGATAGAGGAAATTATAGAGCCGAAAAAACTATTTGTCCTCGAAAATCAGATAGTAAATCTCGACGAGTTAAACTACTTGGCAAAGAGATTTGATAGCTTTACGGATGGAGAAATGGCGCAGTTTTTCGCCGCAATGGAGTATGAGGACATAAGAAATCTAAAAGACCTCATAAACCTATCCTTTAATCTTGATAAATATACCCTTATTACCGATGTGAGCGATATGTCAGCTGTAGGTTTAGCCTACACGTTAAATACCGAGGGATGTGTTGATCCGAAAGTAGTGGGCAGCGATAAGCTCGCGAGGATAGGCTATGACCTTTTAAATTCCAACAAAGGAATCTTTACTCCGAACGGACTGCTGTTTAAGAGCGATAAACCTATGAAAGAGGTTTACGACGGACAGGTTTTCCCTTCCTACGCGTATAAAGATTTTATCCTCAGCGTTGATATAAGCTATAACGAGAAATCGGAGAGCGTTTTTCTGCCCGATTATGAATTAGCGATTAAAAAGTCTGTAGAAAGGCTTGGCGCCCCTGTCATAGAGGATTGTGAGCTTAACATCGAATGTGAGAATCCCGATTATGTAAAGCTTGAACAATATTTTGAAAAAAGCCTTAGTAATGAAGGAATCTACGAGCTTAATAACTTGCTTCGGATTCTTGATGAAAACCAAATCGACGCAAAGAAATTATCGTCGGCAATAGACTTTACTGACGTATCAACCGCCGATAATATCGGCGTGCTCGTTGAAAACCTTGATGATCTTGAATTAATTGAGGATGTGAGCTACGGCGATTATGAGGCAGTCGGAAGATATTTCGTAGATACAGACTGCTATGAGGAATACGAAATCAGCGACGACCTTCAGGGATTCTTCAATTTCGCTGAGTTCGGAGAGTATATCGCTGAAGAAAAAGAAGGAGAGTTTGTTCCCGATGGCTTTATGTTCTATGAAGGAAACGGCGAGATAGGCGGTCTTCGAAATCAGCTTGAATCTGAAGAAAGTATGACTATGGGAGGAATGTAATATGTTAGTTACGGCGGTTGTGAATAACAGAGGAAACACGCTTGTTGTGGAATTGCCCTGCGACCGAATGGATATCGAGGGTAAGCTTCGCTCAATCGGGGAAGAATACTCCGACAAAATTCCGATTTCAGATAATCCCGACAGCAAGATTACGACCAGGCTCTTAGCCGAAAGTCATATCGGGCTGCATCTGATTAAGCTGTTCAACGACAGCCACACGTTAAGGAATGTTAACGATACTCTGCAGGTTCTTATGAAAGCACCTGATGAAGTAAAGGAAGCCTTAGAGTCGGATATAGTAAACGATCAGTATTCTTTGCCGAATGAACTGAGCAAGGATGTAAAGAAGCTGACCGAGGAGCTTGGCGAGTATACCGAGACCTTCTATTTCCCGATTATCGGTAATCTCGACGACGGCGAATGCGGTGAACATGAGGTAGGCAATGATTTCCTGAAATGTTACGAGTGGGATATCAAGGAGCTCGTAGAGCTCGAACAGAGTGATCCTGATCTCGGTAATATGCGAGACTATTTCCTCGATGATGATACCGCGCAGGCTAAAATGGTAACGGCGAATTGGGGTATTGAAGAAATGAACGGCAAGCTTTACGGCAAGGTTGATTTCAAGCTCCGAGAGCCCTTTACGGCTGAAGAAAAAGCTAAAGTCAGAGATTGGATTATCGGTCAGAACTCAGACGGCTTCGGAGAAGGTCTCGAACAGCATCCGATTGAAACCGAGGACGGCGACTTGTATGTCTCAATGTGGAATTCAAGCGATAGTTATTTCGTCTACGATACCGATGAGATGAACGACTATCTCGGACAAAACAATCAGGAGAGAAAAGCACCTGAGAGATATAAGCCCGACTGCGAGCTTATCGGTCAGGATTCGAACATCTTCAATCTGCTCGGAATTGCCGCGAGAACGCTGAATCGAAACGGTATGCGGGATGAAGCCAAAGAAATGAATGACCGTGTTTTAAACTCAGGCAGTTATGATGAAGCTCTCGGAATTATCGGCAAATATGTAAATATTACAGGCCCCGCCGACGATTTCTCCGAGGATGACGAGGATTACGGCGGTATGGAGATGAGCCTATGAGCTACGATGAATTTATGCATCAGCTTGAACTGCTAAACGAGGATACTGACGCTATAGATATCTACACCTCGCTTGATTTCCAATGTGATCAAACAGGAGGTTACCCGACCTCACTGTGTGTGAATTGGGATAAGGGCAAGGCGTGGCTGGAGCTCAACGAAACTCTCTGCTGCGACGAAGATGTGTTAGGATATCAGCAGTTATGCGCTGAATTCGGCATTCATGACTGCAATACTGTCGAAGATTTTAATAACATACTGAATTCTCTCGGTGAGGACGCGCGTCAGACCGCTTTCCTTCCCGATGAGGATGATTATACAATGACTTTATAAAAAGAAAGGATTTTTATTATGACTAAAACAAACAAAAGAATACTTACAAGAATGACCGCGATACTCCTCGCGGTTATCGCTTTATTCTCGGTATTTTCAGGCTTATCGGTAAGAGCGAAAGCCGGCGACAAGGTGACTGTAACCTTCGGGTATTGTTATGACACGGGCGGCTCAATAATTAAGTTTGCAAAGAAGGTAACAAACGGCGGTATTACAGTAGGCGCAGCGGGCGAAGCTCTCTGTAAAATCTTTGCCAATAAGAAAGAGGCGTATTGTATTCAGCCCGGCGTTGACCTCCACTCAGGTAATCAGCTTACTGAATCGGGTTCAACCGTATGGAAGAAGCTCGGTACAGCCAAGCAGAAGAGCATTAATCTCGCGCTCCTCTACGGCAAGGGCGGCAACGCCAAGAATCTCAGCGGTACAGCCGATCAGAAATGGGTTGCTACTCAGCTTATAATCTGGGAGTTTGTCGCGGGATGCAGAAAGACTTCCGATACATACGCCTGTACTGACAGCAAGTTTATTGACGGTATGTGTTCAGGCGGTAAGAATCCCGGTGTTAAGACAGTTTACAATCAGATTTCAAACGGGCTTAAGGGACACTTAACCGTTCCGAGCTTTGCTAACCGCCTTAAATCAAAAGCTACTACTCACGCTATGAAGGTAAGTTCGGGTAAATATACGCTCACACTTACCGACAGCAAAAAGGTGCTTTCTGATTTCAGCTTTAAGAAAACAGACGGCGTAACCGTTTCAAAGTCAGGCAACAAGCTCACGCTTTCGGCTTCCAAGCCTGTTAATTCCGTAACTTTTAGTTCAAATAAAAGCGTTCCTACAGTTGCCAAAAAGAGCGTTATCATCCCTTACGGCGATTCGTCAAAACAGGATGTTATCACAGGCGTTGAAAACGCGCCTGATCCTGTGCAGGCGTTCTTTAAAGTCAGCGCGAAGGGCGGCAACCTCAAAATCAAGAAAACCTCCGAGGACGGTAAGGTTTCAGGCATAAAGTTTACGATTACGGGACCTAACAGCTATAAAAAGACGGTAAAGACTGATTCAAAAGGATATTTTAATTTGACAGACCTTGTACCCGGAACATATACCATAACCGAGAATAAGTACAGCCGTTATGTAGCTCAGAAGGCTCAGACTGTGAAGGTTGAATCAGGTAAAACCGCAACCGTATCCTTTAAAAATGTGCTCAAGCCTTCCGATTTTAAAATTGTTAAGAAGGATGCCGTAACGAAGAAGGTAATTGAACTCGTGGGATTCAAGTTTAAAATTAAGGGTTCAGACGGCAAGTATGTCAAGGTTGACGGTACAGACACCTTTGAAACCGACGACGAGGGTGTAGTCAGCTTCGAGACAAAGCTCCCTGTCGGTAAGTATCAGCTTATTGAGGTTGCCGCGGGCGAAGGTTATCTTCTCGACGGCACACCTAAAGATTTTGAAGTCAAGTCGGACTCAACTAAGGTTGAAGTAGAAAAGTATGACTATCCCGAAATGGGTACAATTACTATCACTAAGACAGGCGACACATTCACCTCTGTTAAAGAAACAGAAGAAAACAGTATTACTAAGTATCAGCCTGTATACGGTTCATCAAATCTCGAAGGCGCCGAATTTGAAATCAGAGCGAAAGAGGATATTGACACAGGCGACAGAACAATCCGTGTAAAGAAAGGCGAGCTTGTTGACACCGTTACAACGGGAGAAAACGGCAAGGCTAAATCCAAAGAGCTTTACCTCGGCACATACGTTATCAAGGAAACAAAAACGCCCGAGGGTTATGTCGCTGACGGCAAGGAGTACGATGTAACAATTAAGTACGGCGGTGAAACCGTTAAAGTAACAAACGCTGATATTACTATTAAGAATACCCGTCAGAAAGCAGAAGTAAGTCTCACAAAGTTAATGGATAAGGACGAGCAGTACGGAATCGGCGATAACGATGAACTCTTGGAAGTTTCTTTCGGACTTTACGCTAATCAGGATATTGAAGCTGAGGACGAAACATCAATCCCGTCTGACGGTTTAATTGAGATAATTTCAGTAACCGAGGACGGAACCGCAACCTTTAAAACTGATATTCCCGCGGGTGATTATTACGTTAAGGAATACAGCACAAACTCCAAATATGTTCTTGATGATACACACTATGAGTTTACTTTTGAGGCGGCTGATGATAAGGCGGTTCAGGAGATTAAGATTAACAACGGCGAGGATATCGTAAACGAAATTGCTTACGGTACGGCAAGAACAATCAAGGTCGACGCCGATTACCCCGAAAACAAGCTCACAGGCGCGACCTTTGAAGTATATTTGGATAAAGACGGCGATAAGCAGTATAACGCTGAGAAGGACACTCTTGTCGGCGAAATGAAAGAGGTTGAGGATGGCGAATATGAACTCGGCGAGCTTCCGATTGGCGGCTACCTTCTTTACGAGAAGGAGGCTCCTCTGAACTTCCTCAGAGATGAGAGTTATCACTACTTTGAGATTAAAGAGGACAAGGAAGTCGTAACCGTAGAAAATAAAGCGGGTGTCGGCTTTATAAATAAGCCTGCAGTCGGTACAGCCAAGACAGTTAAGGTTGACAAGGACTACCCTGAGAATAAGCTCGCAGGCGCTGTATTTGAGGTATATGCCGATACCGACGGCGATAAGAAGTTTACCGCTAAGACAGACACACTCGTCGGCGAAATGACAGAGTACAAGAAGGGCGAGTATCAGCTCGAAAATCTCAGAGTAGGCAGCTACTTCCTTTACGAGAAAACAGCTCCCAAGAATTTCGTCAGAGATACAAAGTATTATTACTTTGAAATCAAAGAGAACAAGGAGGTTGTAAACGTAGAGAATAGGGCAGGTGTCGGCTTTATCAATAAGCCCGAAACAGGCACTCTTGAAATCACCAAGCGTGATGTTTCCGACGGAAAGCTGCTCCCCGACGCAGGATTCCGTATTAAAGACGAGAACGGCAAGACCGTAGTCGAAGGATATACCGATAAACATGGAATCGCTGAGTTTAAGCTCAGAGTCGGTAAATACACCTACGAGGAATTCGACGCTCCCGACGGATATATCATTGACACCAAGCCTCATAAGTTTGAAATCAAGAAGGGCGGCGAAATCGTAAAAGCCAAGATGACAAACAAGAAACAGCCGACTCCCCATACTCCGCAGACAGGCGCTGACAATAACTTCGGATTCTTTATCGGACTCGGCGCTATTGCTCTCGGCGGTTTGATTGCATTCTGTATCGTAAAATTCAGAAAGAAAGATGAGGACGATGATGATTAATGCGGTGTGTGTATATATGCTCAGCAATACGAGGTAACATACCCGAAAACACATCAAAGCTCCATGCTTACGCGGAATATGTTGTAAGAAACGGCAAGGCTCCCGTCTTGCCGTTTCTTCACGGAAAGAACTGTAACCCGCTGATTTTCGCGAGTGATGAAGTGTGGGTGTTCGGAGATTATCATAATGATGAAATGATAAGGGAAATCAACCTCGCCAAAAGTATAAACCTTAAAGTTAAATACATTAAAGATTCGGAGGTATTCAAAGTTGAATAAGAAAAAAGTAATAAAAATTGCGCTGATTATTCTCTGCATAGCATTGATAGCCGCATCTTCTGTGTTTCCCGCGTTTGCCGCGGGAAATGTATCAACAGCTATCGAGAACACATGGAAGTCAGCGCAGACGCAGATAAAAAGCGTTGTCAATAACGTGGTTTTCCCCGTAGTTGATATGATTCTCGCCATTCTCTTTTTCGTGAAGCTAGCGACCGCGTATATGGACTACAGAAAGCACGGACAATTTGAATTTGCGGCACCTGCCATTCTTTTCGGTTGTCTCATTTTCTCGCTTACAGCTCCGACATATATTTGGTCGGTACTCGGTTAGCGGGGTGAGGTAATTGTTTGACTGGCTCGGTGATTTTATATCGGGTATAGGCGACGCAATAGGCAGCGCTTTCAGTACTCTCGGTAAACAAATCTCAAGCGCCATTTGGGATACAATGCTCAAATGGATGTATGAAACGATTTATAACGCAGTTGCCGACTTTTTTACCGAAATGGGAAAAATGGGAGCTGAGATGTTCGATCTCGATTGGGTTAAAGCGACGGTTCAGCTATTTACGATGTTCGGTTGGGCTCTATTTGCCGCGGGAACAATAGTAGCGGTGTTCGATGTTGCTGTGGAGTATCAGAACGGACGAGCTTCCGTAAAGACCACAGCTATCAATGTTTTAAAGGGCTTTTTTGCCTGTTCGCTAATCGGGGTTGTTCCTGTGGAGTTATACAAGTTCTGTATATCTCTGCAGAACACCCTTGCTCACGACTTGTCATCCTTGGCGGCAAGTACAAAAAGTCTTGACCTCGCAGGTGAAAGTACAAGTGTGTTGGAAGGTAGTTTTGCGATAAGCAATCAAACTACCACTAACTTGCTTAACTTACTTTGCTTAATTGCCTTCGCTTACTGTGTAATAAAGATATTCTTTGCGAATATAAAGCGCGGAGGAATTCTCCTTATACAGATAGCTGTAGGCTCCTTGTATATGTTCTCTGTCCCAAGAGGATATCAGGACGGTTTCAACCAATGGATGAAGCAGATTGCGGCTCTATGCTTGACGGCGTTTATGCAGACGACCTTGCTGTTCCTCGGGTTGCTGACATTTCCCGATAATATGCTGCTCGGCTTAGGAATAATGCTGTCGGCAAACGAAGTTCCGAGAATAGCCCAGCAGTTCGGACTTGACTCAAGCGTAAAAGTCAACGTAATGAATGTTATGCACGCTACTACAACCGCGGTCAATATGACGCGAACCATTGCGAGCGCGGTGAAGTAAGGGAGGAAAGCTAATGAAAACCTATTTATACCCGCAGAATCTGAAGGCTACAGCTAATCTCTGGCTGTGGTCGCTCAGAGATTTTGCGATAATGTGCGTAGCTCTGCTTGTGTCAATATTCATATTCGCTCAGACGAAAATTATTGTCCCAATTGCGGTAACACTCGCTTTCGGATTTTTGTCAATCCGTCTGTCCGATACAACCGTGCTTGACTATATACGCTATGCGGCCAAGTATTTCCTTTTGACACAGCAGAAATTCTTATGGAAGGAGAAACAAGTTGAGAAAAAGCAAAAAACAGCGAAAGAATAACAAAGGACGTTCTGTTCAGGAGTTATTCGGTATAAAGACGTTTACAAAGAATGGTTTGCTTGTCGGAAAACATACGCTTGTGTTCTTTAGCGTAGCGCCGACAAACGTATCGGTATTGTCATATGAAAATATCGACCTGAAGATTCAGCGGCTTATGATGATTCTGTCGGCTGTACCCGATATTGAAATATCCTGCACCGACGCCGCGGAATCTTTTGACACTAACAAAACTCATCTTCTAAACCGTATTGAGAAGGAAGATAACGAGAAGGTCAGAAAAATACTGCAGAAGGACTACGACTTTATTGACAACATAAACCTTGAGACTTCAACGTCCCGACAGTTTATGTTTGTAGTCCGCTATAAAACCACAAGCGAGGATCAGGTGTCAACAATCGCAAACCGTGTTGAGAAAATCATCACGGAGCAAAATTTCGATATTAAGCGCCTTGACAAAGCTGATATAAAAAGAGCCCTCGCCGTATATTTCGACGCTTCGCTGAACGGCGAGCTCATTCCAGATATTGACGGCTTGCAGTACGTCGGAGGTGAGAGTAATGAATAAGAAAAAACTCGCCACGATCGCGGTAATTGCGGTTTTTGTGGTTGTAATTGTAATCTGCTTTATTTCGGTTGTTAAAGCACCTATTGAGGAAAGCATAGCGGATAATGAATTTTCTAAGCTGAAAGAAAAGGTTACTGTTTCAACGAGTAAAACAGAGCCGACTGCTGAAAAACAGTCCGATGTTATTATCCCGAATGAAAGCTCAAACGCAACCGAGCCGTCTCAGCAGCCAACACACAGTGTGGATGAACTGCTCGGTATGAACAAGGAATGCTATGCGTGGATAAGCATTAAGGATACACGCATCAGCTATCCGGTTATGCATACGCCGAGTGAGCCTGATAAATATCTTAACAAGAACTTTTACGGTCAGACAAGCTCAAGCGGCGTTCCGTATATGGACGCGAGGTGCAGTGACAACAGCGATAACAAAATCATATTCGGTCATCATATGAACTACGGCTCAATGTTTTCGGATCTTTGTAATTACACAAGAAGAATGTACCGCGACTCGCATCAGGATATTGTCCTCGAAACACACAAGGAGCGAGAAGTGTATAAGGTGTTCGCAGTCTTGCGCGTTAAAGCCGATGACTATTGGTACAACTTTATTACAGCGGAAACAGAGAAGAAGTATGATAAGAAAATATCATATGCCATCGACCATTCGCTGTATAAGACGCGGATAGTGCCAAAATTCGGACAGAAACTATTATCTCTCTCGACCTGTATGGGCAGTAACAGAGATGACAGACTGCTTGTTATAGGCGTAAAGCAGTAAAATAATATTTGCTTTTATTTGTATTTGTGATATACTAAATAAAAGCCCTTGGAGGTGAAATTTTGAACTATACGTTAATGCATAAAAATATACCCGTTATGGATTTAATGATTGATGAAATAACGGGAAGTATCCGCAAAAGCGGTACTTTATATAATCCCGAACATCTCCCTGTCGCGGTAGGATACAAGAAAGGCATTGTTGACCGCGCCGCTTTAAATGAGTGGTGGACGGACAGAAGTATTCCCGCAAGCCGTTCAGGTGTTAAGGAAGCTCTTGAAACCTTAAATGTACCTAATACCAAGCTTCTCATTTCAAGGTGCTACGGTTTAAGTCTTTCTGATCAATATTGGGTTAAACCTCAGAATGCTGACCTTGAATGGGAAAGCATAAATTTCTTTGACAACCCTTTCTCTGAAGATATAGGCGACGTGCTTCTCGGTAAGCCTAAAAAAGAGCTTGACTTTGATTTTAGTTCGCCGGATAATACCTCCGACGGATTTTTGAAAAAGCGCTGGAAGATTATAAACGGAAAACGCTGTCTTGTGAAATCAGGAAGCCCGCCGTTTATGCAGCAGCCGTTTAACGAGGTTATCGCGTCGATTATAATGCGCGCGTTAAATGTTAACCACGTCGATTATACTTTGATTTGGGACGAAGAAACCCCGTTCAGCGTATGTGAGGATTTTATTAATCCTGATACTGAACTCGTCAGCGCGTGGCGTATAATGCAAAGCGTTAAGAAGGACAACAATACTTCAATATATCAGCACTACATTAACTGCTGTGAAGCGATAGGCATAGACGATATCAGACAACGTCTGAACGAGATGATTGTTGTTGATTTCCTTATCGCTAACGAGGACAGACATCAGAATAACTTTGGTTTGCTCCGCAACGCGGAAACACTCGAATGGATAGGAACAGCTCCGATTTTCGACAGCGGTTCATCCTTGGGCTACGATAAGCTTACAAATCAAATAAAATCAGGGAAAAACCTTATATGTAAACCCTTCAAAAAAACTCACGAAGAACAACTCAAGCTTGTTACCGCGCTCGATTGGATTGATTTTGATAAGCTGAGGGCTTGTGAGGATGAAATCCGAGAATTGCTTTCTCAAAGCGGAGATTATCTTGACGACGAAAGGCGCGAAGCAATTATACAATCCATAAACAGCAGGATTGATATTATCGAGAGCTTGTCGTATACGATGTATAATTACAGCGATAACATTGAAAATGATGTTGACGAGGACACAGCTGAAGATTATACTTCGGAAATGAAGTTATAAACAAAATACTATTTTTTTAAGACCGCTTCGGCGGTCTTTCTCTTTACAAGAATCAGTCGTTTGTAGCAGCAAACGGCTGATTTGCCTTCTGCTGTTACAACGGCAACAGGAGGTTTTATGAAACTTTTTAGAAGAAAGCCCAAAGAGCTGACCGCGGAACAGAAAGAAGAAATATACACAAAAGATTTCTTTGATATGATCCTGCCCGCGACAATCAGCTTTAAGGCGAATTATATAATCGTCGGCGACACCTATCGTTCTGTATGGGCGGTAACGGAGTACGCGCCGTCTACCGAGGAACAGGCGATATTGGCAAACCTCGCCGATAAGAACGGAGTAACACTCCGTATATACCACAGGCTTGTAGAACCGCTCGAGCAGAGAAAGATTCTGCAGAACGCCGAGCGAAAGAACAAGCTGAAAGCGACAGGCAACGACGTGAGCGAAAGCATTGAGGCACAGGGCAACCTGCAGGACGTTACCGCGCTTGTCTCAAACACGCAGCGCAGTAAAGAAGTGCTTCTGCATTGTGCCGTGTTTATTGAGTTGAAAGCAAAGAACCACAAAAAGCTCCGTGAGCTTCAGACTGAGATTGACATGGAACTTGCGCGTACAAAAATAAAGGTGGATAAGCTCACGCTAAGACAGAAGGAAGGACTGCTGTCGGTAACACCGATAGGTTTAAATATGTTCGGCAGTCAGTTCGAGAGAGTTCTGCCCGCGTCATCTGTCGCGAATATGTATCCGTTTAACTTTTCGGGCAAAACCGATCCCCACGGATTCTACATCGGCAGAGATAAGTACGGCACGAATATCCTCGTTGACTTCGACAGACGAACCGAAGATAAAACGAACTCAAACGTCCTCATCCTCGGCAACAGCGGACAGGGTAAATCTTATCTGCTGAAACTCCTACTCACCAATATCCGTGAAAGCGGTAAAGCCTTAATCTGTCTTGATCCGGAATCCGAGTATGAGGATTTAACAAAAGCACTCGGAGGCTGCTATATTGATTTTATGAACGGACGGTACAAAATCAATCCGTTAGAGCCGAAGGATTGGGGAACATCAGACGGCGACATCGACGAGAACACCCCTAACGCATTCAAGCGTGTAACCAGGCTCAGTCAACATATTGCGTTCCTCAAAGACTTTTTCAGAGCGTATAAGGATTTCACTGATGAGCAGCTCGACACTATTGAGATTATGCTCATGAAGTTATACAGGAGATTCGGTATTGATGATTTTACCGACTACGAAAAGGTGAGCTCCTCGCGTTTTCCTATTATGAATGACCTTTATGACATCTGCGAGGAAGAATACAAAACCTTTGATGAAAAAGCGGTTGACGTATACAACCGAGAAACACTCCGTCAGGTTTGTCTCGGACTGTACTCTATGTGCAAGGGAGCTGAGAGCAAATACTTTAACGGGCATACAAATATTGATGACGATAAATTTCTATGCTTCGGAGTCAAGGGCTTACTTGATACTAACCGCAGGCTCAAAGACGCAATGCTATTCAACATCCTTTCGTATATGAGCAACAAGCTCCTCGGAGTCGGAAACACTGTCGCGTCAATTGATGAGCTGTATCTGTTCCTCACAAACAGAACAGCCATTGAATACATCAGAAACGCTATGAAACGCGTTCGCAAAAAAGAATCCGCGGTAATTCTCGCCAGTCAAAACATTGAGGATTTCTTGATGCCGGACGTAAAAGAATTGACAAAGCCTCTATTCTCAATCCCGTCTCACCATTTCCTGTTCTATCCCGGTAACATAAACGGCAGAGATTTTACCGACGCTCTTATGGTAGAACTCAACGAGTATAATCTTATCCGCATTAGCAGCCGCGGAACTTGTCTGTATCGCTGCGGTAATGAGCGTTACTTGCTTCAGGTGAAAGCACCCGAGTATAAGTACAAGATTTTCGGTAACGCGGGAGGAAGATGAATTTTTGCAGATACTATTGTCTTAATATAGGATGCAGCCAATATTTGTAAATCTATTTTTTTATAAAAAGTCTCCGATTAATAACTAATCGGAGACAAATCGTTATAAATATTTTTAATGTTTGAAATTAAATCAATAAGATTTAGAGTCGAATCTAATGATATGCTTAGAATTTTCATTACACCTAAGATATAGTTCACCATTTACTTTGATAAATTTCATTTTACCAATATCTCCCACAGTGCAAATTGGACATGTACAACCAGTTAGTTGATATGTTCTTTCTCCTTTTCTTATTATTACTTTATCAGGAATTTCTCGTGTGTCCAAATCTGTCAAGTGATGAATTAATGATAATAGATAATCGAAAAATTTTCTTATTCGTATGGTATTATTACGTTCTAGTCTTTTGTTTTCAATTTTAAACACAATAATTTGATACAAGAAGAATAAAAACAAACTAAACCCTATGAATATAAGAATTGATATAACGATTGGAAATATGGGATTTATACTATTATTATCGCTAATGATTTGTTCAGTTGTAAATGTAATAATAGTAAAAACAAAAGAAATAGAAGCTTTTATTATTTCATTTTTTATCATCTTTTTATAATCTATTTCTTTATAATCCATTTCGCTTATTTTAATATTTCTATTCCCAAAATTTATTTTATAGGAATCACCAATATGGATGTTATTTTCATTTCCTTGTTGGGTAATGTTGGTATTGTTAAAAATATTCCCCATTATTAACTCCCCTTATGAATTAATTAAAATAATTATAATACATATTTACAATAAGTCAATATTAATTACAAATTATGCAATTAACAACATACTCCGATTGGATAAAACAATCGGAGTTTTCTATTTAAGGATGTGATTAAAATAATAACAATAAATACTGTACTTAGAAATAAAATGGAATTTTGGGAGTGTGACCAATGTCAGATTGATAAAACGATTACACTTCCGCATTCCAAGTTTGAACATTTTAGGCGCAACACACTTGAAAATCAGAATTTTATATCAGACGCGTTGCCTATCTTACCTATGGCTGATGACAATACCCGCCACTGTATTATGGTACTCGACGAGGAAGCGGACGATGGTATCCTTGTTGATCCGCAGGGGTATAATTACGCGCGGTATTCGGCATATGTTCCAAATGCTAAAAAGCTTGCACAGCTTCAGTATCCAAGCCTTGAAGAATTCAACGACAGAATGCGAAGGGCGGTTGATAAATATGTCGGGCTCGCTTTGGAAAATCAAAAAGACGGTAAATACACATTTGATATTAATGATGTTAACAGAGAGTATGACTGTGATATCTTTGACAGTGACCTGTTTGTTGATATGATTGGCGAGCGTTCGGAATTCTCGGATGTTGAATATTACGGCGGTGAGTTTACTGTAAAGCTTGCAAACAATCTCCGTAATGATAAAAAAAGAGAACTAAGTCAGCGGGATGTCGATGTTATTTGCGCTCAACATATTTTGTGGCTTAATGACGCGGGAGGCGAAAAGGCTGATCTTTCTAACTGCGTACTAAAAGGATTGAATCTATATGGTAAAGTTCTTTCAAATTCCGATTGCAGTAATGCTGTGTTCGACGGTTGTAATTTACAGTCGGTTGATTTCAGTAACGCGGAAGTTGAGTCCGCAAAGTTTGAGGACTGTTGTATGGAGGATGTCTTTGCAAACAAGACGAATTTTATTCAGGCGGAATTTTCCGGTTGCGATATTTCCAATTCCGTGCTCATGGACTCTCTCCTTATCAGCGCAACGATGAAGAATTGTGATGTTGAGAACACAAAGATAACAGGCTGTCAGATTGACGAGTTTTCATATCCCGAAACATATATTGAAGAAGCCTCTTGCTTTGATGAACAGTCAAACGAGCAGGATGGTTTTATGACATTGTCATAACGGAGGTGAAACTATGGGTGCAGCAATCGGCGCTGCTCTGAAAAAGTTAGCAGTTGCTATATTTACAAATCCAAAGGTGCTGAAAACGGTTGTCGGAATTATCATCGGAATAATTGTAATAATCTGTATGCCGATAATCGCGGTAGTTTCTATCTTTAACGGCAGTATGGATATAGATACCGATAAGCTGACAACAGCAATTCAGCAGAATATAACAGATGAGCAGAATGCCAAATTTGAACTCTATAACAACACCATGGAAAAAATAGAGAATAAGCTCAAAGACAAACACCTCAGCAAGTTCAATGATCTTGCTGAGGTTATTTATATGTTCTCGCTTACCGACAAATCTAAAGATAAAGATTTTGTAAAGGACTTTGTTTCCTGTTTTAAAAAGGATTACTCCGAGGAGGAAGTTGTAACCGCGGTCAATAAAGAATTCCATACAAACATCAAATATGATGAGGTGCAGAAGATGGTTAAATCAGTCAAAAGCACACAAATAAGTTTGTCCGGCTATTATGATCCGAAGGTAAAGAACAACCTTGACCTCGCCGAGTGGTGTCGCAATGCTCATAAAAACGGCTGGGGATATGTTTACGGCGGCTATGGACAGGTGTGTACGGTAGCATACCTTGACCAACAGGCAGCCGCGTGGCCCGGCGACAATGAAGCAGGAGGCCCGATGAGAACAGTCGGAGAAAAGTGGCTCGGAAAAAGAGTCGCCGACTGTATCGGTCTGATAAAATCTTACGCATGGTATAACCCGAGTGACGGAAGTATCCGTCCCGGAGCAAACGGCTTTACAGACTGCGGCGCGAATTCTATCTGGAACAACGTGACCGAGAGCGGCGATATCTCATCTATTCCGGAAGTTCCCGGTCTCGGCGTTTGGATGAACGGACATATCGGAGTCTACATAGGCAACGGTGAAGTAATAGAAGCTATGGGTACAGCCTACGGTGTAGTTAAAACGAAAGTCGCGGGACGCGGTTGGTCAAAGTGGCTTCGCATTCCGAACATTCAGTATGTTAAGAAACAGGATGTCAAAAAAGAAACCAAGAAGGATTCCGATAAGAGCAAGAATAAAAATAAGGATAAAAACAAAAAGCAGAAGAAAAAGAAGAAAGGGTGATTATCTTGAAAAACTCAAATGTCACTATTGAGTACGACAGCGAAAAGCTCTCGGCAATAAAAAAGTATATGTCTATGCGACAGCTGAATTTTGAGGATGAGGTCGAGAAATCAATCGACGCGATGTACAGGAAATACATTCCTGCAAACGTAAGAGAGTATATCGAAATGAGGCTCGAGGATGAACCTGTGGAGAAACCTCCACGCCCCAAACCAAAAAAGAAGGGGACCAATGAGGGTGAGCGCACAATGACGATGTGATCGCCGTGTTCGCCCCGTGTCGGCTTTTTACCAATTAGCCGGGAAAGTAACCGACAATAACGCAAAGCCCGAAATTTGGAAATATTCAAGTCTTTGCAGAAAGGCTTGCAGCGGAAAAACAGGGCATATCCGCAGGGTTGAAAAATCAGCAGGTGAAAGCGTGTGCGTCGCTGAAGCGCCGATTCGCAAATTACAGCGGACGGCAACGCCGACCGCAAGCCGTTTTTGAGAGTTTTCAGCCTCTGCGGATTTGTGCGTCATAAAACTCGGTATGTATGAATTTTGTGTGTCGCACTCCCGATTTTTACGATGTGTAAGCCAAAAATCAAGTCTCAATTTATTTTCAACAGAAAGGAGAAGGTCTAAATGGCAAATCCCGATGATAAAACAAGATTTGCTCTATACGCAAAGAACTCAACCTTAGATATGGTTACCTCTATGTACAAGGATGATAATTGCCGCAGTAAAAGTGAGTACATAGAAAACGCTATTATTTTTTACAGCGGCTTTTTGTCCTCAAACAAAAACAGCAAGTATTTGCCAAATGTAGTAACTTCAACGGTCAAGGCTACGGTAGAAGAAAGCGAGGACAGGCTTGCTCGGATTCTGTTCAAGCTTGCGGTTGAACTTGCTGTAACTATGAATGTCGTAGCTTACACAAATGATATTCCGAAAGAAACTCTCTCCCGAGTCCGCGGTGAGTGTGTAGACGAAGTAAAGCGGCTCAACGGCACATTCTCTTTTAATGACGCTTATGACTGGCAGAACGGATAAGCTATGGCAAAGCTCATCACAAAGTTTAAATATCTAAAGCCCAATCGCAAACAAAGCGCGGGCGGTTACGTAAAATATATTGCGACCCGCGAGGGAGTTGAATTGATTGACGACTCAAAAAAATTCGCTCCCGCTACACAGCAGCAGAGGGATTTGATTGAAAAAGTAATAAAAGACTTCCCCGAGAGCAGAGAAATGTTTGAGTATCAGGATTACTTAAACGAGCAGACTATCGGCTCCGCTTCCGATTTTCTTTCGAGAGTCATGGAGGACTATGGATACGAGATAGAAGGTCGCAAAGCCTACGCAGGTTACATAGCTCTGCGGCCTCGTGCCGAGCGATTCGGCTCTCACGGATTATTTACCGATGACGGTGTTGAGGTAAAGCTCAGTAAAGTAAAAGAAGAACTTGACAACTACAGCGGAAATATGTGGACGGCAATCATCTCTTTGCGGCGCGAGGACGCGGAACGTCTCGGATTTAATTCAGGCGAGCGGTGGCGGACTTTTCTGCGCGGACAAGTGCGAGAGCTCGCAACCAATATGAAAATTCCGATGAATAATTTACGATGGTATGCCGCCTTTCATAACGAATCACACCATCCGCACGTCCACTTGATTATGTATTCAAGCAATCCCAAAGAAGGTTACCTTACAAAGCAGGGCTTGGAAAATCTCCGCTCCTCCTTCGCACGGGATATATTCAAGCAGGACTTAATCAGCGTGTATGAAAAGCAGACGGAACGTCGAGACATTCTCAAAATTAGTGTAAAAGATATTGTTACCGGAATCGCGTCCAGTATAAATGCCGATGAGTTTGGTAATCAAAACATAGAGAATTTATTGAGACAGCTTGCCGATAAACTCTCGCACACAAGCGGCAAAAAGATCTACGGTTATCTTAAACCCGATGTAAAAAATATCATAGACAATATAGTCAGGGAATTGTCCTCGGACGAGAGAATAGCCGGGCTCTACGACCTATGGTATGAGCAGAAGGAAGAAACCGTCCGAACATATACGGATCACCTTCCTGAGCGCGTCCCTCTTGTTGATAACAAGGAGTTCAAATCAATCAAGAATCAAATAATCAAGGAAGCTCTCAGGCTTAATCTAAATCCGAAAACAACAGAGGACGATGAGCTTGTTACCATGCCTCCGTATAATTCTGATAACGATGCAGACTCAACTATGCCTACGCTTATTACATCCATTCCGAACACACAGATGGGTCCCAAGCCTCGCCGCAAGCACGGACTTTTTATGCCGTCTGTCAGTCTGCTCCGTTATCTCTGCGGTATTATTCAGAACCGCCTCCGTGAGGATAAGGACAGAGAGTATGAGGCTCATATAGACCGCAAAATCAGAAGAAAGATTGAGGACAAAAAGCAAGGACTTGGTCTTCATTAAAAACAAAATCTTTCCGCCTTAGGGATACTGCGCCTTGTCGGTGACAGGACCGACCTATCACCGTGACAGGAGTGATAGAAGTACCCAAGTTAAATATTATTACAACGGTAGGAAAGAGTATGAATCTTTAATAGGAGTACATCTAATGTCAAAGTATATAAGCTTAACTAAAGAACAGCGCGAGGAAGCTCGCAACACTGACCTCGCAGAATTTCTAAAGGAGCAAGGAGAAACGATAACAATTGAGTCCGGCGATTATGTATGGAGAGCCGGTGCTGAAAAGATAACACTCAAGAACAACCTATGGTACAATCACTACGAACAGAAAGGCGGCGATGCGGTTGACTTTGCTTCTCAATTCTACAACCTTAGTTATCCCGAGGCGGTTATGTTCTTGCTCAACGGCGACAGAAAGCCTGCAACAAATTCTTCTATCGTTGTAAAAAGGGAAAAACAACCGTTCAAGCTTCCGTATCACAACAGGACAATGACCAGAATGCTTAAATATCTTTTACAGGACAGAGGTCTCGATAAAGATGTTGTCTATGCTTTCATCGCAAAGGGCATGATTTATGAATCTGAAAAATATCACAATGTTGTTTTTGTCGGCAAGGATAAGGACAACATCCCGAGACACGCCCACACAAGAGCAACATCAACCGAAAAGCCGTTTAAGCATACTATTTCGAGCAGCAATCCAAAGTACAGCTTTCATTGGACAAACCCTCAAAGTGATAAGCTGTATTTTTTTGAGGCTCCGATTGATATGCTGTCATTCATTTCAATGAACAAATGGAATTGGCAGCTCAACAGTTACGCCGCAGCCTGTTCTGTTTCTGACAAGGTTCTGTTGCAATGCCTCAAGGATAACCCAAAGATTAAAACAGTTTATCTTTGCCTTGATAACGACGAGGCAGGGAAGAAGGCTAACAAGAGAATAGCCGAAAAACTTAAAGAACTGAATGTGAATTATAAAATCCTCGTTCCAACTCACAAAGATTGGAATGAGGATTTGTTATGTGAAGGAGATGAAGATTTATGTCAGGACTTCAAATTATGATATTAGCGGTAGCAGCACTCGGTGCCTTCTTCATGATTGTGCTGACACTCGCAAACCGCTACAACCTTAACATCAAAGACAAAACTGTTGGTCACGGTCAGCACGGTACGGCTCGCTGGGCAAGCAGAAAAGAAATCAGAAGGACCTACAAACACCTGCACTTCAATCCGCAGCTATGGAGAAAAAGCCCAAAGAGCCGTCCCAAGGATCAAGGGATAGTTGTCGGATGTAAGACAATGAGGCGTGTGCGATTCGCCAATTTGCTTCGCAGAGTAATATACCTGTTCAGAAAGATTATCAGATTTTTTTCAAAACTTATCAACCCCGACAAGGAGCGTGAGGAATTAGTAAAGCCTGTCCATCAGAATGCAACAGGCGCAATGGTTGACACGGGCGACGTTCACGCTCTGATGATTGGCGCGGCGGGTGTCGGAAAGACTGCCTATTGGTTGTATCCGTGCATAGAGTACGCCTGTGCTACGGGAATGTCATTCCTAAGTACCGATACTAAAGGAGACATTGTTCGCAACTACGGCAGAATCGCTCAGGATGATTACGGCTACAAAATATCCGTAATTGACTTGCGTAATCCAACTCGCTCAAGCGGGAATAATCTCCTGCATCTCGTCAATAAGTATTGGGATTTATATCAGCAGGACACGACCAAACTCGTCTACAAAGCCAAGTGCGAAAAATACGCAAAGATTATCTCAAAAACAATCATAATGTCCGGCATGGAAGGAGCGTCCTTCGGAGAGAACTCATACTTCTACGACGCAGCGGAAGGCTTGCTGACTGCTACTATTTTGCTCGTCGCGGAGTTCTGCAAGCACGAGGAACGGCATATCGTATCTGTCTACAAGATTATTCAGGAACTTCTCGCTCCGTCGGGAAACAGAAAGCAAAATCAGTTTCAGTATCTGATGAGTCTCCTCCCTGATGAGCATAAGGCGAAATGGTTTGCCGGAGCTGCGCTGAACACTTCCGAACAAAGCATGGCATCCGTAATGTCCACTGCGATGTCGAGGCTAAACGCTTTTCTTGACTCGGAGCTCGAACAACTTCTTTGTTTTGATACAGAGATTGACGCCGAGGATTTCTGTAGGCAGAAAAGCGCCATCTTCGTAATAATGCCTGAGGAAGATCCGAACAAGTTTTTTATGGTCTCGCTTATTATCCAACAGCTCTACCGTGAAATCCTTTCGGTTGCTGATGAGAACGGCGGTCAGCTCAAGAACCGCTGTGTATTCTTCTGCGATGAGTTCGGTACGCTTCCCAAGATAGAATCAGCTGAGATGATGTTTTCCGCGTCGCGTTCGCGTCGGCTGCAAATCGTTCCGATTATTCAATCATTCGCTCAGCTCGAGAAGAATTACGGCAAAGAGGGCGCGGACGTAATTGTCGATAACACACAGCTGACTATTTTCGGCGGTTTTGCTCCGAACAGTACATCAGCCGAAACGCTTTCAAAAGCGCTCGGCAGCAGGACGGTAACATCAGGTTCTGTCAGCAGGAGCAAGGACAATCCTTCTCAATCTTTGCAGATGATAGAACGTCCGCTTATGACTCCCGACGAACTCAAGAACCTTCCAAAAGGCACATTCGTTGTTATGAAAACAGCGCACCATCCGATGAAGGTAAAGCTGAAACTGTTCTTCAAATGGGGAATAACCTTTGGTGAGCCTTATGAATCAGCGGAAAGAGGAAACCGCAGGGTGCATTACGCAAACAGACAGTCACTAATTCGCGCGGTGCTTGAAAAGTATCCTCCGACAGTTGACGATATGCCCGCCCCGATAGATGAAAGTAGACGTAGGGGAGACCACAAACCTCCGCAACAACACCGCGGAGAGATTAGAATAGAAAATCCATTAAAACGTGAGAGAAGAAACTCACAGAGAGCAGAGGAACAAAATGCGTGATCTAAAATTTTTATACAAAATGGATATTTCCCATCGTGCCTTTGTAGTCTACGCTTACCTTGCGGACCGAGCCGACGAGAACGACGAATGCTGGCCCGCGGTAAAAAGAATAGCCTCCGACACAAAAATGTCAGAGGCTACAGTCCGTCGTGCCATAAAGGAACTCCGCAAGGAAAAACTAATTGAAACTAAACAGCGTTATCGTTATTATGGGGAGAAAAGCAGTTTGCTTTACAAAATTTTATATCCTAAAAGTCAATAAAAATGCATTGAGGTCAAAATACAGGCATTCAGGGTAATTTGATTGATTGTTAGAAAATGGATAGTAAAATAGATTTTAAGTTTAATTAAGGTGGAGGATTTAATGGAAAAACTGTTAAATAATATTACTGCATATCTATACGGCAATGACAATTATGATGAAAATACAAAAGAAGTTATATATTATGGACTTGAAATATTAATACTAAAAATTGTCTTTTGGATTACTGCAGCATTGATAGGTTTGTTTATTGGGATGTTTTTTGAAAACCTAATATATATGGTGTTTTTTGTTTTATTAAGATCCTACGCGGGGGGATATCATTCAAAAAGCCGATTAAAATGTTTTGTTTTATCAACTTTGACTATAATTCTATCAATTTGCGTCCATAAGATTTCTAACATATTTGATATAGTCACTGTATTTCTTGTGATTTTCGGTACAATTTCTTTTGTAATAGTGTTTTTGCTCTCTCCCATTGACAGTAAAAACAAAGAATTAGATAATGATGAAGTTATTATTTTCAGAAAAAAAGCAAGAATTATTCTTTGCTCAGAAACAATTCTTGCCATAATTACATATATATTTGGGTTGCCTTCAATTTCAAAATCTATTATGCTAGCAATAGTAACAGTCGGAACACTAGTTATTGTCGGATATATAAATCAAAAGACTACTCGTATATTTTCTAATAAGAATCAATAAGAATATCAGCTTTGTTTTTTGTTATGCTCCTTATAGAGTTTCTGTAAACGGCGTTCATGATTATTTAAATATTTGTATAATGTGATTGATATTATTTACTTTTATCCCTTTTTGTGCTATAAAGTTAATGTATAGTAACTGTTAAGGAGGAGATAATTATGCTAAATATTGCTGTATGTGATGATGAGCGTTTATATATAGACAAATTAGCAGATATAATATTATCTTTTACTCAACAGGATAATATGTCAGCAAGGATAGAAAAATTTGATGATGGTATTGAATTAATTAGCTCCGGAACAAAATTCGACTTGATTTTTTTAGATATAGAAATGAAAAAATCAAATGGAATAGAAATAGCCGAGAGAATAAGAGAAGTAGATTCAAATGTTCCAATTGTATATGTGACAAGCTATTCTGACTATTGGAGAAGGGCATATAAAGTCCACGCGTTTGATTTCATTTTAAAGCCGTTTAATAGTAAGGAAATATTTAGAGTCTTATCCGATTTTATTGCTCTTAAAAAGGATTCAAATATAAAAACTGTTAAATTAACAACAGAGTACGGAACAGAAATTCAACCGATAAATGAGATATATTACTTTATCGTATTAGCAAAGAAAAAAATTCAAATTATTACTGCAAAAAATGACTATATCGTTAAAGAGAATTTAACCGATATTTTTAATAAATTAGATGATGACTGCTTTTACATAACCCATCGCTCTTGCATAGTGAATATGAACTATGTTCAAACAATAAAAAAGAACGACGGTATACTTATGACAAACGGGGATTGGGTTCCGTTAGCCCAAAAGAAGCAAAAGGATTTCTTTATTAAACTGTCAAAACAATTGAGAAAATGAGAGGTAAGCACATATGGATTTGACAACTCTTGCATTTATAAGTCAATCGGTCTGTACATGTGTCCTCAATTTCATTATGTTCCTGTTTTTCAGAAAAATGTATGGAACCAAATACACAAACGCCATAATATATATCGCTTCTTTTATAGCAGCTTGCGTTCTTATGGTTGCGGTCAACTATTTAAATATTCCGGTCTTAAATATCCTGTATGGATTTATTAGCTTCAATGCTATATGTGTATTATTGTTCAACACTTCAATAAAAGAATCATTACTATACAATTCCATACTCATATTCTTTTTGTTATTCAGCGATATAATAACAGTATTCATTTGGACAGTTATTCAGGGTGAAGAATTACAAAAAGTATTAAACGATAATATTCTTATGATGATTAGCAATGCCCTGAATATTCTTGTTATGATATTGGTGTATAAGATTTTCTTTGTATTTGTTGGAAAGAAAGAGTTAAAGTCCATTCAGTTCCAAGAAACGATATTCCTATTTTTTATCAATGTATTTGAGATATTTATTATTTACATTTTCACGCAAAAGGCAAATGACGCAAATGATGGAATCATGATATTTGCAATAATAATAGGCTTCGTTTTTCTGAATATTTATGCTACATATATTATTGACCGTGTTTCCGCCGCGTACAAATTGAAATATGAACTCTCCATGATGAAACGTCAGAGTGAACTACAGTTTGCTAATTATACAGAGATGAATAAACAATATGAAAGATCAAGAAAAGTTATTCATGATATAAAAAAACATCTCAATGTATTAAGCGAGTTAAACCAGACGGATAATCAAAAAACAAATGCTTATGGTGAACTGATTGAAAAAGAAGTTGATTCTTTATTTAGCGGTTTTCAATGTTCAAATAAGATATTAAGTGTTGTTTTCAGCCAAAAGATTGCTTTAGCTGAAAGTTTAAATATATATGTAGAAACTAAAGTTGAAGATATCAATTTCGATTTTATGAGCGATCTGGATATTACGGCTCTATTCGCTAATATTTGGGACAACGCAATTGAAGCAAGTAAAAAAGCGGAAGAAAAACATATAGTATTCGAAATCAGTCAAGTGAATGGATTTATTTTGATAACTGCAAAGAACAGTTTTAACGGAAAGATTAAACGGAGCAACGGCAGGATACTTTCATCAAAGAAAAACCATACAGGAGTAGGTTTATCAATAATAAAATCAACTGTGGAAAAATATAAAGGTCTTTTTACCTCAAATATTGAGAATAAAACATTTTGTATTGAAATTACAATTCCTATAACTTAATTATAGATTTTAACGCAGGTTCAGTTATGAGCCTGCGTTTTTTGTCATTCAGGGCAATATTTGGGCGTTCAGGGAAAATATGTTGATTTGTGAAATAAAATATTCTATACTTTTCCCCAAAAGAGGGGGTGGAATTAATTATGAAGGCAGCAAAAAAATCAAAGACTACTGTAAAAAAGGCAATTTCTAAACTTGCAATAAAAACAGCAGTTAATAGCACAAACTCGACTTGCTTATGGTTTCAATATCAGCCCAATCAACCTGATACATTAAAGAATTATAAGAAATAACAATTTAAAGGAAGTGTTTTTATGAGAAATGCAATTAAAAAAACCACATTAAAGAGAAATATAATTATAGTGCTGTTAGTAATGTGCGTAATTGGCTCTTTGGAGTTAATAAATGTTAGTGCCAGTTGTAAAGATACCGAAGGAACTTATAAAGTTAGCGGATATGGATACAGATGGACTGAATCCGCAAGGAAAAAAGAAGATTATACATCTTCTTATCAAAAATGTCTTTCTTGTACACGAACATACCAGTCATGGGTATATGGTTCAAATAAATCAGTAATTAAGAATACTGATGAGAATTATCACAATAGTTCTATTTTAAAAAGGAATCTTAAGGATCCAAAAACCGGAAAACGTACACCTGTATATACGTTTAATAAGGGAACCACACGGTATATGATAAATTATGTTAAAGAAAACAAGTTGAAATATGCTGGGATGATGTTTATGACAGGTAACATTGAGCCTTGCACCGCTCACATTCTATGGAGCCCCGATAGCGTATAATTTTACATAGAGCCTGGTTAACAATTGTAATCAGGCTCTAATTGGGAGATTAATGTGAAAAAGATAAGTATATTTATAATTCTATCATTATTGTTTTTTTTGTGTGGATGCGAAACAAATATAACAAAAAAATTTAATAACAATCTTAATTTTGAGAAAAAAATTGAGGAAACGACTTACATAGACAATGTTACGGTGAATGATGATGAAAAAGATTATATATTAAATACAGATGATAAGTTTGATAATGATTATAAAATTAACAAAGATTTTTTATATAAAAAAAATGATGTGATAGTAAAAAATGAGATAGAATACAAAAATTTTAGCTTTTACAAATCGAAAACATTACCAAACTCCGTAATAAAACAGAATTTTGAGTATTTTGATGATGATTGCAAAGTAGATAAAGCAGGAAATATTAAAGATAAAAATTCATATCTTTTCATTTCTATGGATGTAACGAATAGAAGCAAAAAAAATACAACGCTTTGTTGGTATTTAAGCATTAGTTTAATTGATGAATATGATGATTTTTTTTATCCGAGAGATGATGATGAAAACATTCCAAGTTTGGAAGCTAGATATAATAATTTAAAAGAAAATTCTCAGGAAAATAAGGATTATTTTATAAAAGAAGTTGGAAGCAATGAAACTATTTCTGTTGTAGTTGGTTTTATTTTAAGCGATGAGTATATTAATGATAAAATGTTGTGTTTTGCACCCGAAAGTTGCGATACAGAAAATGTTCTAGAATACAATAAAGCAAAATTTATATGGATAAATAGATAAAAGAGGATGGGTATGTATTCAATATTAAAAATTGAAATAAAGAGAGCTTTCATAAATAAATACTTCTGTATTTCTGTTATAATTGGATTAATTATTGTTTCTATGCAAACTATAGAATGCACTCTGCCGTTTGCAGGCGAAACACATATAATTGAAGATGTTTATCCCCAATCAGTATTTAACTCATATATAGGTCTTTCTATTTCTAATGCGTGGTCCCATGTGTATTATATGATATTTCCTCTAATTGCTGCATTACCTTACGCATCAAGTTATTTACTAGATAAAAAAAGCGGTTTCATTAAATTAATATATACAAAAACACAAAAGTCATTTTATCTGTCAGCCAAACTAATTGCAGTGTTTTTATCAGGAGGTTTCGCTGTTACCTTACCGTTGCTTTTTAATCTTTGGATAACCGCTCTATGTGTTCCCTCAGTTATTCCGGATATATCAACCGGGTTTTTCCCTATATTCGGGAACGGATTCGCGTCACGAATATACTATACACATCCGTATGTTTACATAGCTATATATAATGTGATAATTTTTATTGTATCGGGAGTGTTTTGCAGCACTGCATTGGCATTATCACATTTCTTTAATTACAGTTCTATTGTTCTGGTTTCACCATTTTTACTATATGTAATGATATCCTTTATTACTTCTTCCTTTTCTCAGCAATCTCCGTTAAATACTACCAATTGGATTTTTCCCGCGCAAACTTCGTACCCGCTTGATTTGCCTATCGCTTGTACAGAAATGTTAATAATATTTGTTATTTCTTGCTGTGTGTATTACTTTAAGGGATTAAAAGATGATACGTTTTAATTTGCTAAAAAATTATGGTGTAAATTGCTTTAAAAACGGTAAATTTTTTCTTATATTATATTTCGTAATTAGTAGTATTACTGCATTTATATTTTTTTATAAAATAGTAAGCTCTTATTCTGATTTAGGAATTGATTTTTCTTTAGCCGACTTTGTATTAATCTTAGCTAATCCTTTTTTGTTTTATATTAACTCAATACTTTTTCCGAGTATGGTGGTATTTATAAAAATAAAAAATGATTTCCAAGTAAATAATTTAATCAGATATGGTAATTGTGTACAATTATATGTCAATCATTATTTTATGATGTTTGTTGTTCAATTTATAGTTACGCTTCTCCAATTTATTGTTTCGCTTTCTATAGGAAGCTTCGGAAGTAAGTGCCTTATTAATTTTGGAATAAGAGGCAGCTATTTTAAATTTATTAATCAAGGACACGGAACAGACATTTCTTTTACTTCAATTTGCCTTATAACACTTTTTTTCTGCTTTTGCGCGGCTTTGGGAATAAATACTTTTTTTTTAATAGTGTTCTGGTTAAAAAACAATATTGGTTTAACCTATTTCTTTATTATGTTTATTTCAATTGTTGATATTATTACAGGTTTGGGAATCTGCGGAGGGTTAGGCGTTTCACATAATCAGTTGCTTGCACACAACCCGTTTAAGGCTATTATTATTTTAGTTTTACCTTTTTCAAATTTTTTTATAGGTGCTTTTATATCTTCAAAGAAGGATTTTCTAAATGAAAAATAGTTTATTTATACGGTTTTTGCGTAAAGATTTATTTCTTGGATTAAATTCAAATAAAACAAGATATTTTTTATCTTTATTACTATTTGTATATTTATCTTATATGTTCACAAAAGAATTGAGCATTGCTGAGAATAAAGCAAGTTCAATCACAAACTTTTGGTTTTATTTTTTTCAAGGAATAGGAGTTTATAATCCGTCAAGCGGGGTGCCATTCGTAATACCGTTTACATGGATTATAATTCAGGTTATTATTGCTTTGCTTGTTTTGAATTATCCCAGTCGCGACTTGTTTACAACCGGAGTCCAGTCATTGATTAGAATAAAAAAAAGAAGCTATTGGTGGACTTCAAAATGCATATGGAACTTTGTAACAATAATATTTGTGTATCTGGTTGCCTTTATTTGCGCTTTTATTTTTTCTGCTTTTTTAGGAGAAATAAGTTTGAACTTCAGCGATGATTTTTTCTGCCTGCAAAAAAACTACAACGGAAGTATCATTGTTATTATTTATTTAATGCCTGTTTTGACGTCTATAGCAATTTCTATGGTTCAAATGTTAATTTCAATTTTGCTTAAACCAATTTATAGTTTTGTTATTGTTATATGTTACCTAATTGTTTCATCATATTATTGCTCTCCTATTCTAATTGGTAATTATTCAATGCTTCTACGCAGTTCGGTTTTTGATATAGGCAAAATAAATTTTATAACTGCTGTAATTGTTGATGTTTTGGTGATTATATTTTCAGCAATTATTGGCTTATTCTATTTTAATCGGGTGGATATAATTAAGAAAGGCTGATTCATTATGGATATAAATATTGAAAACTTAACTAAAACTATCAATGGGATAAATGTTTTAGATAATATTAATATAATACTTAATAGTGGTAAAATTTATGGATTGAGCGGTAAGAACGGCTCCGGAAAGACTATGCTAATGCGTGCGATTTGCGGGCTGATTAAGCCCACAAGCGGTAAAATACAAATAGGCGAAGGTGTTTTAGGTAAGGATTTTTCCTTTCCGCCAAGTATTGGGGTTCTTATTGAGAATCCCTCATTTGTGCCAAGATACTCCGGCTTCAAAAACTTAAAAATAATAGCATCAATACAAAATAAGATAGATGATAACCAAATAAAAAATACAATAAAAAGTGTGGGGCTAGATCCAATCGATAGACGACCTTATAGAAAGTATTCGCTTGGCATGAAACAAAGATTAGGAATAGCCTGCGCGATTATGGAAAATCCTAAAATTATATTACTGGATGAGCCGACAAATGCTTTGGATGAGTCAGGAATAAAGCTAATTAAAGAATTATTAATAAACATACGTGATGATAGAATTATTATAATTTCCTGTCATGATAAAGAAGAGTTGCATTATTTATCAGATGAAATATTTGTAATTTCAGAAGGCAAGGTTATTGACCATAAACTTGTAGAGTAAAAAGGATTTTGATATGAAAAAAAGAAAAACATTTTTGATTGTAATTACTACATTGTTTTTGTTATCCGCCGGCTTTTCAGTATTCCGTTTCAATTACCTTAATTATTTGTTCCCAAACCCCCAAATTGTTAAACACCACAGTAAAGAATTAATTGAAGGAGGAGAAATATCAATACGTATCACAAAAAGCTATCTGTATAATGGAAATGATTTTGAAAACGCCTTTAAGGATTATAATCAAAATGTTCAAAATGACGATGGTTCAACCGTAAGCGCCAATCAATATAAGGTTTTATTTATCAATTTAGATGTTGTTAATAAATCTTCTAAGCAAAAAACAATTTCTTTGGCACAGTTTTATGCCGAAACTTTGACATGGACAAATGGTATAGACGCGGAAGTTTATAATATGGTAAACAAAAATAAAAACGCTGTTGCAGATCCACAATGCGTAGAATTAAAACCAAATGAGAAAAAAACAATCATTTTAACATATATGATGTACGATTTTCAGTTTCAACCGAATGAGTGGAAAAAAGCAAATATAAGTAACTTTGATTTATCATTATCACGTTACCCAATAAAACATATTGTAACTTTAGAATCGTAAATTTTATTGTTAACTATTTTTAATTAAAATGGTGTCTATAATATTAAAGTAATCATAGAAAAATAAGTTAAGAATCTTTAAAAGATGGTTTTAAATCAATAAGTTATTATAAACTGTTGCAGGTATAGTTAAATGGTAGAAAACTTCGGCGTTTTTATAAAACGAAAAAGGCAAAACAATGAATGGTCGTTACGAAAATTCGCAGAGATAATTCAGATATCACCAGAGTATCTTTCTAAAATTGAAAACGGAGAAAGACCTGCCCCCAGTAAAGACATTTTAGTGAGAATTGCAGAAAATCTCAAATTAAATAATAAAGAAAAAGAAATCTTTTATGATTTGGCTGCGCAAACGAAAACCAAGTGCTCTATTGCAATTGATTTAGCGGAATACATAAATTCTCATCCAGTAATATATAGAACCTTGCGACTATCAAAACGAGCGAATGTTAGTGATGAGGAATGGAATGAGTTTGAACACCGAATAAATAAAACAATAAAAAAAGAAATCTAAGTTCTACTTGGATTTTCTTTTTAATCTTAATGTGTACAAACTGTTGACAGTTAAGAAGGTATATGGAGTATGATTAAAACACGAACAAAAAGCTCGTATCATTACGACGTCAGATGTCCTAATTGCAGACGAAAACTGATGGTATTTAATATTTCAAAAGATTGTGAGGTAAAAGTAAACCTATTCAACGCTTCCGAATCAGGAAGCCACACTACAGAAACACGTTGTCACATATGCAAATCATTTGTGGCAATAGATATTTAAATAGACATTTGACTTAGTACGAGCCTACAGCCGGAAACGCTGATTTTATAATCAGTAGGAACGAGCTTACGAAACGCCGACAAGTTATAGCTTTTAATGCTATATCCTGTCGGCGCTTTTATTTTGCCTTTTTGCGTTAAAAGCAGAAAGGGCAAAATGCTATGTAGGAACAGAAGTCCCCCAATTAATCTGGATTATCAAAATTCAAATTGATTGGAGGAATAATAATGGACAAACGTCCTAAAAGAAGAAAGTATAAGGATAATCCATACACATTACATAAAGAAAACGGTAGGTTTTATATTTTGTTTACTGATTCAAATTCTATAATGCAAAAGATTGAGGTGTCAGAACAGGTTTATAGCTGCTTTAATACATTCGAGCTGGAAGATATTTCTGAAATGAATGAATATGATAGACACATTGAACATTCTGATCTATCTGAATCTACAATTGAAAGACGAAGCATTAAACAAGTTGAATCTGTAGATACCACTTTTGAAAAACTTTGGGACTCTCAATTGTTATATAAAGCAATAGAAGAATTACCGGAAACTCAAAAGCGCAGATTGATTAAATACTATTTTGAATTTAAAACTTTTAAACAAATCGGAAAGGAGGAATGCTGTGACTATCAATGTGTACAGCGCTCTGTTTACAGAGCAAAAGCTAATCTTAAAAGAAGACTAAATCAATAATATGTAAAGCGCACAACAGGCAAGCACATCCTTGTCTGTTGTGCCTTTATCAAATGAGCAGATTTGCGATGTTTTCTATTTTTATATTATTCCTTATTGCGTAATCAACAGTGTATGCTGTGCCACCCGAATTCCTTGATAAGTAACAGATGCACAAACTGCTGTGATTAACAAGATGACGATTCCTTTTAAACATACAGTCACTTGTATACTCTTTTGAGGTATAAACAATCTTATCTGCTTGTGTTTTAATATAATTATACCTATCAACATCAAACTTGTTCCAACCTTTGGTTTGAGATAAGCAAGGTAGAACAAGAATTAACTTAATGTAAGGATACTTGTTCTTTAGCCTTAATACTGTTTCAGCCGCAAGAGTGTCAAATCCCAATGCCCCACCTGTACCAAAATATCGATACCCTTCGTTTATATATTTTATAATAACGTGTTCTAAACAAGCGGAAATATCCGATAGTTTATCCTTTGGTAATGTTCTATGTCCGGTAAAACAACAAGTAAATTCTTTCAAATCAAAAACCAACCTTAAAACAAAATTACCGTTATTATATCAAATAGCAGCACATAATTCTGTTAGTATTAGGGTTGTTTTATTGTTGGTTATTGTAAGTAAGGTTTTATATTCCTATGTTTAAATTGTTTCTTGGATGTTTAATAGTAAGAATACTTTTTTGCTTATTTATACTTGTATGAGTGTAAATCTGTGTTGTAGTAATGGAACTATGTCCAAGCATTTGCTGTATGTATCGTATGTCAACATCTTCTTCCAATAAAAGTGTGGCGAAGGAGTGTCTAAACATGTGCGGGGTTATATGTAATGTTATGCCTGACTGTTTTGCATAATTAGTTATCATGTTACGAACTGACTGTTCGGATAACCTATTATGTAATCTGTTAATGAGCAAATAATCATTATTGCTAATATCTTGGGCTCTTTCTTTTATGTATTTTTGTAGCAGTTCTTGTACGTTATGATTACATATTTGAATAAGTCTTTCCTTAGATCCTTTTCCGTAGATTTTGATTATATATTCAGTAAGGTCAATTTGTTCTATCTTTAAAGAGCATAGTTCAGATATACGCATACCCGTTGCAAATAGCAATTCCAGTATTAGCGCATTTCTTAATCTTGTTTTCTTGGCGTAATTTGTATTAGCCTTTTTATAATTTAAGTAAGCAAAACTTATTATGGTTTCTATATTTTTGAGTGGTATAGTTTTAGGAAGTATAAATGGTTCTTTATATTTAATCTGAATTTTGTGAAATGGATTAATTTCGAGAATTTCTTCAAGCTCCAAATAATGAAAGAACGCCTTTATTGAGGCGATTTTTCTTTTTACGCTTTTGGGGTTAAACTGAGTATGCAAAGATTCAATGTAGCTTTCTATAGCAGATTTACATCGCCATTCCAGATTGTTTTGATTGTTAAAGTTTTCAAATTGTTTTAAATCAATAGAATAAGATTTAATAGTCTTTTTGTCTAGATTCTTTCTATGAAAACAAAAATTTAGATATTGATTTACTTCTAAATCGAATTGTATGTTTCCCATAATGTCATAACTCCTTGATTATTGATATTTTAATTATGCTATGACATTTAGTTTTAGTCCACTTAAATATTGAATTATCAACAGATTTGTAAGTGTTCACAAAAAAGTGTGTGTTTTTTAGTGCCTTTTCACCAAAAAGCGACTCTTATTTTCTACATCCAAATCTTGACTTTTTATAGAAGAAAAAACCGAAAAATGTTAAAATAGTACACAGGATAATAATACAAGATTCTATTCATATTATTAATGAAAATTAATAGAAGATAACTCAATATTATCTTTTGTGAAATTACGATTTTCT